>NZ_JAMXSE010000032.1:0-62563 GCF_024124685.1 Pseudoalteromonas sp. OANN1
CAGCTTAAAAAAACGCCCTAAAATAACAACTCACACCCAACTAAACGATTGAATTAAAATAGGAACTCAGTTATCGTTTGTTGATTACAAAAACAAATTTGAAACGAGTTATTCTACAGGCTCGTTAGCTTTTATCGACCATCTATCAAGGATTCAGGTAATAAATGTTTATAAAAATAGTTAAGACGTTTTTGATCGCACTGTCTTGCATAATCATACTAGGAGTTGTTAACGCTTATGTGTTCGTTCCTGACCTACAGCGACATGGCGAGATCGTGGCCTATCGAGGAGGCGGAAGCGCGGTTAATTATGAAAAACTAAAGAAAACTGGCTGTACCGCCCTTTCAATAAAAGCATCAAACATCAATTCTGTTGAGAACACACTAGAAGCTGTAGCTTCTTCCGTTGCAGCCGGAGCGAACGTAATTCATCTAAATGTTCACAGGACTCGTGATGATCAACTGGTTGTTTTTCATGACTGGACGTTAGATTGTGCTACAAACGGGTCTGGGCCGATACATAAAACATCATTTGAGCAGTTGAAAAGTATTGATGCAGGATATGGATATACGTTTGATGATGGTGCGACATTCCCATTTAGAGGAAAAGGTTTTGGGATTTCTAAGTTAGAGGCGTTTTATAAACGGTATCCAAAGCATGAGTTTTGGTTAAACCTAAAGGATAACGACATACGTTCATTCGAAACTCTATATGAGTATCTATCTGGAAAAAAATCTAGCCATGTTGTAATTACCTCTTCAAAAGGTATGGAGTGGTTTCGAAACAAGGATTCATCTTTACGGTTAGCAAGTGTTGGTAGTGTAAAGAGTTGCGGAATAGATTATCTTTTAGTTGGATGGGCGGGATTAGTTCCTGATTCCTGCAGGAACACCATTCTTTTTATACCTCCCTCGATGACAAAATATTTTTGGGGCTATCCTGAACGCCTAGCATCAAGATTACAGAGCCATGGTTCGGATGTTTATCTATGGTCTCGACATAAATCGATCACCCAATCCTACGATGACGTTGTCGCATCGGGTATTGGAGTTATCACTAGTGATCTTGATTTTATTCGTGCAACACAAGCTAACAAACGCGTCAATCAGGACGCTCGCTAGCTCGCGCTTATTGCGCGGGCGTTAGCCCATAGAAATTTTTATGCGAAATTCGCCTAATACGCCCGACGGCCTAAAACGTTTCTGTCCGTGCGAGCTAGAGCGAACGTCTGTTGTTCGCTCATAACTTCAGGGTAGGTGAAATATTAACCTAGTCATCAAGGCTGTAGAGTCAGGTATGAGCTACCACACTTTAACAATTAAGTTTATATTTTGATTCGGCCTACTTTTCGAAAGCACGCTTCATAAAGTTAGGTGTTGCTAATGCACCCTTATGAATACCTGTGTTGTAGTACTCAGTATCAAATGTTGCGTTATCAACGTCTTGCTCGCGGAATCCGGCAAACTTTTGATCTTTACGCGCCATCGTTGCTGACCACAGACCGCTTGGGTAGATTGGCTGTGGGAAAGGCAGGGTTTGCAGATCAACAAAGCCTACTTCCAACATTGCATCGCGCATTTCTAATAGCAACGGCATGTGCATCAGTGGTGATTCACTCTGCTGGATCATGATACCGCCAGTGCGAAGCGCTGCTAAACAGCTCTTGTAGAATGCGTGGTTGAATAAACCTTCACCAGGGCCAACAGGATCGGTGCCATCAACGATGATAACGTCGATAGACTCTGCTTCGGCTTCACGCATATATTTGATGCCATCATCAAACATTACAGTTGCGCGAGGATCGTTGTTAGACTCACAAAGCTCAGGGAAGTATTTCAAAGACATTTGCGTCACAACTTCGTCGATATCAATCTGAGTTACTTTTTCAACGCCAGGGTGCTTTAATACTTCACGCAATGTGCCACAGTCGCCGCCGCCAATGATCACAACATTTTTAGGTGCAGGGTGCGAGAATAGCGCCGGGTGACTCATCATTTCGTGATAGAAAAAGTTTTCACGCGTGCTCACCATAGTGCAACCGTCAATGATCATCAGGTTACCAAAATCCGTCGTTTCAAACATTTCTACTTTTTGAAATGGTGATTGGATTTCGTCTAATTTTTTGTTGACTCTAAGTGAAAAAGCGCTGCCATCGCGGTCGCTAATTTCTGTAAACCAACGGTTTGCTTCTAAGTTTGCCATGATTGTGTTCACACTTGATAAAAATTAAGGCAATTTTGCCAGTGCTTGCGCCTTTGCTCAATCAATTTTAGTCAACATTTTGTACTTTGCCTCATATTAGTCCTAATCAAGCATGGGCTATTTATAAGGTTTGTAAGCTAATGAAAACGCAACTTTAGGTCGCATTGACTAGCCTCGCGTATTAGAATGAAGCTTTATAAAGAATTAATTGAGAGCAGCAATGACTTGGGGTCTGCAAACAGCACGTTCTATCTATAACGTTACCCACTGGAGTGACGGCTATTTTGATATCAATGAACAAGGCCAGTTAGTGGCGTTTCCTGATGGTGATCGCACTAAGCCACCAATTCTTCTTCCAGAGTTAACTGAGCAATTTAAAGCGCAGGGGCTAACTTTGCCGGTTTTGGTACGTTTTACCGACATTTTAAAACATCGTGTCGATACCTTGACTCAAGCATTTACTGCTGCACGAACTCAACGTGATTACCAAGGCCAGTACACTTGTGTTTACCCAATAAAAGTGAATCAGCAGCGCTCGGTTGTCAGTAAGTTATTAGCGCATCCAAGTGGTCTTGTTGGTCTTGAAGCCGGCTCTAAGCCTGAGCTGATGGCAATTTTGGGTGTGGCACACCAACCTATTACGATTGTCTGTAACGGCTACAAAGACAGTGAGTTCTTGCGCCTAGCTTGCATTGGTCAAGCGATGGGTCATCAAGTAAACATAGTTGTTGAAAAGCTCTCTGAACTGGATACCTTATTACAGGAAATCGACGATTTAGGCATTGAACCGTCAATTGGTATTCGTATTCGTCTTAATTCAGTTGGTAAGGGCAAGTGGCAAAATACCGGTGGTGAAAAAGGCAAGTTTGGTCTTACTGCTAGCCAAGTGCTGCAAGCGGTTGAGCTACTTAAGTCGCATAATCGTTTGCACTTAATGCAGTTAGTACACTTCCATATCGGCTCGCAAGTTGCCAATATTCGTGATATCCAACGTGCGCTTAAAGAGTGTGCGCGTCACTATGCTGAGCTATACCAACTAGGTGTTCCGCTGCGTATCGTTGATGTTGGCGGTGGCCTCGGAGTGGACTATGAAGGTTCAGGTTCTCGTAGTTCATGCTCTATGAATTATACGGTGGCGGAATACGCGAAAAATGTGGTGCATGCTTTTCATGATATTGCGGAGCTCAATAGCATTCCGCATCCAGATATTATTACTGAATCTGGCCGAGCATTAACTGCCCATCACGCGATGCTTATCACGGATGTGATCGACGTAGAAAAAGCGCCAAATCAAGCCGAACCGGTGCAACCACAAGATACCAGCCCATTGGTTTTGCAAGAGTTATGGCATTCGTTGTCACAACTAACCCCTCGCATGGCTTTAGAAACTTATCATGACGCTATGCACTTGTTCAGCGATGCACACGACCAATACGTGCATGGTTTGATCAGCATGCAAGAGTGGGCGCAGCTTGAGCAGCTTTACTTCACGACACTTCATAAAGTGCGTGAGTGCTTAAATGAGAATGCGAGAGCACACCGAGAAGTATTAGACGACCTCAATGAAAAGCTGGCTGATAAACTGTTTGTGAACTTCTCGTTGTTCCAATCACTGCCGGATGTGTGGGGTATTGACCAGCTATTTCCGGTGATGCCTATCGACAAGCTCAATCAACCGTTGACGCAAAGGGCGATTATTCAGGACATTACCTGTGATTCTGATGGTCAAATCAACAGTTATGTTGAGGGGGCGGGTATTGAGTCAAGTTTACCCATTCCTGAGTATGTGCCGGGAGAGCAATATCACGTTGCGATGTTCTTGGTGGGGGCCTATCAAGAAATATTGGGTGATTTACATAACTTATTTGGTGACACAGACTCAGTACACGTTGAGCTTTGTGATGAGGGTTATAAACTCACTAATGCAATCAAGGGCGACAGTGTTGAAGATGTACTGCGCTTTGTTCATTATGACAAAGCGGTGTTATCTGAGAACTATGCACAGCAAGTCGCGGCCTTGTCGTTGCCAGAGTCAATTAAAGCTCAGTATCTACAAGAGTTAAACGCCGGACTTGAAGGTTATACTTACTTCGAAGATTGATTTTCAAATAGTGAAATGGAATAAATTATAGCCGACCAACTGGTCGGCTTAATTGTGTGTGATTTTCAAGGTATGATACAGCTCTGCCGTAAAACACGATGAGGGAATGAATGTCGTTTATTCGTAAAGTGATCAGCATCTTGCTGTACGCCGTTAACACTATATTTTGGTTTATACCGATCTTTATTTGTGGCTTGATTAAGCTACTGCCCATCCCACCATTGCAAAAAGCCATGAGCTATATTGCTAAAGCATGCGCAAGCAACTGGGTCGCGTGTAATTCTGTGAGCCAAAACCTCATTGCGCCGTATACGCTCAATGTGAGCGGATTGGATGAGCTAAAACGCAAAGACTGGTACTTGGTTATCGCCAATCACCAAAGTTGGGTGGATATCTTAGTGTTGCAGCGAGTGCTTCATGGCAAAATCCCGTTTCTGAATTTCTTTTTGAAAAAAGAGCTGCTTTACGTACCCGTGCTAGGTCTTGCTTGGTGGGCGCTCGATTTTCCTTTTATGACGCGAACTAGCAAGTCGCAATTAAAGAAAAACCCTAAATTGCGTGGTAAAGACATAGAAACGACGCGAAAAGCATGCGAAAAGTTTAAAACAATGCCAGTGAGTATTGTAAACTTCGTTGAAGGTACGCGTTACACTGAGTCCAAGCATAGTAAGCAAAAAAGCCCATTTACACACCTGCTTAAACCAAAAGCGGGAGGCATCGCATTTGTGATGCAGGCCATGGGTGAGCAAATCAGCAAAGTGGTGAATGTCACCATACATTATCCCGGTGGTGTACCAACTTTTGCAGACTTTATCGCTGGTAAAGTGAAGTCAGTAGATGTTCAGGTGGAAGTAATGCCGGTCAGTGCAAACTTGGTCGGCGACTACACGAACGATCCCGAATTTAGAGTGCGTTTCCAATCCGAATTAAACGCCTTGTGGCAAGCTAAAGACGCACAACTTGTGGAGCTTGCCGATAAAAAGTAGTAGAAGGATGTTGTGATGTTAAAACAAATACTACCTAAGTGGTTTCTCGGACTATCGGCCAGTGTGTGGCTGCTGGTGAATACCTTTGTGTGTGGTTTATTGGTGCTATTGTTTGGCATCATAAAATTGCTTGTGCCAGTTAAGTTTATCTCTACAGCACTGCACTTTTTTTACGGTATGTGGTGTAAAGGCAATTACCTTGGTTTGCGCATCGCGTGCGACAAAATCCAAGTGAGCTTGCCAAAAGAATTACACGCTCAAGGGTGGTATTTGTTAATTTCCAATCACCTTAGCTGGCTTGATATCGTTGTGCTTAGTGCCATGGAGGTACTACCTGCACCTAAATTTTTTCTAAAAGATGAATTGAAATACGTGCCTTTTATTGGCACCGGTGCATGGGCAATGGGCATGCCATTTATGAAACGTGCGAGTAAAGCGCAGATCGCCAAAAACCCTAAGCTTAAAGGGATGGATGTAGAGCGTACCAAAGCCAGTTGTCGCAATTTTCGTGATCATCCCACAACGGTAATTAATTTTGTGGAAGGTACTCGTCATACTAAAGCCAAACATGCGCATCAAAATAGCCCGTTCAAGCATCTGCTCAAACCAAAGGCGGGTGGTGTAGCGTTTGCCCTAGAAGTGTTATCTGAGCAACTTGACGGCATGCTCAACGCGACTTTGGCTTATGAGTTAGAAGGTGAGCATATTTGCCGTGCATTTACGCTTGGACGCTTGGACGCAATTGATGTAAAAATAGACTACATCGCGATGGAAAAAGTGCCGCTTGGTAACTATCAAGCCGATAAAGTTTATCGTGTACAGTTTCAATCTTTTATGAATGAAGTTTGGCAACGCAAAGATTGCCAACTCGAAGCGCATTGGCTGCATTCGACTGAGCCAAATGACACGCTCAATGAGGAGCTAAAACAGCTATGAAGTTTGATCACCTTCATGACGTCGTTCAACCGTGGTTAAAAGAGTTACCGCAAGGCACTGTGATCAGTGCTTTATTTACCAATGGTGTCGCGGTTGTTGGGTTATTGTTTTTATATTGGGTGATCCGCCGTTTAGTGCTACCCAATGTTGAAAACCTCGCGCGCCATATTTCACCGCGTAAAATTGGTCACCTTGCCCCTCAGTTAAGTAAATTTAGCGGCCGCTTTGCCTTTGTATTGTGTTTACTGGTCTTTTCCGCCTACCACGAGCGTCTATTTGTCGCGCCTGCTTGGGTGTTTATCGTGCTGGAAACACTGGTGTATGTCATGTTGGTGGTGGCATCTGGATTTTTATTTAGTAGTTTAGTCAATTTAGGTAATGGCGTTTATAACCTCTTTCCATTCGCCAAAGAAGTGCCGATCCAAGGGATTATTCAGGTAATTAAGCTACTGATATTTATAGTTTGTTCTATATTGGTGGTCAGTATCTTGGTAGATAAATCACCAACTTATATTCTTTCCGGTTTTGGTGCTATCGCGGCAGTCATTATTTTGGTATTTAAAGATACGATTTTGGGATTGGTTGCGAGTATCCAAATAGCAGCCAATCGACTGGTAACCACTGGCGACTGGATCCAAGTTGACGCATTTGGTGCAGATGGCGAGGTGATTGATCTGGGTTTAAATACCGTTAGGGTACGTAACTGGGATAACACCGTCACCACCATACCAACCTATATGCTGATCTCTGATTCATTTAAAAACTGGCGTGCCATGCAAGAGTCAGCAGGACGCCGTATCAAACGCGCTATTCACATTGATTTTACTAGCATTGAGCCGTTGCCTGAGCAAAAGCAAGCGTTGCTAACCGAGCAGTATCCACTGCTGGAAAAGCTTGAAGATGTACCAAGCGATATCACCAACTTAGGCTTATTTAGACGCTATGCAGAGGCCTACTTGAAGCAGCATGATGCCATCAATCAAGATTGTTTATGTATGGTCAGGGAACTTGCCCCCACGCAACATGGTTTGCCTCTAGAGTTTTACTGTTTTAGTCGCGATAAGCGCTGGGTGTTTTATGAGCACCTACAAGCCGATATTCTGGACTACATGCTAAGCGTAATGCCTGCATTTGGGTTACGTCCATACCAAAGTGTGAGTGATTACTTCGGTGCACACCGCGTGAAGGTGCGCGCCGGTAGCAAACCTGACGCAACTTCAGAATAATCAGCCAGGCCACTGAAAGGTGGCCTATACACTTCCAGCGATAACCCCAAACACCATAAAGGCGATAAGCAACTGCCATATCGCGGGCTTTAACCATTTAAGTGCTACAAAGCCTAATATCACCGCGATGATATCGAGCAAGCTATGCACCGCAGAAAGCCAAATTGGTTGATAAAACGCAGCGGCTAAAATCCCCACAACACCGGCATTTAAGGCCGCGCTAATGCTGGCAAACCTTGGCAATGCAATAAGTGATTGCCACTGTTGGTTAAACGCCCACATTAACAGTAGGCCCGGCAAGAAAATAGCGAGCGTTGCAATTGCTGCGCCCAAAATGGGATGGGTATTGTCGACAACGGCGCCTAAAAAGCTTGCGATGGTAAACATCGGCCCTGGAATGGCTTGCGCGGCAGCATAAGCCGTTAAGAAGGTTTCTTGCGCGACTCCCTCTACACTGGTTTGTAGTAGCGGTAGCACGACATGACCGCCGCCAAAAACCAAGGAACCTGCTTGATAAAACTCGGCAAATAGTTGATTTGGTAGCGCGGCAAAGGTTAACGTAAATAGGCCAATAAATAGCGCAAATACAGACCAATTGATTTGGCTTTTTGATTGACTCGGTTTACTTGGCGCATTGCTGAATGAGTAAAAGTAACCCGCGACGACAAGCACCATAAGTACACCCAATTGCGCGCTTAAATTCGGCAGCATCAACAGCGTGAATGTGGCGAAGAATGCGACGAATTTGAGTGCTGTGGTTTTACAAAAGCTTTTCGCCATACTCATTACCGCATCGGCAACGATGACAACAGCAAACAATTTCAACCCATCGATGACATTCAACGCAGTGCCCGAAAGCTGCTCAGCGGTTAATGCCAGCATGACCATGAGCAAAAAAGACGGTAGCGTAAACCCTAAGAAGGCGGCGATCCCTCCTAGTATTCCAGCTTTTTCTAAACCAATCGCGAATCCTACTTGGCTAGAACCTGGTCCTGGCAGTATTTGTGACAGACTGATCATACTGGCATAGCGCTCGTTACTCAGCCATTTTAAGTTATCGACAAAGTGTTTTTTAAAGAATCCAAGATGAGCCGCAGGCCCCCCAAAGCTCGTACATCCTAATAACAAAAACTGGTAAAATATTTTCAGAAACATAGTGTACCTTGTGATATTGTTAACCTTATATCTTCACAATTTTATATGACATATTTATGACTTTTGGCGCGAGTGCGCCTCAGTTGGATAAGTATTATGCGAATGACTTTTTTATCGCCGTGTTTACTTTTTTTGTTGGCGAACTTCTCTTGTTTTGCTCAGCAAATTAATGTCGCTGTTGATCACGCGCCACCATATAGCATTATTGAAGACAGTGGTGAAGTGCAAGGTTTAATCTTAGATATATTGGCAACAGTACAGGCTCAAGCTGGTGTTGATTATCAAATAAATGCCGTTCCCTGTCCTTTCTCACGCTGTATGCGGATGATAGCGCAAGGTGAGGTAGACGTCATGGGTGGTTTGATCCGTACGCCGCAACGAGAAAAGTTAATCGACTTTGTCGAACCCGCCTACATGGCGCTGACATCTTCGTTCGTGTTTTACGCTAAGCAAGACAGCGATATTCGGGTGGAGCAATATACGGATCTTTATACCAAGCGGATTGCAGTGATGCGTGGCGGCGTTTTTTACCCTCGCTTTGATGAAGACCGTCAACTCAATAAAGTCCCTGTGTTTAGTGAGCAAGTGGCGTTTGATTTATTGCTTAAAGGACGTGTTGACCTTGTGATCGCAGTTGAAGACACCGCTGAGGTGGCGATGGAAGTGCTTGGTCAGCCCATTGAAAAGTTGAAAAAAGTCTCCTATCACCACGCTCAGCCGATTTATGGCCATATGGCAATGAGCAAACGCTTCAGCGGCACCGAGCTTGCGCAAACCATTCGTTTAACGATGAAGCAATTGGCTGAGAGAAAGCAGCTTGATGCTGTGGTTGCAAAATATAAACTGCCACCAGTTTCTGAGCATATAAGCGACTTAGTCCCTGCTCATCCTTAAAAAAACCGGCAAGGCTTCAGCCAGAGTTAATTGTTTATTGCAACAATATAGACAATCAAGTTGAAACGAACTCAGGTGGGAAGATGATTGCAAGAAATATGTTAATTGGTGCAGCCGTTGTGGTTGCTTTGTCTGGATGTGAAATGAATAACACAGGTAAAGGTGCGGCGATTGGTGCTGCAACCGGCGCGGTGTTAGGTAAGGCTACTGGTAACCACAAAGATAAGCGTCTTGCCATTGGTGCTGCGGTTGGTGCAATTGCAGGTGCCGCAATTGGTAACTATATGGACAAGCAGGAAGCCGCTTTTAACCAAGAGCTCGCGGGCACGGGGGTTGAGGTTGTTCGTGAGGGTGACCAAATGCGCTTAGTGTTGCCATCAAACATAACCTTTGCGACAGGTAAGTCAGCTATCAGCCCAGGCTTTTACAATACGCTTCAAGGCATCGCGCGTGTGATGCAGCAGTACGATAAGACATTCTTAACGATTGTCGGGCATACAGACTCTACTGGTTCAGCGAGCTTCAATCAGACTTTGTCTGAACAGCGCGCGAATAGCGTAAAGCAGTATTTATTATCGCAGCAGGTACTTCCTGCGCGTTTGTACGCAGAGGGCATGGGTGAGTCTCAGCCAATCGCGAGCAATAGCACCGAGCAAGGTAAGGCACAAAATCGCCGAGTAGAAATTAAAATTATTCCAAACCGCGCGTAGGAAAAATCAAGGAGTGCTGCACAGCACTCCTTTTTTATAAAGTGTCACACACCACTTCAGCTTTGCAGGTAATTACGCTGACATTTGTATAACCGATACGTGTTAGTTGCTCTGCGGCAAAAATAGCACGGCCACCAGCAGCACAGTGTAAATAAATTGGCCTGTCTGCGTCTTTTTCTAGCTCTGGAAGCTTAAATTCTAGCAGTCCTCTTGGGATATTTACCGCGCCGTTGGCTGCTTTTTGACTATGTTCAGCCGGCTCTCTCACGTCGATAACCAGACCATTGTTTTGTGCAATCTCTGATTTTGCTTGTACCGCGTCAATGCAGCGTTGATTAGGCTTAACTGTCTTTAATACATCTTGGGCAGATATCAGCATATATAGCTCCTTATTGGGTTATCGGTTTCATTATGACTCACCTTTCCTGAATGCCAAGTTTCTTCAATATAACGATCATAGGGCACCAGTTAGTAAAAGCAGACTGCACTAAATTGACACAAATAAACACACTAAACCAAACCCAATGTGGGCTGACAAAATGTGTGAGCAGTAAAGAAATGGCAAACATAACACCAGCGATTAATCTAAATAACCTGAACTTCGGATAATTAATGCCTTTCTAGCAGCCAGTTTTAGCGCTAACTGCGTTGAATTCACTTCCAATAGCTCGCTATTGGTGCGTAAATTCGCCTTGTTTTCCCTAAATCTTGCTGGCTAGACAAGAAGAAAAGCCTTTTTGACTAAAAATAATGAATTAGCCATTTCTTATCCAAACCTCAGGTTAACGAGGATGTAAGGTCATAATGAGTGTCACCTTTAATATTAGACATTTCTAATATTAGACATTTCTAATGTTTGTGTCTATACTTTAAGCGCATTTATTTTTTGGGAGTCAACATGGATCTTCAGCAAATGGCGCAAAATGCCGAACAGGCAGAAGCCTTGTTAAAGCTTATGGCGAATAAAAATCGCTTGATGATTTTGTGTGCATTGCAAAAGCAAGAGCTCAGTGTTAGCCAGCTTAATGAAATGGTGCCGTTAGCGCAGTCTGCCTTATCACAACATTTAGCCAGCATGAGAAAGGCACAAATCGTGGCGACTAGGCGTGAGGGGGCGACGATTTATTATCATGTTAAAGATAGCCGAGTCGCTGTACTACTCGAGAGTTTATATCAGCTGTTCTGCGCCTCAAGTGCAGAGTAACAGGAACGATTAAGATGCAAAAGTTAGATGGTGTCATTCGGTATGCTCTACAAGGCAGTTTGCCAACGATTATCTTCTTGTGCGCTGTGGTACTTGGATTATTTGCATTGCAAATGACACCAAGAGAGGAAGAACCACAGATAGTGGTGCCTATGCTGGATATTCATGTGTCGGTACCAAATACTGCCTCACCAGAAGTGGCACGATTGGTCACCACTCCACTTGAAAAGTTACTGCTGCAAATTCCAGGCGTTGAACACGTCTATTCTACGACCCAAACCGGTGGTACGGTTGTCACGTTAAGGTTCCATGTGGGTGAAGACAGAGAGAAAGCCATTCTCAACACCTACACTAAGCTGTTTGCCAACCAGCATGCTATGCCGGGAATTGTCACTCAGTGGCAGATCCGTCCAATAGAAGTCGATGACGTTCCGATTCTTATGCTCGGACTGACAAGTTCAAAACCGCAACTATATGATGACTACGCGCTAACGCGCTTTGCACAAGAGCTAGCTATCCAGTTACAGAGCATCGCAGACACCAGCGAGGTTTCGGTTATTACCGGGCGCACGAGAGCACTTAGGGTGGAGTTGAACTTAGCTGCGCTTGCCGCACATCAAACAACACCTATGGATGTTTTAGGTGCTATCCAAAGTAGTAATCTAGTGACACGAGTGGGACAAGTGACGGCAGGCAGTAACACGATTGCCTTTGAATCTGGTGATGTCCTTCGTAATAAGTCAGCACTTGAAGGTCTCACGGTGAATGTAATCAATGGCCGTGCCATAGTTTTAAAAGAAGTTGCTCGGGTTATTGATGGTCCTAGTGAACCCGATAGCTATCAGTGGTTAGCAAGCAGCGACAGTCAGGCTGATACACCATTAGTGACGATTGGCGTGGCGAAGCAAAAGGGAAGTAATGCGGTAACGGTTGCAGAGCAAAGTTTAGCGCTTGTAACCCAGCTACAACATGAGATCCTTCCCGCTGAGGTATCGGTAAAAGTACTAAGAAACTATGGTGAGACGGCCAATGACAAAGTCAATAATCTTACCTCTAGCTTGGCCTTTTCGGTATTTACCGTTGTGGTATTTGTCGGTGTATTTTTAGGTTGGCGGCCTGCCGTTGTGGTTGGTCTTGCTGTGCCAATTTGCTATGGCATTACACTTGGGTTGGACTTTGCGTTTGGTTACACCATTAATCGGGTCACCTTGTTTGCGCTTATTTTGTCTCTGGGATTGTTAGTCGATGACCCAATCACTGGGATTGATAATATTAGCCGTTTTATTCATCGCGGCGCGGCGGCTGACACAGATCATAACATTGTCGCTGCTATGGTCGAGATCAAATCTGCGCTTTTGATGTCAACGTTAACTATCATCATGGCGTTTATTCCATTGGCGTTTATTACTGGCATGATGGGCCCATATATGGCACCCATGGCATTTAATGTTCCCATTAGTGTCATTGCCTCGACGTTGGTGGCTTTTTTAGTGACGCCTTGGCTGTCTAAAAAGTTACTCAAAGCGGATTCAAAAACAAGTGAAGTCGCGCCTCAAGACTCGTACTACAGCAAAATCATGCTGCCAATTTTACAAAACCCACGCAAAGCCAAGTGGTTATTATGGGGCGTGTTAGGGTTATTTGTTGCGAGTGTGAGCCTCCCTATTTTTAGAGCCGTACCACTGAAATTGCTGCCGTTTGACAATAAAAGTGAAATCCAAGTACTGATAGATATGCCTGAGGGCACCAGCCTTGAGCAAACGGCCGCAATGACGAGGCAAGTACAGCAAATCGTTTGGTCAGAAGCTGAAGTGACCGACATCGCCGCTTTTGTCGGTAAGCCTTCCAGTATGGATTTTAATGGTATGGTGCGAGGCTATTATCGTCGTAGTGGTACGCATCTTGCCGAACTTAGAGTTTTACTGGTGGATAAGCGTGAACGCGAACATCAATCTCACGCCATCGTCATGCGACTGCGTGAAAAGCTTCAGCCTTTTAACCAAACTTTGACGCAAATAAAAGTGGTGGAAGTGCCACCTGGACCTCCGGTATTAAGTACACTCGTTGCAGAGGTTTATGCAGATCCGTTTGTTGCTCGTGATACGCAAGAGCAAGCAGCCCAGAGGTTAGCGCATCGTTTAAGGCAGGAGCCACATGTGGTTGAGGTTGACACCTCAATGGCTTCGCCAACATGGTTAAAGCGGTTTGTGGTTGATAAACAAAAGGCCGCGTTATCAGGTGTGGCCACAGGGGATATTAATCAATCTCTAGTAGTTGCAAGCCGCGGCATGTCAGCAGGCTTTTTATATACTCAAGGTGAGGTCGCAACGGTGCCCATCGAGTTAGGTGTGAGTTACGCGCAGCGTAATCAGTGGCAAAACGTATTGGCGATGCAAGTTCGTGGTCGTCAGGAGTTGGCTAAAACCACTCAAGAATATGGCTTAGAGCAGGCTGCTAGGCCCCTTGTGGCGATTGGTGAACTTGGCGAATTAACATCTATCCCTACGGCTCCCGTGATCCTTCGAAAAGACCTACAAGAGGTGATTTATGTGTTTGCGGAGCTAAATGGCCGCACGCCAGCTGAGGTGATTGCCGATGTGGTTGCGGATGAAAACCAACAGGTAACGCCGAGCAATTGGACGTCTCGTACCTTTCTACAAAGTGGCGGTGGAGTCATTTGGTCGATGTTAGAAGGAACCCACTATACCTTTAAAGGCGAAGGTGAGTGGCGTATTACCATAGATGTATTTAGGGATATGGGGATCGCATTTGCATTTGCACTGGTGGCGATATTTATCATCCTGCGGATACAAACGGCATCTAGTAGCTTATCACTTATCATTATGTCGGCTATTCCCCTCACCATGATAGGGATTATGCCGGGCTTTTGGTTGCTCAATCAATTTGGTGAGCGTGTGATTGCAGGTGCGCCAGAGCCCGTGTTATTTACAGCGACCGCGATGATAGGGATGATAGCACTGGCCGGAATTGTGGTGAGAAATTCTCTGATTTTGGTGGAATTTATTAATCAGTCTCGCGCGGCTGGTATGGCACTTATCGACGCATTGATTGCGGCGGGAAGTGTAAGAATGCGACCAGTATTACTTACAGCAGGTACGACGTTATTAGGCAACTTGGTGATTATCTTAGATCCCGTTTTTAGTGGCCTCGCCCTTGCTATTATCTTCGGGATCATTGCTTCAACGTTATTTTCACTGTTAGTCGTGCCTATCGTTTATTACTTAGTATTCAAAGAATCATCGACATCTAATCAATCCCTTAATACCTCATCAGTTCAGGAGCCTTCTCATGTCTCGTAATAAAATCTTTATTCCTGTTCTTGCTATTTTTTGCCTATTATTGATGGTCGTATGGCTTGCTGGTGGATTCCAAAATAAGCTAGCTCCGGGTAATAAGTCCGAACTTCCAGCTTATCAAGGAGCACGTTATACCGTTCAAAAGTCGCTGATTGCGATGATTGAACAAGTGCCTGCGAGTGTGGTCGCAAAAGAAAATACGTTAGTGTCCAGTCGGTTATTGGCGGAGCTTAAAACGCTTAACGTCAGAGCCGGTGATAAAGTCACTGCGGGACAGCTGATAGCAACACTCGATGATGCCGAGCTTAAAGCTGAGCTGCAAAGAGTGGCGGCGCAGCAAGCGGCGAATTCAGCCAAGCTAGAGCAAGCAACTAAGCAATTAGTACGCAACAAATCTCTTAATGAAAAAGGGCTTATCGCGATTAACCAAGTGGATGAATGGCAAGCCACTGTGAACGAGTTACAAGCACAAGATAAGGCATTGCAAGAAGCGTATCGCAGTGCTGAAGTCGCGCTGGGTTACACGCAAATCACAGCCCCTATTTCGGGTAAAGTGGTGGCGCGTTTACAAGAGCCGGGCAGCATGGTTAGCCCCGGTGGCGCCATTATATCGCTATTCAATCCATTACAATTACAGATTGAAGCGCCAATTCGCGAGAGCCAAGTTAAGCATATTCAGTTAGGAAGCGAGATTAAGGTGCGCATACCTGCGCTAGATATAAGCCAAACCGCGCGAGTGTCGGAAATGGTGCCAATTGCCGACAGCCAAGCGCGCAGCTTGATGATTAAATTGGATATGCCTTTGCTGAAAAATGTGGTGCCTGGCATGTACGCGCTGGTTGAACTTGTGCTTGGCGAGCAGGCGGTTATCCAAATTCCTACCAATATGATCAGCAAGTATGGTCAATTGGCGATGGTTGAGGTAATAGAAAGTGGCCAGCTTCACAAACGCTACCTCAGGTTGGGCGAAGAGACTGGTAATAAAACGATTGTTATCAGTGGCCTACACGAAGGCGATCAGCTAGCTGTACAGCGATAGTTAGCTGATCCAAACTTTTAAATAAACGAAGCGATTTCGGCGAGTGATTTTTTCACTGTTGCGTGCTCTGGAATAGTTGCATCTTCACTGGGATAGCCCGCAATCAATAACATATAAGGACGTTCGTTATCTTTATCTCTACCGCACAACTCGCTTAAAAAGCTCATCGGTTTAGGTGTATGGGTCAGTGTGGCTAGTCCTGCATTATGCAGGGCTTGGATAAGAAACCCAGTAGCTATCCCAACCGATTCATGGACATAGTAGTTGGTATTTTTGTCTTCCGCGTGGATCCCACCTTTTTTCTGACTAAAAATAGCGATAAGCCAAGGTGCATGTTCTAAGTAGGGTTTTTGTGCATCTGTGCCCAAAGGTTTTAACGCATCCAACCACTCATCTCCGGCACGGCCTTGGTAAAACGAGCGCTCGAGGTCCTCGGCTGCAGCTCGGATCTGCTTTTTCTTTTCTGCGTTGCCAATCGCCACGAAATGCCATGGTTGATGATTTGCACCACTGGGGGCTGTGCCCGCTGCTTTGATACAGGTTTCGATGATTTCTTGCGGTACTGGGCGGTCGCTAAAAGCACGGATACTATGACGTCTCTTACTGTTTTCCAAGAATGCTTCCGCGCGACTTAGCATTTCTTCGTGAGGGTATTCAATAAAATCCGTCAGTGGGTGGTTGGCGTGATCTTGCATGTTAGTTTTCCTTGGGTTTTGTAAACTAAGAACGTTTCTTAGTGTTTCAGTGTTTACTTTTATTTGCAATTGATATGTTTATGTTAATTGTCACTAACCTAGGTAAATGTTATAAAAAGGACAATAATAAAAATCCGAAAAGGAAATAAAAATGCTCGAAATATCAGGACTTTCAAAAACCTATGATAATGGTGTTCATGCTTTGAGAGGTGTAAACCTGACTATTCCAAAGGGAATGTTTGGTTTACTTGGACCCAATGGCGCTGGAAAATCATCGTTGATGCGCACGATTGCCACATTACAGTCAGCGGATGCTGGCACCATACAGTTCGATGGTGTGAATGTCTTAAAAGAGCCCAAGGCACTCCGCGCTCGTCTAGGCTATCTGCCGCAAGATTTCGGTGTTTACCAACGTGTTAGTGCGTATGATTTATTGGATCATATGGCAATTTTAAAAGGGTTGAATAATAAAAAAGAGCGTAAAGAAGCCGTTGACGGGTTGCTCGCACAAACGAACTTATATGATCACCGTAAAAATGCGGTCAGCGGATTTTCCGGAGGTATGCGTCAACGTTTTGGTATTGCCCAGGCATTACTTGGCGATCCTGATTTACTTATTGTGGATGAACCGACTGCGGGATTAGACCCAGAAGAACGTAATCGTTTTCACAACCTACTCGTTGGTTTAGGTGAGAGTAAAGTGGTTATCTTATCAACGCATATCGTGGAGGATGTATCTGAGCTATGTCCGAATATGGCCGTGCTGGCGAGCGGACAAATTTTACTTGAAGGTAATCCTATTGCACTCACTGAGCAGCTACAGGGGAAAATCTGGCGTAAGTCGGTCACACTTGCGGAAGCGAAAGAAGTAGAGCAAAACCTACCGGTTATTTCTAAGCGCTTATTCGCGGGTCAGACTTTACTTAACGTATTTGCTGATCAAGCACCTGAAGGGTTTGAAGCGGTACCTGCCGATTTAGAGGACGTTTATTTTTCTACTCTGCATACTCATCGAAATAATCAAGCAGCGTAAGGAGTAGGCAGATGCTATTTAAAATGATGCGTTTTGAGCTGCGGTATTTTGTCCGTCAGCCTTCCTTTTATGTGACTTCTCTGATTCTATTTTTGCTCACCTTTTTTGCCTCAGTTTCGGACTCGGTACAGATTGGTGGTGGCAGTAACGTCAATGTAAACTCGCCCTATGCCATCTTGCAAACCGTTGCCATCATGACCATTTTTTCCATCTTTTTGGTGGTTAACTTTGTTGGTAGTGCGGTGATAAGAGACGATCAAAGTAAGTTTAGTGAGCTTATTTTGAGTAAGCCTTTGCACTTAGCTCAATATCGTTTAGGTCGATTTTTCGGTGCATATCTTGTCACCTTGTTGGTATTTTCAATGTGTTTAGTGGGGATCTGGGTAGGTTCTGGTATCGGCGGGTTAGTCGGTTGGTTGGATACCGAACTGATCGGGCCTAATAAACTCAGCTATTACCTAACGCCACTATTTGTCATCGCGGCCCCTTCACTGTTCTTTATGGCGAGCCTATTTGCGCTGGTGGCGCAAAAATTTAGAACCATGATAGCAATGTACTTGGTTGCTGTGGGTTTGTTTGTGACTTATCTTGTGGCAAATAGTATTTTTTCAGATATCGAATACCGTACTATTGCTGCATATTTAGACATGTTTGGCCTATCAGCTATTTCGGCGCAATCAGAATATTGGACCATTGCAGATCGCAATACGTCAGTCATAAGCCTAGTTGATGAACTGCTCTATAACCGCTTAATTTGGATGTCAGTTGCACTGCTCAGTTTAGGTGCTTTAGCCTTAAATACTTCTCATTATTTACCGCAAAAACAAAAAACCAAGAGCAAAGCCAAAGAAGATGGTAGTCAAGCGTCGGCATTGCTGAATCGTTTTGATTTTAAAGCGAGCGTAGGTAGTAGTTGGGTGCACTTTTGTACCAGAACCACTTTTGAAGTAAAGCAAGTGCTTAAAAGCTATCCATTCTTAGTGCTATTAATTTTGGCGGTGGCAACCTTAATACCTGCATTGGTTGGTTCATTTAATTGGTATGGCACAGAAGTATGGCCAGTGACCTTTAGAATGGTAGAGCTTATCCACGGCAGCTTCTGGCAATTATTGGTCATTGTGTTGGTGTACTACAGCGCTGAGCTGGTATGGCATGATCGTGATTCGCGAATGGGAGACATTGTTGACTCTTATCCTGTTGCAAACTGGGTATTTTGGGGCTCTAAATACATAGCCTTAGTTGCGGTGATGACGCTGCTATGTGTATTTGGTAGCTTGATAACCATTAGCTATCAACTATTGTCGGGTGTGACACAGATAGATCTTGCCCAGTATATTGTGCGCTTGGGTTATTTGTATGTGTTAGGTTTCGCTTTCCAAACCACCTTAGCATTTTTGATACAGGTGATGAGTCCGAGCAAATACATGGGTATGGGAATATATGTCGTTTATTTCATTATTTCGATAGTCCTGACCAACTTTGGTTTTGAGCACAACATGTATCACTTAGGCGAAACTTCCCCAGTGCCGTACTCAGATATTAATGGTTATGGTCATTTCCTCAGTGCGGCACATTGGTACAATATGTACTGGTTTGGTTTTAGCATGATGTTAGCGACACTAAGCTATGCACTTTGGCCTCGTGGTGCGGGGCAAACGCTGAAAGCACGTATTGCACTGATGGGCTATCAGTTAGGTAACGCTGGTAAAGCGTTATTGGCTTGTGGTGCTTTAATCTTCGTGGGTAGTGGTAGTTACATTTACTACAACACGCAAGTGGTCAATGAGTTTATTACGCAAGATGAAGCTGAAGATATCGCAGAGCAATATGAGCAACAATTTGCCCAGTATCGAGATGACCCTGTACCAATCACGTTAGATGTACAGCTCAATGCTGAGGTATTTCCAAAGACACGTCGTATTGAAGCGCAGGTAAAGCTGTTGGTTGAAAACCGCTCAGATAAAGAGATTACTCGCTTCTTGGTCAATAAACCTGATCATACATTAGAGTGGCAAGTTGAAATGGCTGGCGCTACGCTTGGTGAAGAGGATAAAACCTTTAAGCATGCTTGGCTTGAGCTCTCACAACCAATGACACCGGGTGAGCAGCGTGAAATTACGATGTCAGTTGTACGGCAAACACTTGGCTTTGTAGATAGAGGCAATGATGAAACCTTGGTGAACAATGGTACTTTCATCGATAACACGACCTTGTTCCCGACATTTGGTTACAGCATCTATAAGCAAATTCAAGACAAAAGTGAGCGTCGCCAGCGCGGCCTTGAACCACTAAAACGTGGTAATAAGATTGAAGAAACACACTATCATCATGAACCATTATTTGCGGAAAATTTCGTCACATTCGCCGCAACGGTGACGACGGATGAATCGCAAGTTGCGATGGTGCCGGGCTATTTGCAATCGAAACACAGCAAAGACGGCCGCACGACCTATGTCTATGAAATGGATGCTCCAATGCTGCACTTCTATAACATCTTGTCGATGGATCTTGAGGTGAAACAGGAAGAGTATAAAGGCATTGCGCTCGAGGTTTACTACCATAAAGATCATGCCTGGAATGTCGACACTATGCTGCAGTCGACTAAAGACTCTATTGATTATTTCACGCGAGAGTTTGGACTTTACCAACATAAGCAAATGCGTATTATTGAGTTTCCTCGTTACCGAGACTTTGCGCAAAGCTTTGCCAATACAGTGCCTTACTCGGAAAATATTGGCTTTTTGACGGACACCCGTAACCCAGACAATATCAATGTACCTTACTATGTGACGTCACATGAGCTGGCGCACCAATGGTGGGCGCATCAGGTGATTGGTGCTAATGTGGAGGGGTCAAATATCCTGTCGGAAATGTTGTCGCAATATTCAGCCATTATGGTGATGAAAGAAAAGTACGGCGAGCATAATCTCCGTAAATTCTTGAAGTATGAACTAGACACCTATTTAAGTGGACGAGGTTCTGATCCGTATGAAGAGCGGGCGTTATCCAGAACAATCGGTCAGCAGTACATTCACTACAATAAAGGTTCTGTTGTGATGTTGGCGCTGCACGATTTACTTGGAGAAACGCGACTCAATAGCGCACTAAGAAGCTTCTTAAATGACTATCGCTTTAGAACTGATATCTATCCAACAACACTCGACTTTTTGACTTACTTAAAAGCGGGGGCTTCAGAGCAAGAACAAGTATTTATCGAAGATCAGTTCAATGCGATTACGTTGTATGAGCTTAAGCTTGCAGGTGTTGAAGTGCAAGAAGCGACGCAAGCGGGAGAACTTCATACAGTGACCTTAACGGTTGAGGCTGCGAAAAAACATGCAGATGGTGAAGGTAACGAAGAAGAAATTCCGCTTAATCAAGAGATTGATATAGCCTTATTCTCTGCCGATCCTAACAACATTCAAAGTGACGAAACGCTGTTATATCTACAAAAACACGCGATCACATCGGGTGAAAATAAGATTGAGCTGAAAGTAACAGAGTTACCGAAATTTGCGGGAGTTGATCCGTTTGTAAAACTGATTGATAAGAAAACCGCCGATAACATCAAGTCACTCTAATCGATACATTGGTAGAAGAGGGCTTTTTCGAAAGCCCTCAATCGTTTTTAAAGGAAAGTTATGCCAGATTTATTGCAAGTAACAGGGGTGTCGAAGCAATATGTTTCGGTAAAAGCAGTAGATAATCTAAGTTTTAGCGTTAAACAAGGTGAGATCTTTGCACTACTGGGCCCCAATGGTGCGGGTAAATCATCCCTCGTGAGAATGCTGGTTGGATTTACCTATCCAGATAGCGGCACAATCGCTGTGAATATTGATGGGCAAGCATATCAATCAATCCCTCATCAAAGTTTAGGTTATCTCCCTGAAGATAGAGGGCTGTACGCTGAAAAAACCGTGCAGCAGAATTTGCTCTATTTTGCCAAGCTACGCGGTGTTGAGAAAAACGCAGCGCTAGCACAGATAGAGTCTTGGCTAACGCAGTTTGATTTAAGTGACAGAGCGCATGAGCGGTTGAAATCGTTGTCAAAAGGCAATCAGCAAAAAGTACAGTTAATATCAGCTGTATTGCACAAGCCCAAGGTTGTATTGCTTGATGAGCCTTTCTCTGGTCTTGACCCCATCAACCAAGAAAAGGTGGTGGTGTTTTTAGAAGCGTTAAAAGCACAAGGCATGACAGTTATTTTAAGCGCACATCAAATGGCTATGGTAGAAAAGCTGGCCGATAGAATGCTGTTAATGAATCACGGGCAAGCTGTGCTTTATGGCACATTAGCCGAAATAAAACAGGACGTTGGTGTTGGCATCGATATCACAGTGAGTTTCAGTGAGGCAACGAACTACGCAGCGCTCAATTTAGGTAACTACAAGGTCGCGTGTACTCAATTAAGTCAGAGTAAAATTAAGTTTGAGTTGAGTGACTCCTCAGAGCTTAATTTACTGCTCGCCGATTTGTCTAAATCAACGACTTTGCAAGGAATAGAAACCAAAACGATGGACTTGCATCAACTCTATCTTAAAGCAATCGAATCCCATCAAGGCAAAGTGCAATCTCAGGAGCATGCCCATGTCTCATAAGCTGCAACAGATACTGCAAGTGACCAAATGGGAGTTTATGTACTTTTTTAAACTCAAGCAGGAGCTGATCGGTAAAGCAATTATGCTGGCGATAGGTTTGCTTATCTATTTTTGGCAAAGCACTTCGTTTTTTGAACCTGAGCAATATGTTATCGCAACACCATCCGCCATGAACTTAACTCAGTTACCTGAGCCTTTGCTGCTAAAGCGAGTTGATGCTTCAAAAGCTGAACTTCTGATTCAGTTAGAACAAGAGGAAATTGACGGTATTTTGATACTTCAAGCCCAAGCGGGTGAGGCGTTACAGTTTGAACTGATTACCACAGGTAAAATGTCTTGGCAGAATGAAGTTGAGGTAGCGCTTACGCAGTTTTACAGCAACGAACTCGCACAGAGCTTTAATTTATCTGCCGCTCAGCTCGCCTTGTTACAGCAACCTGTGACCGTTTCCAATCAATATACCAAGGATGCGGTTAAGGAGGCACACAACCAGTCTTCGATGACAGCATTTGGCGTGATGCTATTGATGCTCATCGGTATTTTTACGTCATTTGGACAGATCTTCGTGTCTATCACCGGAGAAAAGCAGCAGCGTGTTACCGAGCAATTATATTCTTGTATGAATGCGCAAACTTGGATTGACGGCAAAATATTTGGTCAAATGCTCCATTGTCTAAAGGCTATGTTGAGTACGTTATTTTCATTTTTGTTGGCGATGGCTTTTATACAAGTCGTTGTAAAAAACGAAGCCTTGGACTTTACGATGATAGACTTTGCAATGTTGCCTTGGTTTACTCTGTTTGCGATAGTCGGTCTTTATATGGCAACAGCCTTTATGGCAGCAATAGCCGCAGCTATTGACGATCCTAACCATAGTGGCAAGACAGGATTTATGATGATCCCTATATTGCCAATTGTTATCGCGTTTATGATTGTTGATAGTCCTAGCAGCCTTGCCGTGGATATTTTGAGCCTTTTCCCGCTTACCGCATTTGTGGTGATGCCAGTAAAAATGGCATTAATTGAAGTACCCATTTGGCAAGTGTTATGTGCGTTGGTCAGCGCATTACTTGGTTGCTACCTTACCCGTGTTGCCGCAGGACGATTGTTTAAAGCGGGTATGGTGATGTATGGCAAGGAACCCTCAATTAAGGATATGGTGCGCTGGGTCTGTAAACCGGAATAATACCGTTTATATGATAACTTGCTAGCACAACGCTTTGGTTATGGTACGCTCCATAACCGGAGCTTATGGCCGTACATAGAGGGTGAAATGTATCAACATATTGATAATGAAAACAATAAAATAAGTCTACCAGCGGGAAAAATCGTTTGTGTTGGTAGAAACTACGTAGCGCATGCCAAAGAGCTAGATAATCCCATTCCAAGCAGTCCGCTGTTGTTTATCAAACCAGCAACGAGCTTAGTACCATTTAATAATGAAATGATGTTGGACGCCGCACTTGGCGAACATCATTATGAGGCCGAGCTTGCACTATTGGTAGGCACCAAAATTGATGCAAAAACCCCTGAGCCTCTCAAGCATATCGCTGGAATTGGGCTGGCACTCGACTTGACATTACGAGACTTACAAAGTGAGCTAAAAGCACAAGGACACCCATGGGAGCGGGCAAAGGCCTATGATAATAGTTGCCCAACGACGCCTTTTGTACCATGTGATGAAAACACCTTTGCTGAGCGTATTGAATATCGTTTTTGGCAAAATGGAGAGCTTAAACAGCATGGCGACTCTAGCTTAATGATTTTTCCAATCACTGAGTTGCTAATGGACATTGTTCGTTACTTTACGCTTCAGCCAGGAGATATTGTCTTAACAGGAACGCCAAAAGGGGTAGGGAGCCTAGCACATGGCGATGAACTTACGCTGCAGCTGAAAAGCCATACTCCTTGGCATGGCAAAGTTGCGATAGATTAGATTCTCGCTTTTATGTGCATCGCTGCGTAGTCTGTTACGACTGCGCAGCAACGAGCTCTGCTTCCGGTTGATTGATTGTGCTCGAGCAGCACAGCATGATAGCAACGAGTGAAATTGCGCCTAATATTATCCAGCTGATAGTCAGGCTGACGTAGCCCAAAAGTAAAGCGGTTAACGCAGAGCCGAGCAAGCCACCAAAGCGAGTGGTCAGTGACATGATAGACTCCACACTGGCTCGCACGTTATCGCTACTCAGTTGATGTTGTAGTTGCAGTTGTGCCGGTTGCGCTAGTCCCATACAAAGATAAAAGCACAGCAGAGCTACAATCAGTAATGGTAGTGACGTAACCCAAGCAAGTAACAACACAAAGACTAATTTGGCGAAATGAGCGAATGCCATGACATACCCTAAGCGTTGACCAAATAGAGAACAGATCGGAGCGCTGATCGCAGCAGCGACGCCATTTAATACAAATCCAGCTGCCATCATTGCTGGGAATATCCACGCAATAGAGTCAACTGGTGCACTACTATAGCGCTCTGCTAGGGCAGGCCAAAACTTCTCTATGCTGCTGGCAACAGGGATTGCAAAAACAATCACCAACAACAGCCTTTGCATACCACTTTGCTTACAAGTCGCCAGCATGGCCTTAGCTTGGCTAATCATTCCTTTCTCAACTACGTCTTGCTGAGGTTTAGTTGACTCTTTCACCACGACAAAAGTACATGCAAATACCACACACAATACCGCTATCGAAATCAGGATTAAGGCTTGATACAAGTGGTTGAGCTGTTGTGTTGGGCTAGTCGCAAACGCCAAAAAGAGGGCGGCAAATAAAGCGGCACTGGCGCCGATAAGATAGCCAATACCATACACTTTACCGAACCCTTTATTCAGTGGTTCGTCTCCTTCAAGCTTTTGATAAGTTTCAACAAACCATGCGTTGAGCGTGCCAGTTAACGATGCCTGACTTAATCCCCAACATGCCATGGCTAAGCTGACGTGCCAAAAGTCTTCACTCAACAATAAAAGTAAGTTGCATACAGCGGCAAACACCAAAGAAGCTAAAAATACTTTGCGGCGACCAATGGCATCTGCCGCAATACCACTTGGTACTTCAAACACCACGATAGTGATAGCCATGACCACCATAGCTAAGGCCACATCTTGCAATGCTAGGCCTAAGTTCAGCATATAAGGCGTAAAAATAGGGAGCACCAGCATACTGGCAAACATAGTTAACCCAAGGTGGATGCCGTATCGTGTAGCAAATTGTGAACGAGTCATGCGCGTTGCTCCACTGTGGTTGCGGCGCTATTCGTTTGCTGCATTAACGCATTAATATGTGACGCGATGATGGATAAGTCTTTAGCGTCAGTCATGATTTCATCGTGTGCACTTTCAAGCGCAATATAGTCTGCATTGGCAAGTAAATTTTCAAAACCATTTCTGTCACTTGCAAACGTCCGCTTATACAGTGAAGGTATGTCTTCCACTTGATGGATCAACCTCAGTGCCGGAAGTGGAATGGCCTCATCACTGACATGATCGGCGATAAAGAAGCTCACAGGGAAAGTAAACGCCGTCGCGGTTTGAAAGTATTGAGTAAAGTCTAAAAATGCTCGGGCGATAGGTTTAGCGTCATCGTCTTGCGAACGGATATACTCTTCTTCGGCGGCCTGACGCGCTGCTGAAGTAAGTCTTGGTAAGACGGGGTCAATCAAAAAGCAGTGGACAATTTCTCTACCCATTTCGGCCAAGTAACGCGCCACTTCCAGTGACAATGCCGCACCTTCACAAAAGCCGCCCAAGTAAAGTGGGCCAGTTGGCGATACCTCTGTAATACGCTGAGCATAATAGCGCACCATAGTATGCAAGCTGATATGTTTGCCTGTGAACAGTTTGATATTTTCTAATGCGTGAATGCGCAGGTCGGGCGCGAGTTTTTCACACAGAGGTGCAAAGCTATCAGCGGTTGCTGCTGCGGGCATGAGATGAAGCAGAAACTCACTCTGCGGTGCATTGAAAAAACGTGAAGGAGCGAAATGCTCATGGGCAAGCGCAGCCTCAATTGCTTGACTTTCACTCATGGTGGCAAAATCAAGTCGGGTCTGATTATCAATAAATCTTGCCAGTTGCTGCACTGATAGGTGTTCAAGGATAAGTTGTGGCGTTAGCTGCCAATTACGCTTGCTTGCAGCCCCACAAAAGCTTAATAAACTAATGGAGTCGGCACCTTGCTCAGTTACTGCCGTCGCACAACAAAGTGGATTCTGGCCTAAAACATCCTGCCAAATGGTCAGCACTTCCTTCTCTGTGTTGGTTTGTGGCACAACGAGTTGATGCTGCTTTAGCTCAGGTTCTGGCAGCTTAGTTTTGTCGAGCTTGCCGTTGAGCGTTAACGGTAACGCCGAAAGTACATTGAAGCTATGTGGCATCATATAACTAGGAAGCTGCTTGGTAAGCTGAGTTTTACAGTGGCTGAGTACCGCAGCTTGATCGGCCGCGGGTTTGATGACCAAATATGCATGCAGCAAGGTCTGAGCCTGCTGCTTTTTAGCAATAACCGCACAGCTATCTATATCCGCCAGCTGATTAAGGTGATGCTCAATCTCTGCCAACTCAATTCTAAAGCCTCGCACTTTGACTTGTTGATCGCCACGGTTGATATAACACAGTTGCTGTTGTGCATTCCAATACACTAAGTCGCCCGTGCGATAGTACTTTTGCATAGAGCCAAACAGATTTAGGGATACAAACTTTTCGCTGTTGAGTGTTGGGTTATTGAGGTAACGTGCAGCCACGCCATGCCCACAGACCACTAACTCGCCAGGGCAACCAAGTGGCAGTAATTCGTTATTGCGACCGACTACAGCTACCGCGCGCCCTGGGATTGGCTTGCCGATTGCTATCTCAGACTGCTGTTTAGACATCGTTTGCACTGTGGTAAATGTGGTGCACTCAGTCGGACCATAACCATTGATAAAGTGTTTTGGACAAGATGTGGACGCCAGCAATTTATTTACTATCGACTCTGTTAATGCTTCACCACCCACGAGTAAATGAGTCAGAGAAGCGAAAATATGCTCGTCTTGCAGCAACAAAGTGTCGAACAGTGAGCGGGTTAGAAACATCGAAGTGATATTCAACGTCTGCAATGTTGCACGGAGCTGCGCTGCAGAATTAAGGCTGTCCTGATAGCCTAAGTGCACCTCAGCACCGTTGAGTAATGCGCTCCATATCTCAAATAGAGTGGCATCAAAAGCTGGGTTTGCGAGTTGAATAAAGCTATCTTGGGGCTGATGCTGGTAACTATGATTATCGAGTGCCAAAGAGCTAATTGCGGCGTGAGAGAGCAATGTGCCTTTAGGGTTTCCTGTCGTACCTGAGGTATAAATAATCGTCGCGACTTCGCTAGGTGCGATGCACATAGGCTCAAAATCCACCGTGATATCAGTATCTGCCAGACTCGTATCACAGAAAACTTCAGCGATATTGGTGTGGTTGAGTGTTGCCAATGTTTGGCTATGTTCACGCAAGGTGACAATTACATCAGCATTACTATCACTCAGTTGATATTGATGACGCGCTACTGGGTCTTTGAGCGATAGCGTTGTGTATGCCGCGCCGATTTTTAGTACCGCCAACATGGCAATCACAAATTCAATGTCGTTTTGCATGTAGAGTGCGACGACTTTGGGTTCAGGACAGGCTGCCAAGATTGCATTGGCAAGTTGCTTAGCTTGGTTATCAAGTACTTGGTAGCTCAAGGTTTGATGGCGATTACTGATAGCGGCTTTATCTGGATGGCGCGCTACAACTTCAGCAAACCGGTCGGTGATACTTGCCACGCTCGGATAGGCGTGTTGCATTCCACTTAATTGATATTGTTTTTGCTGCGCCGTGTTACTCAATAAAGGTAGGCTATAGAGAGGCTGTTGGGCGTTTTCAGCTGTTAGATATGCCTGTAAAACCGTTTGATATAACTCGAGGATCTGCTGCGCGTATGAACTTGAAAAAAGTGCCGTGGCATAAGTTAACCCTAACTCTGTGGTCTTCCCTGCACTCAAGTGTAATGTTAAATCAAACTTCGCTTGGCACTGCTGGCTAAGATCAAGGTCAACGCTTTGCCATAAGGTATGATGTTGCTCAGGAGCAAACTGACTACTGCTAAACAACGTTTGAAATATCGGGTGCATGCTAGTGTCGAGCGGCACGTCTAAGCTATTCTTAATGGCCTCAAACGGTAAGGCCTGATGTTGCTTGGCTTGATTAACGACTTGATTAACTTGAGTGAACCAGCGCTCAAGTAACATCGTCATGTCGATATCCGCTTTAATCGGCAATGAGTTAACAAAATATCCAAGTATGTTTTGCTGCAGTGCCGTTGGACGGTTCTCGCTCGGAATACCAACAACAAATTGACGTTGATGACTGAGTAGCGCAAGGGTGTGATACCAAGCCGCAAGCCCAAGTGTATTAATACTAATGCGGTGCGTTTTCGCTGTTTGTTGTAACTTTAGCGTCGTACTTTCATCTAGCACAATGCTCTGTATCGCGCCGCGATGATCAAAGGTGGCTGGGCGCGACTGAGTTTGCGCAAGTTTTAATGGTTCGTAATCAGCCAACTGAGTTTGCCAGTAACGTTGACTTGTTGCTTGTCGTTCACGCTGGCCGGGTGTTGCCATGTAATAAGCATAATCACTAAATTGTAGACTCAGAGGTCGATTCTCTCCCTCATAGAGTGACGTCAATTCCTGTAAAAACAATCCCAAAGACCATCCGTCAAAGGCAATATGATGCCAGACAAAAAACACATGTTGCTGCTCCTTTGAGGTGATGACATAGGCACGAAATGGTCGAGAATGCTGTAAGCTAAACGGCTCGTTAAAGAAATGCTCGCACTGCTCAAACAAGTTTAGATTACCAAGCTCATGATGCGTCACGACAAACGCCTCATTGGCAGGCTGTTGTATCGTCTTTCCTTGGTGATCATAGGCCACAACCATATCTAGCGCACTGTGGCGGATCACCAGCTGTTCTATTGCTGCTGTGAGTTTTTCAATATCGCAGTGCTTGGCGATTTTGAGTAGGCATGGAATATGATAAGTACTTGCCGCGTTGCTCACTTCTTGCGTAAACAGTAGTTGTTGCTGCCCAAGCGTAAGCGGAGCGCATCGCGTTTCCAACGGCAAGATAGACAGTTCATCAAAACGAGCTTTGCTATCTATGCCTTGCCTTGTGAGGTAGCGTAACAATTGTGGCTTATTCTGTTTTAACTGCTCAACAATAGCTTGGCCTTGTAAATTCACGTTGCTAGCAATTTTTAATTTATCCTCTTGCTGCCAAACGCTTATCCCACTTTGTTTTAGTTCATAAATAAATGATTCGATCATGCGTTATAACTCCATTTCAAATTCGCAGTCTTCGCTACTGACGAGCGCGTTTAGCTGTTGTTCTACTTGCGTGGCAAATGCGTCAAGTTGTGGGTAAGTCAGTAAGGTCGCAACGGCAATTTCGTTGCCGAGTGTTTGACTACACAGAGCGGTAACTTGTGCTGCCTGTATGGATGAGCCACCCAAAGCAAAAAAGTCGTGTTGTAGGCCAATCTCAGAGATTTCAAGTACTTGTTGCCAAGCATTGGCGAGTTGTTGTTGTAGTTCCGTCTCTGGCGCGATATAGGTAATACTATCTTGCAGCGTTGGAATGATGAGCTGTGTGGTATCAAGTTTGCCATTTACTGTCATTGGAAGTGCGTCAATCTGTGATATCGCAGCAAGCTGCATATAGCTTGGGAGCTGTTGATTCAACCATTGGCGAAGGTCGTTTACATCACACTCAGTGTTGGCGTTAAGTACGACATAACCCAACAGCACTTTGCCTGTTTCACTTAAATGTAAGTGTGCAACGGCATGGTCAACATCTGGGTGCGCTTTGAGTTTATACTCGATTTCGCCTGGCTCGACGCGGTGACCGTGTAAATCCCACTGTTTGTCAGCTCTGGCAACAAACTCGAATTCACCTTGCTGATTTTTACGCACTAAGTCTCCGCTGCGGTAGAGCTTTTCGTCAGAAAAGTGGTTGTTGTCACAGCGAAGGTGATAGTCAATATAGTGTTTTGCCGTTTGCTTTGGTGATTGCCAATATCCCAAACCGACGCAATCACCGGCGATGTATAGCTCACCCAGCGCGCCGCACGGTAAAATCCGCATAAAAGGGTCCAACACGTAGCATCGAGTGTTACGAATAGGCTTACCAATAGTGATAGGTGTATTGGGGTGTACTTCACTAAGTGTTGCGGTGACACTTGTTTCACTTAATCCATATTCATTGAAATGATGCTCTGCCAACTTGTGGCTGACTGGGTCTAAACGAGAACCACCGGCATACAATACGGTTAGGTTAATATCCGCAATCCACTTTGGAAACTGATTGATAAATACCGTAGGAATAAACGCGACGTTGACCTGCTTAGCTTTGAGATAGCGGCACAGCTGTTGTGGATCTTTGCGTATTGGCTCTGGAATGATTTCCAGTTTGGCGCCGGCTGCTAGGGCTGGGAATATTTCGCAAATACAGGCATCAAAAACATATTCAGCATATTGACTGGTGACTACCTGAGTATTTCCCTCTAATTTATGGGTGTTGCGCTTCTCGGTGCAGAGGTTAGCAAGGCCTTGGTAAGACAGCATCGCCCCTTTTGGTTCTCCCGTCGTCCCCGAAGTAAAAATGAGGTAAGCCAGTTTGTCTGTCGCATGATTGTTGGCTGAATATGGCAGTAGTTGAGTAGTTTGCTGTAGTGTCTGTACATCAAAGGTCAGTGTTGGCAACGCATTCCAGCTGAGTGGTGTGCGACTAAGGAGCAGTTTTGCCTGCGCTTTTGCCATAATCTCTTGGCGACGAGCAACTGGATGATTGGCTGAGAGTGAGACAAAGGGCATGCCCGCTTTTAGCGCCGCTAGCATTGCTATGGGGGCTTCTATACCTTTATCAAAATAAAGTGCAACTGGCGAGCCTTCGTCATTGGTTGCAACCAACTGTGCTGCTAAGTGATTAGAAAACAAGTCTAGCTCGCGGTAACTCACGGTTTGCTCGGCGAAGCTTAATGCAGTGCGTTCTGGATATGCTGCTACTGTCTTCGTAAATTGCACTAAAAAAGCGTCATTTGGTTGTGATAATCGAGTTTCTGAGATGACTTGCTGTAGATACTCAGTACTAACTAAAGGACATTGCAGTAAAGGTTTCTCGTTGTACTGACAGAGATTTTCAAGATAACGGCAGAAAAAGTGCACAAATTGTTGGCAGCGGGAAGAGTGATAACGACTGCGAGCAACAATAAGCTGACCAATCAGTTGGTCTGGCATATCTTTAATCACCAAATTCCAGTCAAACTTGGCTGGGTGATATTGGTTTTGCTGGGCGGTGTCGCTAGCGACTTCAAAATGTTGATATTGCGCTGTTGGTAGTGAGAACTGATCAAAGGTAAAAAACACTTGGAACAGTGGCGATACACCCACCTCTCGGATCAACCCAAGTTGCGCGGCAATTGACTCTAATGGCAACTGTTGGTGAGATTTTGCCGCAAGTAACAGCGTTTGGCTTTGTCTTAGATAGTCAGAAAAACTCTTATTTAAGTCGACATGCAGCGGCATCGGTAAGGTATTAACAAAGTAACCGAGTGTATCTTTAAATGCCGAGTCGCGGTTATCAGTGGGGGAGCCAACGACAATACTTTCACGACTATCCCATGCACATAATGCGAGCTGAAAAGCACACAGTAGTAAGTTGTACATAGATACCTGATGTGATTTTGCCAGCCCCCTTAACTCAGTAGTTAGTGTTGCTGAGAGGGTAAAGGGGAATGTTTCACCTTGGTGATCAAACAAAGCCTGTCTTGGCTCATCGGTTGGCCATGGGGTGACCTCAATATCAATCAAGTGTTGCTGCCAAAATGCTGCGGCTTCGTCGTATTGTTGTGTTGATTGCCAATATGCATAGTCGCGAAATTGCAGTGAGGTTGGGGTAAGCGTGTGTCCCGATAGCAGCGTGTTCAGCTCATCCAACAATACTTGTGTAGACCAGCCGTCGAAGGCAATGTGATGAAATACCAGTAACACGCCAAATTCATCATCTTGGTGATACAGTCCGAGCCGCAGCGGCGCATCATTTTCAAGGTCAAATGTCTGAGCGATAAATTCACTATGCGGCGTGTTTATTAGAGTTTCGCATGTTGGCACGCCTTGCTCATCTTTATATGCCCAGCGACCTTGTTGCTGTTGAGTATAGCGGGTGCGCAAAATAGCATGACGCTCAACTAGTTGATAGATTGCGTGTTGTAAGGCTTGCTGTTGTAGCCCACTTTGGCATTTTAGCTGTAAGGGGATATGAAAAGCGCCTGATTGTGTTGCTAATTGCTCGCTGGTGAGCATCGCTTGCTGCTGCGCTGGCACGATGATTTCGTCAAGTGATTGTGATGTTGATGCGACCGCTAAAGGCTCGCAGGCGTTGCTAGCTTGTTGTGATACTAGTTGCGCTATCGTTTTGCTTTGCAAAAACTGACTCAAACTAATGTTAACGTTACAGATAGTGTGCATTTTAGCGACCAATGTCATTGCACTTAGAGAATGGCCGCCCAAGGCAAAAAAGTCATCATCAATACCTACGAGCTCAACCTCAAGCTGCGTCTGCCATAGAGCACAAAGCTGCTGCTCTAATGGCGTGCGTGGTGCTCGGTATGGTGTCTGTGATACTAGTGCGAGGCTTGGTAAGCTGCGGCTGTCCACTTTACCAGAGGCGAGCACAGGCAATTGTTCGAGCCAACACGTGGCACTTGGCAGCATATAATCTGGTAATTGTGGTTGTAGCCACTTCACAATCTCGGTGTGAGAGAGGGTTTGCTCACCAGTGAAATAAGCAATGAGATGGTTGTTTTGCTGTACTTTGACGCAAGCTTGGTTGATTTGCGGGTGCAGGTTAAGTAAGTGTTCTATTTCTTGTAGCTCGATGCGATAGCCACGAATTTTTACCTGCTCATCGGCACGTCCTAAAAATTGGATCTCGCCGTTTGCCAGATACCGCGCCTGATCGCCCGTGCGATACATACGTGTTCCGTGCCAGTTAATAAAGCGCGATGCCGTCTGCTCTGCAAGGTTAACATAGCCTCGTGCGACACTCGCGCCACCAATCAGGATCTCTCCTTGACAAAAGGGTGGCAGCGCCTTGAGGTTGGCATCAACGATCTGAATATCAACATGAGCCAGCGGTGCGCCAATATTATTGAAATAGCGTGATTGTAGCGGCTGGTGGTTTGCTGTTGCGGTTACCGTGGTTTCGGTCGGACCATATTCAATATGAAGAAGAGGCGTCCATGCCTCCATGAGATTGCGGTCACAAGGCTCGCCACCGGTGATCACACGCTGTAGTGCATGATGCTGGGGCGGCGTGCCGATGGCACTTAAAAATGCCGGAACTGTAACTAAGTGACTGACCCGTTGGTTAACGAGCGTATCGCTTATCATAGCTGGCGACTTTGCACTTGCCTCATTTATGATCACCCAGCACGCACCGTTGAGCAGCGTTAAAAAGAGTGGCTCTACGGACGCGTCGAAAAAGTATGGAGCCAGACTCAGTGTTTTTTCACTTGAGTTAAAATCGTAAGCCGCAGTTGCGCTTTGAACCAAAGCCTGAACTTGCCGCTGTTCTACCATAACGCCTTTTGGTTTGCCGGTACTTCCAGAAGTATAAATAATATATGCAAGTGATGAATGGCACGGTGAGTGTGCTTGAGCTGAATTGAAAACAGGAGCTGGTTGTTGTGCTAACTCGTCAATGTTTTGCACATTTGTGATTGCGCTAAAACACATAGCCGTATTCAAGGTTGCTTGATGACAAAGTAGCAGGTTGGCACCACTGTCTTGCAACATAAACTCACTACGTACTTGGCCTTGCTCTGGATTGAGCGGTAGATATCCAGCACCCGCTCCAAGTGTTGCTAATATGGCGACTATCATCTCTGGACTGCGCTCAAACATCAGCGCGACCACAGGGCTTTGCTCGTGGGTTAACTGTGCTTGGAGTTGCACAATCAGGTGCTGAACACGCGCAGCGAGTGTTTGGTAAGTAATAACCTCATCGTTGCTTTGTAATGCTGGTGCATCTGGAGCTGCTGAGGCGCAGGCTAAAAATTGTTGATATAGCGATAGGGTTGGAGTTTGCTTAAGGGTGGTCGCTGGTGGTGTTGTACCAGTGTGAGAAGTTGATAATTGCTCAAGAGCGACGTCGCTGTGCTCTACCTGCTGTACCAATAATTGCTGATAGGTGTGGGCAAATTGCTGTGCAAATGCATCATCAAACTTATTGGGATCAAGACTTATCTGTCCTTGCAAATTTGTATTGCTATCATCAAATGCCAGACGGAAATCACATTTAATCGGGTTATATAAAGACTCGTTGGTAAAAGCATCAACTGCTGAAAATGGTAACGCAAACTCGTCCATCAGCTCGCTGGCAAATCTCTGTACACTAAACATCAGGCTTGGCTGAGGTGAGTGTTTGCCCTCACTCAAACAGGCAACTTGTTGATCATAAGGATAACTTTGGTATTGTTTTGCGGCGCGCACGGTCTCATGAACTTGCTGCACGAGGCTGGCAAAATTTTGGCGGTAATCTAGCTTCACTCTAAGCACTAAGGTGTTGACAAAAAAGCCAATCATTTCTTGCGTTTGCGGGTGATCTCGATTATCCGATGGCGCACCAATCACAATGTCTGTTTCACCGCTATGAAGTGCCAAAATATAACAGTAATGGGCAAGCAACACGCTGTACACTGTGGTATTTAATGATTTTGCTAGGGCACGCAATGCCTGGCTTTGCTGTGGTGAAAGTGCAAAATAGTGCGTGAGCGATTCGGTTTCGTGTGTTTGTGTAGCGAACAGCGGTGCAATTTGTGTGGCATGAGCGCCTGCAAGTTGCGTTTGCCAATAACTGTGTGCAGCGCTTTGCTCTTGCTTTTGTTGCCACTTGGCAAAGTCAAAATAACTTAATGGCTTAATGCTTTCTCCTTGTAGCAAGCTAACCAGATCGCGCAACATGACTCGCATTGACCAAGCATCAAAGACGATATGATGCCAAAGGAAAAGCATAAAATGCCTTTGCTCAAGCTCAATAATACAGACTCTAAAGGGAGCTTGAGTATGGAGATCAAACGGCGTGTGAATGTGCTCTCTTACCAGTGTTTGTACATGAGTCAAAGTGATTGCTCGGTGATACTCGACCGCAAGAGGTTGTAAGGTTGCTCGGCAGTTAAAATGCTCAGCATCGGTTTCAATCACACTCGTTAGGATAGGGTGATGGACAAGCAGCTGTGCTAGTGCCGAGATTATGTCTTGTTGCTGCGCTGGATCATTCAGCTCAACCAGCATTGGAATATGATAAGCACAAGACTTTGGTGCACGTTTGTCTACATACAGCAACCTTGCCTGGGCATTGGAAAGCGGCACTGGTTTTAATAATGGCCAACTTAAAAAGGCTGCTTCGGAGCAGATCTGGTGGGCGCTTAGTAGCGCCAATAATTCAGCTTTATGCGCTTTGAGTGCCGTGAGCAAAGTTGGCGCTACGTTACCCTCATATCCCAGTGCCAAGGTATTTTGCTCAGACACCCACACGCGCAACTGCTGCGCGTGAAGGTCGTTTAGTAAAGATGTTAACTCCATGACTATAGCTCCATCACCTGTGAAGAGGTGGTGGCAGGTGCGTCTTGAGATTGGGTGATATCACTCAACTCTATGGTGTCTAGGTATTGTGCCAGAGCTGCAACCGATGGGTTGGCAATGATCGCTGATAGCGGGATGGCAATCTGATGCCATTTATGGGCATTGCGCACGAGCTGCACCGCTAAGATGGAGTTTCCACCTAGACGATAGAAATTATCATGGATACCGACTTGTTCCAGTTCTAATGTGGTTTGCCAAATTTGGCAAAGCGTCTGCTCAAGCACTGTGCGCGGCGCGGCGTATTGGTTTGATGATGACATCTGCGGTAGCGGTAGTGCTTTGCTATCTAGTTTACCGTTTACGGTTAGTGGCATCGCCGTGAGTTGGGTGATGCTATCCGGTACCATATATGCTGGCAGCTGCGTTCGTAGATGGTTAAGTAATTGCTCGGCGTCAAAATAAGCATGACTTTCCATCACAGCATAGCCACTTAGCGCCGTTTGATTTTGGCGTGTATAGGTGATCACTGCGGCTTCTTTAACACCGCTACAGCTGAGCAATTGGGATTCGACTTCACCAAGCTCGATACGATGACCCCTGATCTTCACTTGGTTATCCAAACGACCTAGGTATTCTAAATGACCGCTTGGCAATAATCTGGCGTTATCACCGGTTTTGTAAACGCGGGTGAGTTTGCCATTGAGCGTTAGCTCAAAAAAGCGAGTAGCGCTCAGCTCAGGTTGATTCAAATAACCAATCGCCAAACCTGCACCAGAGATAAACAGTTCTCCCGGACAACCCACAGGTACGGGACGTAGCTGACTATCCAGCACCCAAGCCTGCATATCATTGAGCGGCACGCCAATGTCAGCAATCTGGGTATTCATGTTAGGGTGCAAAGGTTGATAGGTGACATGTACCGTGGTTTCAGTAATACCGTACATATTGACCAATTGAATACGCTGACCAAAGCGTTGCCACCAAGGACCCAGTTTATCGTAGTTGAGCTGCTCACCACCAAAGATCACAGTGCTAAGGCTATCGAGCGACGCCGCCGCAGAAATGGCAACATCACTAAAATTATAAAATGCACTTGGAGTTTGGTTAAGCACGGTGACAGCAAATTGCTCACACTGCTTTACAAAACCAAAACTATCTCTTGCTTCTTCGTAGCTTGGAATAAACAACCGACTGCCATGACACAGTGCTCCCCATATTTCCCAAACACTAAAGTCAAAAATCGTATCGTGATAAAGCACCCAGGTATCTTCGCTATTAAAGTGGTAAAGCGGTTGACTGGCAGATAGCAAGCGCGCAACATTTTTATGGCTTTGAATAACGCCTTTAGGTTGGCCCGTCGTACCTGAGGTGTAAATGATGTAGGCTGCAGAATCAGGCGACGGTTGGCAAAGTGCAATATCGCAAGGCGCGAATGTATTATCCAAGTTTAACAGTGGCCAATTTGATTGCTCATTTTCGCTCAAGCTTTGCTGACTTATGGTGTTGGTTAATACTAACTTGAGCTGAGCATCGTCAATAATAAAAGCATTGCGGGCAGCTGGCGCTCTTGGCGATAGCGGCACATAAGCGGCGCCAGCTTTCATGATGGCAAGCATAGCAACAACTGTGTCAATGCCGGGCTGCAGGTATAGGCCGATATACTCAAGCGTGCCATACTGCTTAAGAATATGTGCAGCAAGGCTGTCTGAACGAGTACTCAGCACCTGATAGCTTAACTCCGTTTGACTGGTGATAAGTGCAGTTTGCTGGCTGCGAGACTGCGCGTGATGCGTAAATAGTGACAGTAAATCTTGGCTTTGGTGCTGCGCTATTTGAACATCGCGTTCAACATGGCTTTGTAAACTCAACTGTTCAAGTGGTAATTGCCCATCAACGCTGATAAGTTGCGCGAGAATATGACTAAAGTTGTCACTTAAGGCATCGATAAACCAAGGATCGTAGCGGTTTAAGTCAAACTCCCATAACATAGTGACCGAATCATCCTGATCTTGCCCCATACGGGTAAGCACCACGATATTAATCTCAAACTTCGCCGCTTGACTGCTGATCGCCTCGAAATACTCAATATCATCTAACCCCGGAAGCGTGAGCTCTGGCAGTGGTGAATCATGGAAGCTAAAACAGATCTGGAATAACGGGTTAACGCCTTTGATGCGCTCAGGGTTTACATCCGCGACGACTTCAGTAAATGGTAGGGTTTGATTGGCCAGCATATCGTTACTGACTTCAAAACAATGTTGTACCAGTTGTTCAACAGACATTTCTGGTGTTTGCTGAACTCGCGCCACTACGGTGCTGACGAGCATCCCAATGGTATCATCCACATTGGTGTAGCCTCGGTTTGCAACGCCAGAACCAATACAAATATCCTCATCGCCACTAAAGCGCGAAAGGACAATATTTAATGCCGCAAGGGCAACGGCGAATGGCGTGATCTGATGCGCTTGGCTGTAGGCTTTTAAATTGTTCCATAGCGAACGAGGCAGTTTAACCCGGTGTGCGCGACCACGTTCGGTTGCGGTTTCGCCGAGACGAGAAACAGGCAAGTTAATACGGCTCGGTGCGTCTTGAAGTTGTGCTTTCCAAAATTGACGTTGCAGCTCGGCTTGCTCTGTTCCCAACCATTGATGCTGATAGGCTGCGTAATCGGCGTATTGTGTGATTTCTGGCAAAGTACCTTGGCTTGCGCCATTCAAGCGCTGTTTATAACAACTAAATAGGTGATCAAGGAAGATGTTAGAAGACCAACCATCATGTACTAAGTGATGTTCAATATGAATAAGTACATGTTTAGATTCGCTAATTTTTACAATTGCCCAGCGTGCCAGCGGTAATTGGTCAATCGCAAAAATATCATTCATATGACCATTAACGAGTTTGTCGACCTCAGCTAACGCTTGTGCTTCTTGATACTCACTAAAGTCAAAGTAAGGCACGTCTTGCTGGTAGTGCTTTGCAATATACTGCAGCGGCTCATGTAAGTCGTAGCTAGTACGGAAAATCGCATGGTTATCAACGATATCTTGTAATGCGCCTTGTAGTGCAGGTACATTTAAATCGCCACTGAAGGTGATAGTACACTTTGCATGATAGGCTTTATCGCTTGGATCGGCTTTGGCTAAAAACCAAATCGCGCGTTGTTGTAGTGATAGCGGGGCGACCTCCTCAAAATCGGCACCGCGCTTTGGAATCGCAATGGTTTCAAAGTGTTGAGTTTGCATTGCTTGCCATACTTGTCCAGCACTACGATAGCGATAGATTAGATGTGTTGGCACGCTTAAGCCGAGCTGCTGAAATAACTGGTTGCTAAGGTTGATTGCAGAGATGGAGTCACCACCTTGTTGGAAAAAATCTTGTTGCCAGCCAAGACCAGGCAAACAGAAACCTTGGAACTGCGCTAAAAAAGCTTGTTGTTCTTGGCTAAGCTGATCTTGCGGTTGGTCTTGTTGGCTACTTAATTCGTAATTAGCGAGTGCGCGGCTATCTACCTTCCCGTTTTCGGTCATGGGTAATGAGTCTAAACATTGATAGTGATCAGGCAGCATATAGTCTGGCAGTAGCTTTTCTGCTAACTGGCTGATGTGTTGTCCAAGGTCTGCTGTAGGTTCACTATGAGGAACGATAAATGCCACCAAGAACTTAGCATTACCTCGTTGTACTACTTGGCAGCTTGCAAGTTTTACCGCCTCATGTTGGGCAACAACTTTTTCTATTTCACCTAACTCAATACGAAATCCGCGTAGCTTAATTTGGTTGTCATTACGACCAACAAAATGATAATTATCACCGTCAAAACTTACTAAGTCGCCAGTTTTATAAAGTCTAGCGAAGTGCACAGGGTCGACTTCTGCTTGATAATAGGGGTTTGCGATAAATCGAGATTTTGTGAGCTCAGGACGGTTTAAGTATCCTTTAGCCAAACCTGCACCACTAATATAGAGCTCACCGATAGCGCCATTGGCTACTTGTTGCAATTGCTCATCTAGCACATAAAGTCTGGTATTCACAAAAGGTTGACCAATATTAAATTCGGAGTCGGCATTGGTATATTCATTGGCGCAGGTGCACACGGTATATTCGGTAGGACCATAACCGTTAAACACTCGCGTGACTTCTGAAAGTCGAGAAAGCATTTCTAGATTTGGGGTTTCTCCTGCGACGATTAATTTGCGCATAGAGCGCAAATCTCGGGGGTCCATCAAAGCCAGCAATGCAGGAGGGATAGCGCCAAATTGAATCGCATTCTTTGAGATCAATTGGCTTAGCGCTTTGGCATCACGTCGCTCGGTTTCTGTCGTTACAAATACAGTTTGGCCCAACATGATATGCACGAGCAGCTCAAATACACTGGCATCGAAAATATAAGAGGCAAACATCATAACGCGGTCAAGTTGGTCTAGTTCAAAGCGGCCAATTTGTGACTCGGCTAAATAAAGTAAATTTTGGTAAGGTACTTCTACGCCTTTTGGCGTGCCAGTGGTGCCCGAGGTGTAGATCACATAGGCAATATCACTCATTTTATAATCAGGAGTAACAAAGGCTTGCGTTGCAGGAGATTCGATCAACACTTGAGGCGTGTGGCCAAATTGTGGCAGCGCTTGATAATGCCCATGAGTGACGATAAGCGCCGGTTGGCTATCTTCAAGAATAAACTCGCAGCGAGCTTTGGGTGCCTCAGTGGAAATAGGGATATAACCCAATCCTGATTTGATTGCCGCTAAGATCCCCACGACCATATCAATGCCGCGCTCGAGATATAGTGCCACATAAGGCGATTGAGATTGGCTCAGGTTCGCTTGTTGCTGAATATTCGCGGCGACTCGTGTTACCTGCTCTTCAAGTGTTTGATAGGTGACTTGCGTGCCGTTAAATACCAGTGCAACTTTATTGGCGTATTGGCTGAATGCTTGCGTTAGTAAGATCTGCGGCTGAGTGCTGTAATCAATGGGAGACTGGGCGGTCATTGAAGTAATCCTTTAAATATAAAAATGCTCTTTGTGTAAAATATGTAAAGAATGTGTTTGAAATGTGTATTTTGTGATTTCGAGTTGAATTGCCGTCTTCTCAGCTTTTGCATATGACAAAAAGTCGCTACCATGGGGCATCAAACCAACCAAGGAATAATCATGAAAATCAAACCTCTGGGCACGCCCTTTTCGGCAACTGCTTGCAAAGTATTACTCTGCGGTGGCGGTGAGTTAGGAAAGGAAGTCGTTATCGAATTTAAGCGCTTAGGTGCTGAAGTGGTTGTCTTAGATCGCTACGACAATGCGCCAGCGATGCAAGTGGCAGATCGCAGCTATACCTTGTCTATGTTGGATGGTGAAAAACTCAAAGCGATTATTGAACAAGAGCAACCTGATTATATCGTGCCGGAAATCGAAGCCATTGCGACGGATAAGTTGGTGGAATTAGAGGCTGAAGGTTACACGGTGGTGCCAACCGCTAAAGCGACTCAACTGACCATGAACCGTGAAGGGAGCCGCCGTCTTGCCGCTGAAACGCTTGGGCTTGCTACTTCACCCTATCAGTTTGTTGACACCTTGGCAGACTTTAATGCTGCTGTCGCGCGTATCGGTATGCCATGTGTGGTTAAGCCTATCATGAGCTCGTCAGGTAAAGGGCAAAGTGTGATTAAAAGTGCCGCGGATATCGAAGCGGCTTGGCACTATGCTCAAGAAGGTGGGCGTGCAGGTCAGGGCAGAGTGATTGTGGAAGGTTTTGTTGATTTTGACTACGAAATTACGCTGCTAACCGTACGCCATATCGATGGTACGAGTTTTTGTGAGCCAATTGGACATGTGCAACAAGACGGTGATTATCAGCAAAGCTGGCAGCCGCAGCAGATGTCAGCACTCGCGCTAGAGCGCAGCAAAGCGATGGCTGAAAAAGTCACGGCTGCACTGGGCGGTCGGGGTCTTTTTGGCGTTGAACTCTTTATTAAGGGTGATGAAGTTTACTTCAGCGAAGTCTCACCAAGGCCACATGATACCGGCATGGTTACGCTTATCTCGCAAGATTTAAGTGAGTTTGCGCTGCATGCTCGGGCAATTTTAGGTTTGCCTATCCCCACTATTCATTTCAATGGACCATCGGCATCTAGCGTGATCCTTGTCGAAGGGGAATCAACACAATTACAGTTCAACAATCTTGCACAGGCGCTTGCAGAGCCACTAACGGATATTCGTTTGTTTGGTAAACCAGAGGTGAGTGGCAAGCGCAGAATGGGTGTGGCGTTAGCGCGCTCAGACTCGGCTGAAAGTGCTGTCGAGAAAGCCAAGCAAGTGGTTGCACAAGTAGGAATTACGTTATGAACGCAAACACCCGCGTACTTGACCCATTAGTATTGGGGTTTTGGCGGCTATTAGATTGGCAAATTACGCCGCAAGAAAATTTACGTTTTTTAAAGCAAGCGATTGAGCTTGGAATACGCGATACTGATCATGCTGATATTTACGGTGAGTATCAGTGTGAGGCGGAGTTTGGCAAAGCCTTAGCGCTTGAGCCCAGTATTCGAGAGCACATTCAGATCATCACTAAATGTGGCATTAAGCCCGCATTTCCGAGCTTGGGATTAGCGGGAAAGGCGAACCACTATGATTCGAGTAAAGCGCATATCATTGCCCAAGCGCAGCAGTCACTAAAGCATTTCGGCACGGATAGGCTAGATGTGCTGTTGATCCATCGTCCGGATTATCTGATGGATGCTGATGAAGTTGCCGATGCGTTTAATACCCTCAAACAAAACGGCGATGTGCTGCATTTTGGGGTCTCGAACTTTACACCCAGCCAGCTTGGTTTATTGCAATCGAGACTCGATTTCGCTTTAGTGACCAACCAAATTGAGTTTTCACCTTATGAGATGAAAGCGCTTGACGATGGCACGCTTGATCAGTGCCAACAACTAGGCATGAATCCTATGCTGTGGTCGCCGCTGGCAGGGGGCAGAATATTCTCCAGTGAAGATGAAAAAGCCAAACGCCTGCGTGCGGTGCTACAGCAAGTGGGTGAAGAGATTGGTAGCACTGAAATTGATCAAGTGATCTACGCATGGCTTGCCATGCATCCATCGAAACCTGCCACTGTGCTTGGAACGGGAAATATTACTCGAGTTGCCAGCGCGTTTGCTGCACAGTCACTTAGCATGAGTCGCGAGCAGTGGTATCGCATTTGGTCGGCGTCTACCGGGCATAGCGTACCATAAAATGTTATCTGCTTGGATTGAAGCCAATTTACGCGACAGCCTTACAGATTCAACCACAAAAAAAGGGCCTTTCGGCCCTACGTGTTGCAGCAAGTAAAAAAATAAGGTGATGCGGCTGTCACAGGACCGCTCACCTTTGGTCATCACAGATTAAAATCTAATCCATAACTTACATATGCTTTAATATCGTCGCTACTGTCTAGGTCGGTTTTTACTAATCCAAAGGTAAAGCCTTGCGTAGATAAACTCACCCCGTAATCCATATAAGCGTCGTCTTCTCCTGTCCACTCAAGCACTGTGTCTCCGCTGGAGCGACCAATATGTAGAGTTAATTCACTGTCTTTAAAAATGGGGAAGCTGGCCGACACTTCGGCATATAGCATGTCTTCTTCTGTGGTTGAGTCGCTTTGCGCGGTGGCTAGGTGGCTGAGTTTAAACGTAAAGTATTGCCAACCAAGCGCGGCGTAAATCTCGCCAAAATCAATATCTCCACTGGCATCTGGATAGCCGTAGTGGATATAACCGAAATCAAAACTCATGCCCTTGATTTCGCCAGCGTAACCCGCGTACAGATCCATTTCGTAACTGGCGGAGTCGCCAAAGTCGATGTTAGAGACCCAAGTGCCCGCATAAAACCCAGACTCATTGCTATAATCCAAGCCGCCAGACACCGCTGCGCCGTCATCAGTCTGGGTGATACCACGCCAGTAGTAATTTGAGCTTGCCGCAATATTTGCTGTTACTTCCGCCTGAGCAGAGACACAAAAGCACGCAGTCAGGCCGCCGAGTAGCATAAGCAAAGGTTTGTTTTTCATTCTGTTTTCCCCATTGAGCGCAGAGTTATTATTCGGTTGTTGTCATTGCATTTTCTGCAAAGAGTAAGTGCAAGGGGGAGGCCAATGTCAGGAAATAGCGGAGAATTTATTCTATGTTGTTAAAAATATTAGAATTTAATTTCTGAGTTTCGAAAGTAGGACAGAATGATTTGCATAAATGTTGCACATGGCTGGTGCAAAGTACCACAGCTTGCACAGTATTAATGCAAGCCATGGATTGCGCTAGCCGTTATTGAAGTTTAGGTCAGTTATCCAAAGATGGTGCGCATTAGGCTGATGGTTTCATCAACACTGCGGCCTTTTTCCACTTCAGCGACTATCGAGTCACGTTTGGTGCGAATATGCTCTGGAATAGACTCATCCGCGAGTGCGCGGTCGACTAACACTTCTGCTGACTCTTTACCGCGGCGTACTGTTTTTTTGCCACCACTGGTGCCGCTGCGCTGAGGTTTATGCAGTAGCTTAAAGTAATTGGAGTTAGTGGCGGTGTCTTTATCCGCGTAATAAAACAGGCATGGTAGCAGCGCTTTAATTTCAGCAAGTTGCGTTTCAAACTCATCCACAGGAGCGGCCATCGTATACCATGGCATTGCTTTAATGGTGCTGACGACATCGGTCCAGTAACGCTCAAAATCGCGATTGTTAAGTTTAGCAACACCAAATGCTTGGCACAAAGCGTCAAGCTTGCTCGAGGTTATTGGAGTGAACACATCAGGGCGACGCATTGCTAATAGGCGAGTAGCTGGTGCAAGCGTTGGCTTTTCCTCGCTGCCAGCAAAGGCACTTAAATACCCGACCATAAATGATTGGTAATGCTCGAGCGTCACGTCACCTTCTGCCGGGATTGCGGCTAGCGCTTCATCAAAAGCACCCGGAAGGTCGTCTAATAACTGGTGAAAGCCTTTTGCACTTTTGGTGGAGGCAAACCACTCTACGTCAAACTGATACACGCTGGTATCTAAATTTGCAGCATGCTTACCGCTAAAGGCGAGGCGATCTTCTTTGATCATGTCTTTAAGTGGGGTGCTGCGCATTGGTTTAAGGTACTCAATCAGTTTTAATTGCTCATCTAGTGCAATCACTTCTTTATGACTAGCAATAAATGCAGCCACCATAGGCCAAGGCGCAATGCGTAACGTTTTGAGTTGTAAAAAGCTAATCGCTGCGATGAGCAGATCTTGTAGCTTTTTCACTGTGGGTAATTGATGGTCATCCAGTAAATCAAAATTGATACGATTTTTCGCCACATCAAGCAGTTCATAACACCAACCAAGAAAATCTTCAGGGTGATTTTCCACTTTAACCGCCATCAGATTAAGGCTGATCTCCGTGGCCTGTTTGAGGATATTTTGATAAATCTGACTTTCTTGTTCGCCCAAGGCCATGTTTGACGGTGATATGAGCAGTTTCTTCATGCGGGTTAGATACTCCAAGTTTGATTAATAAACCAACCAGTAAAATATAGCTAATGACGCTAAAAACTGGCAAGGGCGAGGATCATACCGATTAGTCAAAAGGTTGCAATCGCTCAGTACAAATTATTTGCCTTTATTCATGGTATATTCGACTACAGCCGTTATCATAAAGAGAACCAAGCCTTACGAAGGAAAAGCAATGAACCGGCTAGTTAAAATCGTAGGCGCCATTGTCGCGCTTATTATTATTCTTGTTATCGCAGCCCCGTTTTTAATCCCCAAACAGGCAATTATTGACCAAGTCACGTCACAGGTTGAGTCAGTGACAGGTAGAAAACTGTCGATCGATGGCGACTCTGACATCGGTATTTTCCCAACGCTGCACATTGAGCTAAACCAAGTGCGATTTGCCAACATGGCAACGGGCAGTCGCCCAGATATGTTTGCCATGGAGCAACTTGCCGTGCATATTCCGTGGTTAAGTGCGCTGTCTGGTGAAGCTAAGCTTGAGCGCTTTGTGATCAATAATCCTAAAATTATTCTAGAAACCGACAAACAAGGTAATGCTAACTGGCAGTTGCTACCCACCAGTGCAGAAAACGCGCCAACGGCGCAAACCAGTTCACAAGGTAATATGCAGTTACCGGAAGGCTTAGATGTTAGCCTTGGCGAAGTGGCGATTTATGGTGGCTCGGTGACTTACCTTGATGGTGTGACAGGCGCTGAATATCAGGTAACTGATTTAGACATTAGCGTGATGCTATCGTCACTGTACCAACCACTAGAAGTCGACGGTAAGCTGACTTTTCAAGGTCAAACTTTTAACCTAGTTACTACACTCGATAATCCAGCAAAGGCGGTAGAAGGTGAAACCTTTAATGTTGAACAACAAGTAAAATCAGCGCTGTTCAACCTTGACTATAAAGGTGAAATTGCAGAGCAAGGTAAAACCATTCGCGGTCAATTAGCTTTGACTGGCGACTCGATAAAAGCGCTAGCTAAGTGGCAGGGCGTTGACCTAAAAGCCAAAGAAAATGCGTTCAACGACTTTGGCCTAAACGCTAAAATGACGATGCAAGGGCAAGTATTTACGCTCAACGCCTTAGAAGCGACCTTGGACGAATTGGTAATAAAAGGTCAAAGCAAAGTCACCCTCTCAGGTAAGCCTGATATTACCGCGAGTGTTGACCTTGGCATGTTAGATCTTAACCCTTATTTGCCAGAACCTGTGGAAAAACCACAAACGCAACCTGAGTCAGAAGGCGCACCAGCACAGCCTATCGTGTGGGATGACACTGCAATTGATTTGTCAGCACTTAATAGCCTCAATGCGAATGTGAAGATCACTTCTACAGGGCTACGTGCGAGAGAAATTAAGCTTGGCGAAAACCAAATCAGCTTAGTACTTAACTCAGGTAAGGCGACACTGAGCCTAGATAAATTCCAAGCCTATGAAGGTCAGGGTAAAGGTAAGTTTGTTGTAAATGCAGCAGCAAAACCTTATGCCATCAGTACTGACTTTGCGTTAACGGCAATTAATGCCGAGCCTCTACTGACCGATGCCATTGGCTTTGACAAAGTATTGGGTAAAGGTAGTCTTAATTGGGCGTTAAACACACAAGGCGTTAGTCAAAAGCAATTTGTGAATGCTCTAGGTGGTAAATTAGGTTTTGAGTTCAAAGATGGTGGCGTAAAAGGCGCAAACCTTGCTGAGATGATCCGTAAGGGCAAAGAGATGCTCAAAGGCGATTTCTCTTCGGTATCGCAAGGACTCAATGCCAATTTCGACCCAGATCAAAAAACCGACTTCTCAGCCATGACTGGCACCTTTGTCTTTACCAAAGGCGTAGGTCAAAATGATGACTTCTCGTTGGCAAGCCCGTTACTACGAGTGACAGGCAAGGGCACCGTTGATTTACCACAAACTTTAGTTGATTACCGTGTGGTGACTGGAATTGTTGACACCATTGAAGGGCAAGCCAGTAGCGATGACAGTACCGGTTTTAAAATTCCGGTGCGGATCAAAGGTCCATTCCACAAAGTTGAAACTAGCTTAGACCTAAAAGAAGCGGCAAAAGACAAAGCCAAAGACAAGGTTAAGGATAAGGTAAAAGACAAACTTAAAGGTTTGTTTGGTGGATAGATCTTTATGACGCTTCAATAAACAGCTCATCTGTTTGTTTTAAATCAATTTCAGCTTAACAAGGGCTTGCCGATGGTAGCCCTTGTTCTATATTCATCGCGAGTTAATTATCTATATGCAGTTATAGTGAGCTTATAACTGTCTTACGCCTATAAGCTGTAACCAGTTGTAATAGAATTACTGCTATTCATGTGCTTAAATGGACGCGGATAGCTCTACAAACAAAGGAAGGATAAAATAATGAGTACACCTACTTATTTACTCGAATACATGGTGACCCCAAAAGCTGAGGGCGACTGGATATATGACGATAAGCCAGTTAAACTTAAATTAGCTAAGGGTGAAAGCGCTGTTCTAACCTATAAGCTCGTTACCGATGAAGCTGGCTGGAGCTTTGCTGAAAACGGTACTTACTTTATCGAGGCGCAAGACAACTTCAATTATAACCTTACAAGCACATTAAAAGATGAGTTAACGGTTGAGGTGAAGGTTGAGGCATTGAATGTTGCGAATACGCTAAGTGAAAATGATATCAAAGGGCTTTCAGCTAACCCCGGTGCGAGAGTTGTTACACTAGTGAGGAATAACAGCTCGAATATTGAGTTCAGACTTGTTGCTCAAAATGATTCTGCAAATGGTGCCGTGCGTTATTTTTCTCAAGATCCAAGGGTGATAATTGACGAGCCAGATGCTCCAGTCTAATTCGTAATTTGCACTTGGCACAGATAGGTAAAGTGTTCTGTGCCAATTCTTAATTCAAGTGATGGCGAGTGACATAATGTCCTGAACCACGAAAGGCGATAAAAAGACGGGCTCCAGCCTAAATCAATGCTTTTTTTCAGTGAAGCCATCGCGGAATACTTTTCTTCTATCAGCGTCTGAATTAACGATTTTACGTAAAAAGCTTCGGCTGAATCGGGATACTAAGCCAAATATTCATCAATTGCTATTAATGCCTCTTGGTTCCGACCTAGGTGTGCCAAAGCTTGAATGCGCACGACTTCAACTTGGCTTGCTGGAGCACTGGCTAAAATTTGCAGATACACTTCACTGGCTTTCTTCTTCTCACCCATTAGTGAGTATATGTCTGCGTAGTTAAGCAAGATTTCTACATTACTGGGCGCCAATTGAGTTGCTCGTTCAGCAAACTCGAGTGCCTGTTCTAAATCACCTAATAGCATCAATACAATGGCATAATTATTAAAGGTAGCCGTACTTGTATATGAGCGATTAACTAGAGCTTATTAGAGTTTGTTTGCTTCATATTGAGCAAGGCTGCATTGCGGATGACTTTTATAGTACTTCTCATCGAGTTGAGCCTGCTGATTATGGTTTCGGCTTTGTTGAATCACTGTAGTCGATTTGCTTGCTGTAACCTTTTGTAATGGCATTGGTGCAGCTGATGTGCTTATATTAAGTGCGAATAGCTCTGCAAATAAACGAAGGATATTAAAGATGACGCAACAATCGCTCAGTTATATAGTTACTCCTGGTTTTTTACCACCTGTAGAACACTCTGAAGAGGCGGTGAAAACTGCCCCTTGGAAAATCACTAACCTTCAACACGAGGATGTAGAAGAAGTTGTTATAGACATTTCTGAGTCATCAGGAAAGTCGGTCAACTTATATTATGAACTTGACTTTGGAAGCTTTGATAGCGGTTGGCAATTCGGAGATAACGGTACGCTATTTGTTAATGCACAAGACAACTTTAACTATCAAGTGAGCAGCATTGTTGCTAACGATGGTCGTAGTATGATTGTAAGTATCAGTAGCATTGAATCGTCTAAAACGATTCTTGAAGGCGCTGCGCAGGAAATGGCGGGTCACTTAGACTCTGGGTTTGCAATCCCCCTGCAGTCTAACAATAACTTTAAGGTTGCTTATCGACTCATAGCAAAGCATAAGAATGATTCACAAATGCGTTATTTCTCTCAAGATCCAACGATTGTTATCGAAGATACAGAGCCAAACTAAAGCTCTAATTCAGAGCGCTACAGCGCTCTGAATAGTTGTGCTTCTCCAGCAGATTATGAAACTCAACTATTCCGCACAACGGATCAAACCACTTCAAATTAAAAAACTGTACTGCCCAGCCTGAATCCAAGCTAGCTTCTATTTGTATAATTGCTGAACTCTCATCCCCTATTAAGGTCATGATAAGGGCGCTTACAAAAGGCAGCTCATATAACTCAGGAGCTTCTGATTTTACGAGTTGAATCAATTTTAGCGCCTCAATACTATAACCGAGATGCGCTAGAGCCTGGGCTTTTATTAACTTATCAATTGGTTTATTTGGGGTGTCTAAAAGTTCTATTACCTTCATGTAGGTGAGATCTGCATTTTTGTTAGCTAGAGCTAAGGCATCAGCATAGTTGAGTACAATATCAGCTCTTTGCTCATTTATCTTATATGCCTTAGTTGCGTAATCTAGGGATAAGTCTTGTTCCTTTATTAAACTCAAGGCCGTGCTCAAGTTTGTTAAATAGTTTGCGTTATAACTATCAGATTTTACTAGCGTCTCGTAGAGTTCAATTGACCTATTAAGATTACCTGTGATTAGTGAAATATCCGCGGTAATTTTGATGAGCTGATGATCTTTTTGAGTTATTGATAATGCTTTATCTGCGAAATGAAGCGCTTCAGAGAAGCTCCCAGATATCGCATGTATTTTCACTAGATTCCTTAGCACAACCAAGGTAGGTTTGAGCTGATATGCTGTATTAAATGCTGCTTTCGCTTGGTCATAGCGGCCTAATTTTTGATATATGCTACCTTTTAGGTTTAGCAATTCGTATGAGTTACTATTGTCACCTTTGTAACCGCTCAGCAGTTTCTCAATATCGTCTTTCTTGTTTAGCAACAGAAGTAGCGAGGTTCTATTTGCTAGGTAGTCCAAAGTCTCTTTATATTCTTGAGGGCTTGAATCCAATACTTCTTGCAAATCGTTTATGATCTTCATCTCTAAAGTTCGATTATATAGTCTGAGGCTACCTTTGGTATAAGTCGTGTAGAGAGAAAAGTGCTTAGGGTATGTCCTTATGAATTCCCTAAGTTGATTAATTAAATTGATATTGACAGTGTTTTCTTGGTGTAATTGTTCTATCAGGGCGGAATATGCATTATTAAAATTGTCGTCCATTAATTGCTCTGAAGTATCAGTGATATCCAGTGCTTTGGATAATGTTTGAGAGATGGAAATAAAAGTTGCAGAAATTTGCGTATTTATCACAGTGATCCTCTCTGAAAACTCAACTACTTTCCCTGATTTGCCTATCAATTCTAGTTGGATGGTACAGCTGTAGTTATTACACTCACCTGTCGGAATGAATAACTTATCTATTTGTAAAGAATGAGAAATATCGGAAGGTTTAGCGGTTCGACCTAAAGATGTAAGCGTTTGCTCTACTTCTTTCTTTGAAACAGGCTCATAGTCTTTACTTGTAATGAGAAACTGATAGATGGCGTCTTCAACTGTTTGCTTTACTATCTGCTTGTGTGAATTTGGTATATCACTTTGTCCAATAAATTCTATCGGTAGCGCTGCAATATAGATCTTGGGTTTGGTTTCCTGCCAATACCAGTACCCACCAACGGCTAAGCACACTAAAAAGGTGAAAAGTGCTGCAATACCTAGTTGCTTTTTACGTACTTTGGCTCTCTCTCTGGCTCTATCTCGTAGCTCTATTTGTTCAAGTGACAGTGTCGCTTCGCTGTTATCGTAGCTAAAGGCGTGTAAAATTTGCTTTAGCTGCTGACTGACCTCATTCGCGCTACTTGGGCGAGCGTTTTTGTCGTATTGCAATAAGCGATCAATAAGCTGTGCCAGTGCAGGGGGAATATCTAAGATACGTTTAGCACTGGCTTTTAACGGCTGGAACTTGATCTGTTCAGCAATAGACTTGTCACTGCCATCGTCAGCTTGTTCGAAATAAGGATGGTGTCCAGCTAATAGTTGATAAGCTATTAGCCCAAATGAGAATAAGTCACTGCGACTGTCTAGCGTTTCATCACGCAGTTGCTCTGGTGACATTGCTGTAAGACTACCGTAACTGGTATGTGGACGAGAGGCTTGGTTGTCTTCTAATTGTGAAATACCAAAGTCGGCAATTTTGGCTATGCTCTGTTCATTAACCAGTATATTGCCAGGCTTTAAGTCTAAATGAAGAATGTTCTGCCCATGAGCTGAGGCCAGGCCATCGGCAATATGGCTTAGTAGCTCGACTTTTTGCTCGGTAGTTAATACGTGTGTTTTTGTGTAGTGCTGTAAAGTTGCACCTTGCACATATTCCATTTCCAAAGCCATTTGACCATCGCTTTCAAAGACATCATAAATTTGCACTATGTTTGGATGGTTAAAACGCGCTAACAGTCGGGCTTCGTTGAGTGCATCTGATTGCGTGTGCTGAGTTAGTGACATCACCTTTACCGCCACTCGGCGGCCTAATTTTTTGTCGGTAGCAAGGTACACTTTGCTCATTCCGCCTTCGGCGAGCAAGATCACGTCCTGATAGTATTCTTCTAACTTCAACACAGCGCTGTCTTTCTCTTTTATTATTGGGGTTAGTGTATCGCTAAAAATATTAAATTAGTACCATTTGCGTTGGACTTAATCGCAAATAACAAGTTGAAAATTTAACACTTTGTCATACTCGCAGCCGCATGTAGGTTATAAGGATAAACAATAATAAGGACAAGCAAATGGCAAAGTTATCTTCTAATTTAGTTTCTCACTTCAGTTTGGCCGCCATGATGGCAAGCGCTCTGCTCGTGAATACGTCTAGTATAGCGGCAGATAGCACACAAACCTTTAGTTACCCCAATAACGCGCGTAACGCAATAAGCCTTACGTTTGATGATGCAAGGCCAAGTCAAGTTGATGTGGGAGTGCCGCTACTCAATCGCCATAAGGTGAAAGGCACATTTTATGTTATGCCACCGCAGCTGAAAGAAAAGCTCGTATTGTGGCAAGCCGCTGTGAAGCAGGGGCATGAAATAGGTAATCACACCAGTGAACACTTATGTACGGGTAACTTTGCATGGCTAAGGGAAAAGGACAAAGGACTCGAACAGGTTGATTTGGCCTACATAGAACGCGATGTAGTCAGCACTACAAAATATATTGAAAAGCATTTAGGCGTAACCCCCAGAAGCTTTGCATATCCTTGCGGTAATACCTTTGTTGGTCGCGGCGCTGAAGTAAAAAGTTATGTGCCGGTGATTGCGAAGCATTTTGACAGTGGCCGCACGTGGTTAGATGAAACTGCTAACCACCCAACTTATACTGACTTTGCGCAGCTCACAGGAATTAGGATGGACGGTGTTAGTTTTGAAGAGCTAAAAGGGTTACTGGAGCACCTTAGGGCAAATAACAGTTGGATAATTCTTGCTGGACATGAGGTGGGCGAAAAAGGCATGTACACCGTCGATACCAAAATGTTAGACCAGCTTATTCCTTACTTACAGGACCCTAAAAACGGTTATTGGTTAGACACCGTAAGCAATGTGGGTGATTACATCAAAAGCAAAAGAGAGCCGTAGGTCGAGATTTATCTCGACTTCACTTTTTCTAAGATCTTCTCGTCGCTCTATATGGTTGTTTGCTCAAAGCTTGAGCTTGTTTGTGAGAAAAGGGTGATAAATTCTTGTTCACAGCCTACTAAGCGATATGCCTAAACAATAATCAAAATAAAATTTCCGCTGTAAACTTTGTTTAATATTTGCGCAAGTGGTTGAATTCTCGATTGCTTGCCGCCATATCCTCAAACTGTAATCGGTACGTCATGTTAACGCGTTAAATTAATTAAAAATTGAACTATCTTTGATGCGACATTGCTGATACAATTGCCCGCCCTTGAAAGACATAATCACAGTTTTTTGAGTGGAATTTAACCTAAATGCCTTGATTTTGAACGAAATCTAGGCGAGTTGTAACTACACCGGAGGTCATTAAGATGATCCAAATGCAAACTCAGCTGGACGTTGCTGATAACAGCGGCGCTCGCAAAGTGCAGTGTATAAAAGTCCTTGGTGGTTCGCACCGTCGCTACGCAGCGGTTGGCGACATCATTAAAGTTTCTGTTAAAGAAGCGATTCCTCGCGGCAAAGTGAAGAAAGGTGATGTTAAAAACGCAGTAGTAGTGCGTACTAAAAAAGGCGTACGTCGTCCAGACGGCTCTTTAATCCGTTTCGATAGCAATGCGGCTGTTATCTTAAATGATAACTTACAGCCTATTGGTACTCGTATCTTCGGCCCTGTGACTCGTGAACTTCGTACTGAAAAGTTCATGAAGATCGTTTCACTAGCACCAGAAGTACTATAAGGAGTCGATCATGGCAGCAAAAATCCGTCGTGATGACGAAGTAATCGTACTAGCCGGTAAAGACAAAGGTAAGCGCGGTAAAGTGCTTTCAGTTGTTACTGAAACTGGCCGAGTATTTGTTGAAGGCGTTAACATCATCAAGAAACACCAGAAGCCTGTACCACAACTACAGCAAGCTGGCGGTGTTGTTGAGAAAGAAGCGTCAGTCGACGTATCAAACGTAGCGATTTTCAATGCCGAAACTGGCAAAGCGGATCGTGTAGGTTTTAGATTTGAAGACGGTAAAAAAGTCCGTTTCTTCAAGTCTACCGGTAAAACTATTTAATAGTTGGAGTAGACGATGGCGAAACTGCATGAAGTGTACAAAGACAAAGTGGTAAAAGAGCTTCAAGAGAAGTTCGGTTACAGCTCTGTCATGCAAGTCCCTCAGATCGAAAAGATCACACTTAACATGGGTGTGGGCGAAGCCCTAGCTGACAAGAAAATTCTAGAAAACGCAGTAGCAGACCTAGAATCAATCTCTGGTCAGAAGCCTCTAGTGACTAAAGCACGCAAATCAGTTGCTGGCTTTAAGATCCGTGAAGGTTACCCAATTGGCTGTAAAGTAACCCTACGCGGCGAGCGTATGTGGGATTTCCTAGAGCGTTTAGTCTCTATCGCGATGCCACGTATTCGTGACTTCCGCGGTGTTAGCGCAAAGTCTTTTGACGGTCGCGGTAACTACTCTATGGGCGTACGTGAACAAATCATCTTCCCAGAAATCGATTATGATAAAGTAGACCGCGTTCGCGGTATGGATATCACAATCACTACTTCTGCGAAAACAGATGACGAAGGCCGTGCGTTGTTAGAAGCGTTCAACTTCCCATTCAAAAAGTAAGGGTAGGGTTATGGCAAAGAATTCAATGAAAGCACGTGACGTAAAACGTGCTAAATTAGTTACTCAGTATGCTGAAAAGCGTGCTGCGTTAAAAGCTATCATCAGCGATGTTAATGCATCTGATGATGAGCGTTGGGATGCAGTGTTAAAGCTACAGTCTTTACCACGCGATTCTAGCCCTTCACGTCAACGTAATCGTTGTAACATCACGGGCCGCCCTCATGGTTACCTTCGCAAGTTCGGCTTAAGCCGTATTAAAGTTCGCGAAGCAGCGATGCGCGGTGAAATTCCTGGCCTTAAAAAGGCTAGCTGGTAATAGAATCACGGGAGTAAGACATGAGCTTGCAAGATCCAATTGCGGATTTGTTCACACGTATCCGTAACGGTCAGTCTGCGAAGAAGGTATCTGTTTCAATGCCAACTTCAAAGCTGAAAGTAGCTGTAGCTAAGGTACTTAAAGACGAAGGTTATATCACTGACTTCGCAGTATCTGGTGACGTAAAAGCAGAATTGACTATCGAACTTAAGTACTTCGAAGGCAAAGCTGTAATCGAAAACATCCAGCGTGTTAGCCGCCCTGGTCTACGTATCTATAAGAGACGTGACGAATTACCTAAGGTAATGGGTGGTCTAGGTATCGCTATCGTATCAACTTCTAAAGGCCTGATGACAGACCGCGCTGCGCGTACCGCTGGCGTTGGTGGTGAAATCATTGGCTTTGTAGCTTAATCGGAGGGGAACTATGTCTCGTATAGCGAAGGCTCCAATCAATGTTCCTGCCGGTGTTGAAGTTACAATTAACGGCCAGGACATCAAAGTTAAAGGCAAGAACGGTGAATTAACTCGCACAATCAACGATGCGGTTGAAGTTTCACTAAACGACAACGTTATCACTACAGCTCCTCGTGAAGTTGCTAATGCTTGGGCTCAAGCTGGTACTGCACGTGCGCTAATCAACAACATGATTGTTGGTGTTAACGATGGTTATGAGAAGAAACTACAGCTAGTAGGTGTTGGTTACCGTGCGGCAGTTAAGGGCAATTCATTAGATTTAACCCTTGGCTTTTCTCACCCAGTGAACTTCGAGATCCCAACAGGTATCACTATCGAAGCTCCAAGCCAGACTGAAATTGTTGTTAAAGGCGCAGACAAGCAGTTAGTTGGTCAAACAGCTGCTAACATCCGCTCATACCGTGAACCAGAGCCTTATAAAGGTAAAGGTGTACGTTACGCTGATGAGCACGTGCGTCGTAAAGAGGCTAAGAAGAAGTAAGGTAAGACGATGGATAAGAAAACAGCTCGTCTACGTCGTGCTAAGCGCACTCGTAGAAATATTATCGAACAAGGCACAACACGTCTTGTTATCCACCGCACGCCACGTCACATTTACGCTCAAGTAATCAATGCTGAGGGTAATGTACTGGCTGCTGCTTCTACTGTTGAAAAAGCAATTGTTGAAACAGTTAAAGGCACAGGCAACATCGAAGCGGCTCAAGCAGTTGGTAAAGCAATCGCTGAGCGCGTAGCTGACAAAGGCGTTGAAAAAATCGCTTTTGATCGCAGTGGCTTTAAATATCACGGCCGTGTGAAGGCGCTAGCTGATGCTGCGCGCGAAGCCGGTCTGCAATTCTAGGAGTAGACAATGGCTAACGTAGAAGCAAAAGCACAACAGCCTGAATTGGCTGAAAAGCTAATCGCGGTAAACCGTGTGTCTAAAGTGGTTAAAGGTGGTCGTATCTTTAGCTTCACTGCACTAACAGTAGTTGGTGATGGCGCTGGTAAAGTAGGTTTTGGTTATGGTAAAGCACGTGAAGTTCCTGCTGCTATTCAAAAAGCAATGGAAAAAGCACGTCGTAACATGATCACTGTTGAACTTAAAGGTAACACGCTACAGCACCCAATCAAGGGTCGCCACGCGGGTTCTAAAGTTTACATGCAGCCTGCATCTGAAGGTACAGGTATCATTGCAGGTGGTGCGATGCGTGCAGTACTAGAAGTAACTGGCGTACAGAACGTACTATCTAAAGCATACGGTTCAACTAACCCGATCAACATCGTTCGCGCAACTATCGCAGCTCTAGAGAATATGAATTCTCCAGAAGGTATTGCTGCGAAGCGTGGTCTTAGCGTTGACGAAATCTTGGGGTAAGACACCATGGCAAACACAGTAAAAGTAACTCAAGTACGTAGCTCAATCGGTCGTTTACCGAAGCATAAAGCTACATTACGTGGCCTTGGTTTACGTCGTATCAACCACACTGTTGAGCTAGAAGATACGCCAGCAGTTCGCGGTATGATCAACCAAGTTTCTTACATGGTTAAGGTTGAGGGGTAATTCGATGAACTTGAATACACTTTCACCTGCTGCAGGTTCAAAAACAGCTGGTAAGCGTCTTGGCCGTGGTATCGGTTCTGGTCTTGGTAAGACTGGTGGCCGTGGTCACAAAGGTCAAAAGTCACGCTCTGGCGGTAAAGTACGCGTTGGTTTCGAAGGCGGTCAAATGCCTATGCAACGTCGTCTACCTAAGTTTGGTTTCACTTCACGCAAGTCTCTTGTGTCTAAAGAAGTGAATCTATTCGAAATCGCTAAAGTTGAAGGCGATGTGGTAGATCTAAACGCGTTACAGGCAGCTGGTATCGTTAAAAAGAACATCCAGTTCGTAAAAGTTGTAAAATCTGGCGAAGTTTCACGCGCTGTTACTGTTAAAGGCATGAAAGTGTCTAAAGGTGCACGCGAAGCTATCGAAGCTGCCGGAGGCAAGGTAGAAGACTAAGGAAGTACGCTATGGCTAAACCAGGTCAAGATATGCAAAGTGCACAAAGTGGGCTTGCGGAACTGAAGCGCCGATTACTATTTGTATTGGGTGCTATCATTATTTACCGTCTGGGCTCTTTTGTGCCAATCCCTGGGATTGACGCCGCTGTACTTGCCGAATTCTTCGAGCAACAAAAGGGCACCATTGTTGAGATGTTCAACATGTTCAGCGGTGGTGCGCTTGAGCGTGCATCGGTATTGGCGCTAGGTATTATGCCGTACATCTCGGCTTCGATTATTATGCAGCTATTAACGCACATACATCCTGCGATGATAGAGCTTAAGAAAGAAGGTGAGCAAGGGCGTAAGAAAATCAGCCAGTATACGCGTTATGGTACGCTTGTGCTTGCTACATTCCAATCGATAGGTATCGCTACTGGTCTACCTAACATGATGGAAGGCCTAGTTGTGAATCCAGGCTTCGGCTTTTATTTCACAGCTGTAGTGAGCTTAGTCACAGGAACTATGTTCCTTATGTGGTTGGGCGAACAAATCACTGAGCGTGGTATCGGTAACGGTATCTCAGTTCTAATATTTGTTGGTATTGTAGCTAACCTGCCGTCTGCAATTGGTTCGACAGCAGAAATGGCGCGCCAAGGTGATCTGCATATTTTAGCATTGTTATTGATTGCGGTAATCGTATTCGCTGTAACTTATCTAGTTGTGTTCTTCGAGCGTGGTCAACGTCGTATCGTTGTAAACTATGCGAAGCGTCAACAAGGTCGTCAGGTATTTGCTGCTCAAAGCACGCACTTACCACTAAAAGTTAACATGGCGGGTGTTATTCCACCAATCTTTGCTAGCAGTATCATTTTGTTCCCTGGTACAATAGCAAGCTGGTTTGGCCAAGGTGAAGGTCCGGTCGCTGATGTGCTACAAGCTATCTCAGCAGTATTGACTCCAGGTCAACCACTGTATGCGATGGTATTAGCTGCGGCTATTATCTTCTTCTGCTTCTTCTACACTGCGTTGGTGTTTAACCCGCGTGAGACAGCAGATAACCTGAAAAAATCTGGCGCTTTTATTCCAGGCATTCGTCCAGGTGAGCAGACATCTAAATACATTGATAAAGTGATGACACGCCTGACATTGGCAGGTGCTTTGTATATAACCTTTATCTGTCTGGTGCCCGAGTTTATGACTATGGCATGGCAAACGCCATTCTACTTCGGCGGTACATCGATTCTGATTATCGTTGTTGTCATCATGGACTTTATGGCACAAGTACAGACTCATATGATGTCACATCAATATGATTCTGTGCTGAAAAAAGCGAACCTTAAAGGCTACGGCCGTTAAGGTCAGTTTACGGAGTTGAGTAATGAAAGTACGTGCTTCCGTTAAGAAAATTTGCCGTAACTGCAAAGTAATCAAGCGTGCAGGTGTTGTACGTGTGATCTGCAGTGAGCCAAAGCACAAGCAAAGGCAAGGCTAAGCAAATTAAGTCGTGCAGGCTGAGTAACTTTACTTAGCCTGTTTCTTTGGTAAAACTTGAATGTCGGTTGGGTATCCTATACGGGCTTTCCAGCAAGATGATAATCAAGTTTATTTATAGGAGATATGTTAGTGGCCCGTATCGCAGGCATTAACGTTCCTGATCATAAGCATGCTGTTATCGGTTTAACAAGCATCTATGGTGTAGGTAAAACTCGCGCTAAGGCGATCTTAGCTGCGACAGGTATCGCTGAAACTACTAAAATCGGCGAGTTAAATGACGAAACACTTGACATCCTTCGTGAAGAAGTTGGCAAGTACACTGTTGAAGGTGATCTTCGTCGTGAAGTTACACTAAACATCAAGCGTCTTATGGACCTTGGTTGTTTCCGTGGCTTACGTCACCGTCGTTCGCTACCACTACGTGGTCAGCGTACTAAGACTAACGCGCGTACTCGTAAGGGTCCTCGCAAGCCTATCAAGAAATAAGGTGGGGTAAGTTATGGCAAAAGCACCAATTCGTCGTAAAAAGGTCAAAAAGCAGGTTGTTGACGGCATGGCTCACGTTCATGCATCTTTCAACAACACGATTGTGACCATCACTGACCGTCAAGGTAATGCTCTTTCTTGGGCGACTGCGGGTGGTTCAGGTTTCCGTGGTTCTCGTAAGTCTACTCCATTCGCTGCACAGGTTGCTGCGGAGCGTGCAGGTGTTGCTGCACAAGAGTACGGTCTTAAGAACCTAGAAGTATTCATCAAAGGTCCAGGTCCAGGCCGTGAGTCTGCTGTTCGTGCATTGAATGCTGCTGGTTACCGTATCACTAACATCACTGACGTGACGCCAATTCCACACAATGGTTGTCGTCCACCGAAGAAACGTCGCGTATAACAATAGGTTAGGAGAAAGAACATGGCAAGATATTTGGGCCCTAAGCTCAAGCTGAGTCGTCGTGAAGGTACTGACCTGTTCCTTAAAAGCGGCGTAAGAGCAATTGACTCTAAGTGTAAACTAGAAACAGCACCTGGTCAGCACGGCGCACGTAAAGGTCGTCTATCTGATTACGGTTTACAGCTACGTGAAAAGCAAAAAGTTCGTCGTATCTACGGTGTACTAGAAAAGCAATTCCGTAACTACTACAAAGAAGCTGCTCGCCTTAAAGGTAACACAGGTGAAAACTTGTTACAGCTTCTAGAGCAACGTCTAGACAATGTTGTATATCGCATGGGTTTTGCAAGCACACGTGCTGAAGCACGTCAGCTAGTAAGCCACAAAGCGATTATGGTTAATGGTCGTGTTGTTAATATCCCTTCTTTCGTAGTTACTCCTGAAGATGTAGTAGTAATTCGCGAGAAGTCTAAAAAGCAAGCGCGTATCATCGCTGCTCTAGAGTTGGCTGAGCAACGTGAAAAGCCAACTTGGATTGAAGTTGACGGTAAGAAAATGGAAGGCACTTTCAAGCGTCTACCAGAGCGTTCTGATCTGTCTGCGGACATTAACGAACAACTAATCGTCGAACTTTACTCGAAGTAAAGTTAAGAGTTAAGAGAGGATAAAATGCAGGGTTCTGTAACCGAATTCCTAAAACCAAGATTAGTCGATATCGACGCTGTAAGCTCAACGCGTTCTAAAGTAGTTTTAGAGCCTCTAGAGCGTGGTTTTGGCCACACACTAGGTAATGCTCTACGTCGTATACTTCTTTCATCTATGCCTGGTTGTGCTGTGACAGAAGTTGAAATTGACGGCGTATTGCACGAGTACAGCGCGAAAGAAGGCGTACAAGAAGACATCATTGAAATTCTGTTAAACCTTAAAGGTCTAGCGGTATCTCTAGAAGGTAAAGATGAAGTTTTCCTTACCCTGACTAAGTCTGGTGTAGGCCCTGTGACTGCGGCTGATATCCAGCACGACGGAGATGTGACTATCGCCAACCCTGAGCATGTCATTTGTCACTTAACTGCTGACAATAGCGAAATCAGCATGCGCATTCGTGTTGAGCGTGGTCGCGGTTATGTACCGGCGTCTAGTCGTTTATCCTCTGATGACGATGAGCGCCCAATCGGCCGTTTGTTGCTAGATGCATCATTCAGCCCGGTTGAGCGTATTGCGTACTCGGTTGAGTCAGCTCGTGTTGAGCAGCGTACAGACTTAGATAAACTAATCATCGATATGGAAACGAACGGCACTTTAGATCCTGAAGAAGCGATCCGCCGTGCGTCAACTATCCTTGCTGAGCAGTTAGATGCATTCGTAGACCTACGTGATGTTTCTGAGCCAGAAGAGAAAGAAGAGAAGCCGGAGTTTGATCCGATTCTACTTCGTCCAGTTGATGACTTAGAACTAACTGTACGTTCTGCAAACTGTCTGAAAGCCGAGCAAATTCAATATATCGGTGACTTAGTACAGCGTACTGAAGTTGAGCTTCTGAAAACACCAAACCTTGGTAAGAAGTCTCTAACTGAAATTAAAGACGTGCTAGCTTCACGTGGTCTATCTCTAGGTATGCGCCTAGAAAACTGGCCGCCTGCAAGTCTAGCTGAGTAATCTAAGTTACTATATTAGTTTAGTTAGAAGGATAGGGTCATGCGCCATCGTAAGAGTGGTCGTCAATTAAACCGTAACAGCAGCCATCGCAAAGCGATGTTTAGCAACATGGCTGGTTCTTTGGTGAAGCACGAAATCATCAAAACTACTTTGCCTAAAGCAAAAGAGCTGCGCCGTGTAATTGAACCTTTAATCACACTGGCTAAGACTGACAGCGTAGCAAACCGTCGTTTAGCGTTTGCTCGCACGCGTGATAAAGAAGTAGTTGGTAAATTGTTCACTGAGATCGGTCCTCGTTTCGCGGATCGTCCAGGTGGTTACACTCGTATTCTTAAGTGTGGCTTCCGTGCAGGTGACAACGCGCCAATGGCTTACATTGAACTACTAGATCGCCCAGCGACTGAAGAAGTTCAAGAAGACGCGCAGTCTGCAGAGTAATTAGTCTTATTAAAGACACAAAAAAAGCCGAGCATAGCTCGGCTTTTTCTTTTTCATAACCCGCACAGTACAACCTCTAGTCTTAGATTTAAACCACAGCTTATTGTAGTAAAGATGTAGATGAACATAAGCAAATAGATCCACACCATAATACTCAAACTCTACAAAATTAACCTCCCATCAAGCACTATCTAAGTTCAAGCTTTTGACTGGGCATATTTAAATGTGCAGATTAGCTAAAACTTGGTGAATAAACTCCTCTGGTTACGAGGGTCTCTTAGTTAACGATTATGGTGAGTGTGGATGAGCCAATCACGTAAACATCTAAGGAGAACCAGTGCTACGTATATAGAGGTGCTAGCGTGAGATAATGCGTTAACTGTATAAAGCAGCCATAAAATGACATTGTGAAAGTCCATTTAATCATCATTTAGTGCGGTTTATGGACGTTTCGCTTTATTTTTGCTCGAACAAACGTTTTTTCGCAATTTTCTTTAAAAAAGGGTTGCACTAAAATCGGATCGCCCTATAATGCGACCTCACTGACACGGGGCGCCACGCTGAAAAGCAAAGCAGCAACGAGTTAGCGTCAAGTAAAACTTAAGTTCGAAACTTCTTCTAAAGAAATTCAAAATTAAGTATTGACAAAAAATCGGGAATGCTTAGAATGCACATCCCTCGAAACAACGAAATGTTTCGAAACGTTCTTTAAAAATATGAAGCAATCATCTGTGTGGGCACTCGTACAGATTGAGTTCTAACAGCAGA
>NZ_JAMXSE010000033.1:0-59926 GCF_024124685.1 Pseudoalteromonas sp. OANN1
GCACAAGGGCGCGAATACATCAAAGAGGCCGAGGTAGCACCTCATCAAGAGCCCGGATATAAGCACGCAATCACACTAATAATGCTAAAAGTGGCTTGTACAATTGGAGGAGTCCATATAAGGCGGTACACCCGCCGAGAAATTGTGCTTTCTGGGTGTGATTGCTGGGCGTAGAAACCTGTCAGGAGGACAGGTTGGCTTTACTCATAGCTGCGATATATGGACAAGTATTTTGAGCGTGATATGTGAATTAAACAGAATTCATAGCCATTAACCCAATCCTGCTAATTTATAGTAGAATAGCCAACTTAGTGATGAGGTACTGCTGCTGTATTAAAAGCGTTTAGTACCCTATGTTGTATCCTACACTTATCTCTTGCTCCGTACGAACGACGTTATGGTAGGTGTGAGTTTGGTAAGGTGTTCAACATATGAGCTTTTAAAGTTAATTAATACAGGTGGTTATAATGGCAATACAGTGGTTCCCAGGGCATATGAATAAAGCGCGCAATGAGATCAAAGAGATCATGCCGCAGATGGATGTCATTATTGAAGTGCTGGATGCTCGTATTCCATATAGTAGCGAAAACCCGATGGTAGGGCAGTTACGCGGAGACAAGCCTGTTATCAAAATCATGAACAAAGCGGACCTTGCCGATCCTGAACTGACCAAGCAGTGGATGGAGTATTTTGAACGTGAGAGCGGCGTAAAAGCACTGGCGTTTGGTCATGATAAGGCGAATGAAGTACAGCGTATTAATGCGCTTTGCAAAAAGCTTGCACCTCATAAAGTGGGTCAAGATAAGCAGCTAAAAGCTATGATCATGGGTATTCCAAATGTGGGTAAATCGACACTTATCAATACACTTGCTGGCAGAATTGTTGCAAAAACAGGTAATGAACCAGCGGTAACTAAAGCGCAACAGCGTATTAAGCTTGAAGACGGCATTATGCTTTACGATACGCCGGGTATGTTGTGGCCAAAGGTTGAGAACGAAAACTCGGGCTATCGTTTGGCGGCAACGGGTGCTATTCGCGATACTGCTATCAATTATGAAGAAGTGGCGAGCTACACCGCTGAATATCTGCTAGGTGCATATCCAGAGCTTTTAAAAGCACGTTACAAGCTCGACGAATTACCGGATTGTGACTGGACATTTATCGAAATGGCTGGCCGCAAGCGCGGTTGTGTAAAGGGTGGCAATCAGGTCGATACGCATAAGATGTCGGAGATTTTAATCAACGAACTGCGCGATGCTGTTATCGGGCAGATCACGATGGAAACGCCGGAAATGCGAGAGTCGGAAGAAGAAATGGTTGCTGAGTTACGAGCACAAGCTGAGGCTAAAAAGGCCGCGCGTGAAGACGAAAAACGTCAGCGCCGCGCAAGAGCGCGTAAGAATCGCCGCTAAGCGGCGAATTTGGTTTGATTCCGACCTTGTTTGGCACGATAGAGCGCGGCATCGGCGCGCTTTATAAATCCATCTTCCGATTCATCAATATGGTATTGTGCAACGCCAATACTGACTGTCACTTTGACCTCACATTCCGCCTGCTCTAGTGCAACATGGATCTTCTCAGCAATCGCAATTCCTTGCTCTAATGTCGCTTTGGGTAGCAATACCATAAATTCTTCGCCTCCCCAGCGGCACAGCAAACCGTTGTTTTCTATCTGCCGTTTACATACGTTCGAGAAGCATTGCAACACTCTGTCGCCTACCACATGGCCATGTTGATCGTTCACTTGTTTGAAGTGGTCAATGTCCATCATCAACATTACTACAGGGGTTGATTGGGTACGCGCTTTAGCTAAATGATGCTGAAGCTGTGGCTCGAAGGCTTGACGATTAAAGGTATCGGTGAGTTTGTCGTACTTCGCCATTTTTTCTAAGCGTTTTTGATAATGATTAAACGTCAGCTGCGCTACGGCCAATATTAATAAGGTGACGAGGCTCCCTACCCATAAATTGGTTGTGAGGATGTCGCTTATTCCACTTGATTTATCTATTGTTTGCTCAACAATTAGATACCAGCCTATAGAGTCCAAATAGCGCGAATGAACAAACTCGGCATGGTCGTCGGTTTCCAACTGAAATTGATATTCGGATTGATTGAGCAGCGCCGTTGCTTGGGTTGGAAAACGATCATGAATACTGGTGCCAGATAGGGTCTGATCGTTAAAAAATAATAGCCTGCCTTTGTGGTCAATAAAGTACAGTTTGCGTGCGTAGCTGGCTTCGTATTGTTCGATTAAATTGTGTAAATCAGCCAATAAGATACCAACCCCAACAACGCCAATTACATCGTTGTTTTGCCTTATTTTATGATTGACGTAAACAATGGCTTCGTTGTTATCTCTTGGGTCTATATCAACATTGAGCGCATAGTCAGCATCGCTATGCAGGCTTTCTCGGTACCAATCGTTTTGTTTGGCACGGATGTCTAACTGTTGGGTGCTACCATCAAAGTGGTAATAAGTGAGGCTCTTGTCGTCCACTAAAAAGCTCGTTTTTGCGTGATGTAATACTCGAGTATCTTCTAAGTAGGTGAAAATAAGCGCAGGGTCTTGCTGTGAAGACGTTAGCCAACGTTTAATAAAGACGTTATTTGCCATTTGCTGAGAAACAATGATTGGAGCTTGGAGCCGTTTTTGTATATCTAAATCAATCAGATGGCTGGTGAGTGGCAGAGCATCATCGCTCACCCCTTTATACAACGATTGTTTAGCATGCTCGATACTTATCCAGCTGGTGAAAATAAACCCTACCAGCAGCAGCAGGCTTAACAACATGTTATAACGGTAGCGTCGAGCGTTCATATTATTGTTATTTTTGGAAAAATAGAATGATACGGATTCTAGAAAAAGAAAACGATTACACGACATTACAGCTGAACAAACGCTGATAGAAAATGTAGGCATAAAAAAAGCCCTGAGCAGGGCTTTTTGATTCATATCTACCGTCACCGATATGAGCAATGTAGCAAGTAAAAAGTGGTTGCCAGTGATACACATCAAGGGGCGTTGTAGCACATCACCGACAACACGATTCAGGGCCGAATCAGCAAGAGTATGTCCTCTTGTTGATATTGATTATCAATTAGATTTACCGTCAGGTCAATACCTTTTTGAAAATAATTCTCATTAATATTTATGCAGCTGTTTTTCGGTAAGCGTTGAAAATAGATATAAATTTTAGGCATAAAAAAAGCCCTGAGCAGGGCTTTTTACGTTCATATCTACCGTCACCGATATGAGCAATGTAGCAAGTAAATTGTGAGAATAAACTTAGTCAGGTTTAGGGGCGACTGAATTAAGCTCATTCAAGCCATTAACGTTGGCCAGCCGTGTTTCAGGGTCGAGAAACAAACTAGAGTACTAATGCCAATCTCAATGTAGCGAGTACATCAGGTAGACAGGGCTTTACAACTATCAACCTTACTAACTGAATTGGCTAAACAACACGTTGCCGTCTTGTTGATAGTGATTATCAGTTAGATCTAACAATGAGTCAATACTTTTTTGAAAATAATTCTCATTAATATTAGTGTGGCTGTTTTTCTAGGAAATACCGAAGTAAAAATAAATTTTGGACATAAAAAAAGCCCTGAGCAGGGCTTTTTGATTTCATATCTACCGTCACCGATATGAGCAATGTAGCAAGTAAAAAGTGGAGTTAGCGTCTAAATACGAGGAGCAATGCAAGTGCCTACTAACGTCCTTGGTAGTTGTGGATACCAGCCTTGTTTCGGGTCAAGAAACTATTGTGATAACAAGTTGAGCCGTCACTCTCGTCTTGTTGATAGTGATTATCAATTAGATTTGAAGAGCTGTCAACGCTCTTTTTGAAAATAATTCTTATTTAGATCTAAGTGGTTGGAATTACGCCAAATTTAAATTTATTGAGTGTATTGTTTTATTAATGTGATGGTTTTTGGTGTGTAGTATGTCTTATTTCTGCTTATTCTAGGGGGCAAAGTATTATTCTATATTGAGCTTTGTAGGTTCACCGCTTCTAGAGCTTCAGAGAAAAGCTAGGTTAATTCACCATCCACATCTTAGATATTTTGATTAACGCAGCAGTCATACTTTCGCTTTACTCGTTATTTATTTCCACACTACTTTGTATTTTGTGCATATTGCTCATGATTTTTATGCACAAAACGCGTTTTACTCAACTTAATCAACTTATTTCCGCAATCTATGGTTAATTGAGGGTTAACAATAAGCTCGTACTTGATAGCAGGTTGTAGTCGCTAGTCACAATACGTTTAAGACAAATGAGTACAGAGCAATGAGAACAACAATAATGAAGCCAGTTGCAGCAATGTCATTAATTGCGGTAACTGCTTGCCCCGTTTTGGCACAACAAGATGAAGCACTAGCCAGCAAGGTTGCAAAGCTAGAAGCGCAATTAAAGGAATTACAGTCCAATAAATCACTGAACCTTGAGTTTGGTGGGCGTGTACAACTCGATTTTAACCATTTTAGTGGTGCATACAGCGCCGATAATAAGGGTGATGCCGCGAGCGATTTCTTTCCGCGCCGGATCCGCACCTATGTCGAGAGTGAGCAGGGCGACTGGGAGCACAAGTTGCTACTCGATTTTGCTGAAGGCGATGCCGAGATAGTCACTGTAAGAGTGCGCTATACCGGCTGGAACAACGGCCCGCGCTTTCAGTTTGGTAAATTAAGAGAAGATATCACCCTGAATGCGCTCACCAGCAGCAAACACATCAATACCATAGAGCGCAGTTCCATCGCTGATACGTTTTCTCCTTACTTTCGATGGGGCGCATCAGCTTATCAATATTTTAAAGATTCCGGTTTTCGCTATGCGTTAGGGGTATATAAAAACGACGCCTTTGGTGCATCTGGGCGTGACCAAGATGACCGTCTGGCACTTGCCTATTCGGGGCGTTTGACTTGGTCGCAACACACTCCCGGTAAAACCCTGCATTTAGGTGGTTGGGGTTCGTACCGTGATATGGGCGGCGCTACGCTGGGTAATCGCCTTGCTCGCGGTGAAGTACGCGAAGCCAAAGTGCGCCTCGTGGATTATGCTGCAGGCGGTGATGTAGTTGCTCTTGATAGCATGTCACAAGCCGGGTTAGAGCTCGCTTATCAACATAACGCCTTTATGCTTGAGGCCGAATATGCTACACGCAACTTAGATACCCTCGACCCTACTTCTGCTTTAGATGGGGGAGATATTTCGGGTTATCACTTGTCCTTGAGCTATTTCCTGACCGGTGAACACAAACAATATTCTGCAGGCTCTGCGGTATTTAAGCAACCTAAAGGGGTAAAAAATGCGTGGGAATTGGTTGCACGTATTTCCAGTATGGATGCTGAAAACGCCAACCAAGGTACGCAAGTCGATGCCTACACACTGGGCGGCACCTATTACCATTCCAGCAGCTTAAAGTTCATGGCTAACCTTGTCTATGCGAATGTTTCAGGAGCTGGAAGTTCCGCGTTGGTTGGTGACGAAGATTCAGGGTTTGGTTTTGCTGCACGCTTGCAGTATCTATTTTAACGGGAGCAGGTTATGAAGTTTGCATTAAAGCACCTCAAGTTAGCAATGGCTGGCGTGGCAATGATGTCTACTCAGGTATTAGCGGATACCCACTTTTTAATTCCCGGCGGTCCAGGTGGTGGTTGGGATACTACGGCTCGAGCTGTGGGCGAGGCGTTGGTGAAATCAGGGCTTGAGTCCAATGCGTCGTTTCAGAATATGTCAGGCGGCGGTGGCGGCCGTGCTATTGCTTACTTAATTGAATCGGGCAATAAAAAAGGCGATATGTTGATGGTTAATTCAACGCCAATCGTGCTGCGCGCATTGTCGGGTAAGATCCCCTACAGTTATCGTGATTTAACGCCCATTGCCAGCGTAATTGCCGATTATGGTGCATTCGTGGTGCGTGATGATTCGCCTTTTAAGAGCTGGAAGGAGGTGATTGCTCGTCTAGAAGTAAATCCAGGTTCAGTGACAGTCGCGGGTGGTTCTGCTCGCGGCAGTATGGATCATCTCGTTGCAGCACAAGCAGTAAAAGCGGCAGGTGTTGACGGTCGCAAGCTGCGTTACATTCCTTACGATGCCGGTGGCAAAGCCAAGGCCGGTTTATTGTCTGGCGAGGTGAAGATGCTCTCGACCGGATTAAGTGAAGCGCTCGACATGGCAAAAAGTGGTCAGGCGCGCATTCTTGCTGTTACTGCGCCAGAGCCTATCGCGGACTATCCAGAGATCCCAACCCTGAAGTCTCTAGGCTATAACATGGAATTTGTTAACTGGCGTGGTTTTTTTGCGGCTCCGGATCTCCCCCAAGCAAAACTCGACGAATATACCGTGAGATTACAAAAGCTGGTGCAAAGCAAAGAGTGGGAAGCGGTGCGTGCACGCAACGGTTGGTTGAATCTATTTAAGCCACAGCACGAGTTTATTGAGGCGCTAGAGGCACAAGAAGCGCAGCTGAAAGTGGTGATGGAAGAATTGGGTTTCGTTAGACGCTGATTAAATTAAATAGGTGGCTGCAGTGAGGTTACTGCACCACCTAAAAGTGGGTAATTCACTATGTTAAACCGAGAGTTGTTAGGCCCAGTGCTGTTTTTAATTCTGTTTTCACTCTATGCGGTATCTGCTTGGCAAATCCCGATTATGCCTTTTGAAGAGTATGAGGCGGTAAACTCAGCAACTTTGCCTAAGGTATACGCGCTGATTGGCATTGTTGTTTGTCTTTTGTCGATCGCCGCAACATTGTTTAAAGGCGTCTCTGCGCCTGATACACGTGAAGGAGCGGAGACTATCTCCAAGGCAACCATAGCCCAATGTGCAGCACTGATTGTATTGATGCTTATCTACAGCAGTGTGCTTGAAGAACTCGGCTTTATTGTTTCGACCATTTTGTTTTTAGGCTGTGGCTTTTTAATTATGGGTGAGCGACGTAAGCAAATTTTGTTATTGGCTTCAGTGCCTGTGGTTATCGTGTTTTGGGCCATTATGACGCAGCTACTTGGGATCTATCTGGTTCCTGGTGATTTTTGGAGTTAAGCCATGTTAGACGGTATTTTAGTTGGCCTGTCCACGGCCTTTATGTGGCAAAACTTACTGTACGTAATTGTTGGTTGCTTTGTCGGTACTTTTATCGGCATGTTGCCCGGCTTAGGGCCAATCACGGCGATTGCGTTGATGATCCCTATCACTTACAACATCGGTGCCGACTCCGGTATGATCTTAATGGCGGGCGTATATTACGGCGCTATTTTTGGTGGTTCGACTTCCTCTATTTTGATTAACGCTCCCGGTGTAGCTGGTACTGTGGCATCGTCATTTGACGGTTATCCAATGGCAAAACAAGGACATGCGGGTAAGGCTTTGGCTATTGCCGCTTATGCTTCATTTACTGGCGGAACGATTGGTGCGTTGATGCTTATGATAGCCGCACCACTGCTTGCAAAAGTGAGCTTAAGTTTTCAGTCTCCAGACTATGTGATGTTGATGTTTTTGGGTCTGACCGCGATTGCTGCTTTTTCTGCAAAAGGGCAATTTTTAAAAGCCATGATGATGACCGTATTTGGCTTGATGCTGTCGACGGTGGGAATAGACCCTTCATCTGGAACTGAGCGTTTTACCTTTGGTCAGGCAGACTTGCTAGACGGCGTAAGCTTTTTGTTGGTCGCAATGGCAACCTTTGCATTGTCTGAGGCGCTGATCAACGTGATCCGTCCTGAAAAAGCTAATCAAGGTTCGAATGATGATGACACCCCCGTTATTGGCTCAACAAAATTATCTGGCGCTGAAGTGAAAGAAATGGCGCCAGTTGTGGGGCGCTCTTCGATTTTAGGATTTATCATTGGTGTATTGCCGGGGGCTGGCGCAACGATTGCGAGTTTTATGGCTTATGCGACAGAGCGAAATTTGGCACCCAAAGCCATTCGTGAGCGTTTTGGGCGTGGTGAAATCCGTGGCTTAGCGGCACCTGAGTCGGCAAACAATGCCGCTTGTACTGGGTCGTTTGTACCCTTGTTAACGCTTGGGATCCCAGGGTCTGGCACCACTGCGATTATGTTAGGGGCGCTGATTGCCTATGGTATTCAGCCGGGTCCTACGTTAATGCAGGATAATCCTACGGTGTTTTGGTCGGTAATTGTGAGCATGTATTTTGGCAACATTGTGCTGCTGATTTTAAATTTGCCACTGATCCCTTATTTCGCAAAGGCTTTGACCCTGCCGCGTTCAGTTCTCACGGTGATGATTTTATTCTTTAGCTTGATTGGTGTTTATCTGGTGTCATTTAATACTTTCGATTTGTTTATGATGGTGGGTTTTGCCTTGGTGGCGGTGGTGCTGAGATTATTGAGTTTCCCGATGGCACCTTTGCTCCTTGGATTTATTCTCGGCGATATGATCGAACGTAATTACCGCCGCGCCATGATGATTTCGGATGGCTCTATTAGCTTTATCTGGGAGCGGCCGTTAACTTTAGGCATATTTGCGCTTGCCATGTTAGTGTTGTTGATCCCATTAAAAGAGTACTTCCAGCAACGAAAAGTTGCGCAGTAACCCTAGTAAACCCGCAGTGAGGAAATACGTGTGTCGCAATCACAAAAATTAGCACGCAGACCAAAACGCTTAGAAACGCGACTGATCACTTGGGTTGTGGGCTTGTGTGTGATCCAAGCATGCTTATTTACCGCGCTGGTGTATCAGGTTATTACGCAAAGCTTACACCAGGAAGTGGGAGAAAAAGCCTTGGCTTTGGCTAAGGCGGTGGCGGTTCGTGAAGATGTTATGGCGGCACTCATAACAGATAGGGATAGCTCACAGATCCAACGCCTCAATACTAATGTTGAGCTGCTGCGCCAGGCAACTGGCGCAGATTTTATCGTCATTGGTGACACCGAAACGCGACGTATTGCCCACCCAGATGAGCAAAAAATTGGTCGCACTATGGTCGGAGGGGATAGTCAAGCGGCGCTGTCCGGAGAGAGTTATATCTCAACGGCACAGGGAAGTTTAGGTGAATCTATTCGCGGCAAAGTGCCGGTGTACTCTCCCGCTGGTGAGGTGATTGGTTTAGTCTCGGTAGGCTTTTTAGTGCAATCCGTCGAGTCGTTGGTGTTGCAGCGCAGCATTGCCGTTTTTGTCGGAGCTGCAGCGGTGTTACTGCTCAGTGTCATTGCCGCGATTTGGATTGGTCGACGTGTCCGCCAAGCCATTTTTGGCCTGCAACCAGATGAAATCGGGCGCTTATTTGCAGAGCAAGAGGCCATACTGAATACCGTACGGACGGGGATTATCGCGCTTGATCCGGATGGCAGCGTGCGTCGTTTGAATCAACGTGCGTGCGAAATTCTCGAAAAGCCTCGCGGCTTGAGTAAGCAAGGTTTGCACCTGAGCGATCTGTTGCCAGAGCATAGCGACTTCTTGTTGCATAATCCCAATCGCCCTTTAGTTGGTTTTGAGCTATTTGTTGCAGACAAGCGTTTGGTGTTATCGCGATTTGCGCTACAAGTGCAAGGTCAACACGAAGGGATTTTACTGAGTATGCGGCCCTCCGATGAACTAGAGTATGTGTCTAAGCAGCTCACTAAAGTACAGGCTTTTGCAGAGCTATTGAGGGTGCAAACGCATGACTATTCAAACAAGTTAAATACCATTGGCGCGCTTATCCAAATGGCGCAATATGACAAAGCGATTGAGCTGATAGGTCAAGAAAGCCAAGGCTCACAAGCGCAAATTGAAAACCTTCTCACCTATATACAAGAGCCCGTTATCGCGGGCTTATTACTCGGTAAATACCATAAAGCGCGAGAGCACAATGTGGCACTCGAGGTGAGTTCCGACAGTGCGCTGTGCGCTATCCATCAAAAAGAGATGTTGGAACGAATAGTTTCAATATTAGGTAATCTTATTGATAATGCCATTGAAGCGGCAAGAACGACGGCACAGTTGCGGCCTGCCAAAGTGGTCGTAACAGTGGATGAAACGGTTCAGGATATTATCTTTGATGTTGAAGATAGCGGCACTGGACTGATTGGTAACGTCGAAGAGGCGTTTACGCCGCAGTTTAGTACTAAGTCCGGCGACCAACATGGTGTTGGCTTATATCTCGTAAAAACAAATCTTGATTCCTGCCACGGAACCTTAGAGGTTGGGGAGTCTGAATTACTTGGTGCAAGGATCACGGTCTTTATTCCCAAGCAAGTAAAAGAGCAATAACAATGACTTATTCTGTGGTGATCATCGAAGATGAAGTAGCTGTGGCACAATTATTAGCGCAATACCTAGTGACACCGGCAACACCAAGTAGCGCGAGGCAAGGGCAATATCGGGTGGTGGCCAGTAGCGACAATGTTTCTACCGCGACGGTACTGTTGAGTGCGATACAAGCTGACTTAATTTTATTGGATATTTATCTACCTGATGGCAACGGCCTTGAGTTTTTAAAGATGCTACGCGAGCAAGGCTGTAAAAGCGAAGTGATGCTGATCACCGCAGCAAAAGAAGTAGCGACGCTAGAAAAGGCGATCCGTTTGGGAGTCTGCGACTTTCTAGTTAAACCGCTGATCTTGGAACGACTCGACCTCGCACTCGCTCGCTTTGAGGCGCGTCAGCAGTGTTTGGATGGTGCCAATGAAGTGACGCAATCTATGGTAGACACTTTATTTGGTAGTGAACAGGCGAGCGTACCAAGTACGGCTAGACTACCCAAAGGCGTAGACCCACTTACTTTGGAAAAAATTCGTACGGCATTTCAAAGCCAGCCCAAGCAGGTGTTCACTGCAACCCAAATGGGAGAATTGGTGGGTGTGAGCCGCTCAACCGCTCGGCGCTATTTAGAGTTTTTGGTTAGTATAGAAGAAGTAAAAGCCGACCAAAGCTACGGTAGTATTGGTCGGCCAGAGAGAAGCTATCATTTAAATTAAGGGTGTGCCTGTAGTGACTGCCATGGGATCACCGGCGCATCATTGCTGCTAGGACGAGTAAATTCGCTGAGATAAGGTGTAGGTCCTGTGAAGAAACCGGTATTACGTAAGTAAAAGCGGCTTTGCTCCTCACCACCTTGATAATCCAAACGCGACCCTTTTCTGGCGGTGGCGTCATAAGTGAATTTAGCCTGATTCAACTCAACCCAGTTACCTTGGGTGTCACGCAAAAACTGGCGGTTATAAAATGCCTTACGCTCAAACTGTCCAGCTTCGGGTAAAAAGTTTTCCAAAAAGCTATGCGGTCTTGCAACATAGGTGTTGGTTTCAGGGCGGCTAAAGGCTGCGATCAGCTTCCATTGACCGGTTTCCGGCGCATAAAAGTAGCCACGATATTCTGTATGGCCTTCATAAGTCGTACTAGGCTCGATATTGACCAAAAAGCGATATGTCGTATCCGGTTGCCAGTTATAACGTAAATAGCTTTGCCCACCAGAACCTTCATTGCCAAATTCACCGACGTAAACGCCTTCGCCTTTGGCGAGTAATTTGATTTTAAGATTGTCAGGAATTGTGCTCGGATCATCGGTTTGGTACGGGCTCCAAACCGAAAATAGCACGCGACGCTCGGTGGGTGAGTTTACCTGAATACCAAAGTAACCTTCGCCAAAACCATTCGCCATAAAATACGAACCTTGTGGATCATAGCCAGATGGCACCGTTACTTCGTTGTAAAACCAGTTATAGTCCTTTTTGTCAGGTACGGTATAGGAAAGGTGTACTGAAGGGCCGCGACGACCCCAGTAAAAGTCTTCTTTGACATAGTTAGGCGCGGGGGCCATGGCCTCACCATCGAGACTGAGCCCGGTAATGGCAGGGAAGGTACTGTTTCGCCCATTGGCTAAGGTGTCACCGGCTATTTGGACGGTTTGATAGCCAACTTGCGTCACGATAAAGTCACCGACTTTAACCTTATTCGGACTTTGTCTATCGAGGTTAAGCGCCACTTGTTTATTGTTATGCGTTACCAGTAATGTACTTGGTGCACTTGGTTTCTCAAGGTGTAAATAGAGGGTATAGGTGCCAACGTTATTGGCATAAAAATAGTGATTAAACCTGAGTTGCTTATCTTGCCATGGGGCAATTCCGGCTTGAGTTATATATTGCCTGCTGGCGTCAATATCATTATTGACCCAGGCGTTACCGTAACTGCTGATATAAGCCTCTTGTGCTGAGGCAAATACTGAGGCGCACAGCAGTATCGGTGTGATTATTGTATTCTTCATCTTAAGTTCCTTGAATGGGGCGCGTTGCCCCATGTTGATTAGAAAGAAGTGTTAATGCCTAAACTGATACTGCGGCCGTAACGGCTCAAGTGGCTCACTTGCTCTTGGGTTTTAATGTATGACCATTGACGCTCATTGGTGAGGTTAGTCACGTTTAGGTCAATTCGTGTCTTTTCAGTAAGATTATAGCTGGCACTGAAATCAAACTGACCATAATCCGCTGCCCATTCCGGGCCGCCCCATGCATCTGGATACTTCAGGTAATCATCTCGCCAGTTGTAAGCGATACGCGCTTGGTAGTCATCCTTTTCATAATAGATAACCGCATTGTAAGAATGCTCAGACATACCAGCGAACGGTAGCTCGTCTTTTTCGGGGTCGTCGTATTTACTATCCGTAAATGTGTAGTTGATTTGCATACCTAGACCATCAAATGGTGCCGGTAGCAATTCCTCAAATGACTGTTGGTAAGCAATTTCGAAACCTTTGATCTCTGCTCCCGCTTCTGAACGTGGAGATACTTGAGTAAATTCCGGACCGTCAACTTCAACGCCGTCTTTTATGAATTTACCCACTTTTATCGTGCCAACACGTCCCTGAGCGATAACAGATTTAATGTCTTTGTAATAGGTTGCAAAGGTGAGCGCACCATAATCAGAGAAGTACCACTCTAGTCCCAAATCAAGTTGGTTTGCTCTAAGTGGCTTGATCCCAGGGTTGGCAAGATTAAGTTCAAACTTACTGAAATTAATTGAGCTATATGGGGTTAGAAAGTCGATGCTAGGTCTGGTGATAACTTTAGCCGCACTGGTTCTAAATAACAGTGAGTCTGTTATTTCTAACTTAAAGTTCATGCTAGGCAGTACATCAGTATAGTCATCTTCTACGTAAGAATCGGAGTAATAATCGGCAATATCCCCTTCTATGCGATAGATAATGTCGCCATCTTCGTCTTCTTCTACGTTGTATACCAGACTTGGGTAATCAAAAACGTAGCCATCAGAGGAGATCTCGGTTTTGATTGCTCTTACGCCTAGGTTTAGGTTGTAAGGCATTTCCGACAGCTCACCGACTAGATTGGTCTCTAAATAAAGTGCAAACGTTGACTCAGAAAGTTCGTAGGAATCTTTAGGGCTCTTGGAGGCTCTAATTTTTTCATCTGCGGCTTGGGCATTGATGGATTGATAAAAAGCATAGAGTTTGTCGTAGTCAAAGCTTGCCCACGGCGCAGGGTGCATGCCTGGCTCACCCTCTAAGAAATTATCAAAGTTGGCGGGTACAAGTACATCAGCGGGGAGTCTAAATAAGTTAAGGCCACCGAGCTTTTCTACGCTTGAGTTATCAAAGCTATCGTAATCTGAGTTTTTAAAATAAGCCCCACCATTACTGAACATCGATGGGTTATTTGACTTGCTCACATCTCTGGCTTTAGATTGCTTACCGTAATGAAAGCCAAACTTGATGTCTTTGACAAATTCCCATTCTGGAATAAATGTCCCTTCGAGCCTTAGCTCTTCAACATCACTTATCACTTCCGTGCCATAGTTGTAGCTGTAGTGAGCACCAAAGGGTTGATCGGCATTAAGTGCTGGCGACATAGTCACATCTGGCAGGAGGTTGTCGCCGGTTTGATCTATGGTGATGGTATCAACAAAGCCACGCGCCACGATGTAGCGGTTGTCGCCATCATTGATCCGCTCGGCACGGGACTTAGACACATCAAATTCAAGCGTTAGATTACTGGTGGCATACCACTTGAAGTTAAGACCGGCCTGCCAAGTGTCGGTATTGCGAGGCTCAGAGACGTTCAGTAGCTCAGCCATTGCACCATCGACTAACTCAATGTAGTTGACGTTGCCATCTTCATTAAATTTTAACTCACCTACTGCAGGGATCCCGGGCGTCCAAGGTTCATCATAGGTGACGAATGAGATTTGATATTTTTCACCGTCGGTTTTGTAACTTGAGTATAAGCTATCAAAGGTGACATCAATATCATTCGTTGGGCGCCATTGTAAGGCGAGGCTTGCACCAATGCGCTCACGTTCGTCTTGCCAGTTCGAGTAGCGTACATATCCTGGGATCATTGATGGGTGTACTTTCTCGCCCTCGTCTAGCTCACCATTTCGGTTACTATCAACAGGGACTCGCACGTCGGTATTTTCTTCAGGATCGTAAAACCCTTGTCCCTCGTAGGAGTCTTCGCGTTGTGTTCGCTCTGAATAAACGGCGGTGAATAGGGCGCCAAAGGTATTGTCAAAAAAGGTATCACTAATTAGGAAGGAGGCTTGAGGGTTGGTATCGCCGGTACGTTCTTCGTAAATGGCTTTGGCACTTCCGGCGAGGGTAAAGCCATCCATATCTAACGGTCGGCGGGTTTTTATATTGATGACTGAACCAATCCCCCCCTCTTGCGTTTGTGCTTGCGGTGACTTGTACACTTCTAATGCTTGAACCATCTCAGGCGCAATTAAATCGAAGTTAAAGTCACGGCTAGTGTGTTCAGATGCCATTCTACGACCATTGATGGTGGTAACGTTAAAGTCCCCGCCAAGACCCCGCACAGTGACGTTTTGTCCTTCACCGGCGTTACGGGTAATGGCGATACCCGTCATTCGTTGTAGCGCTTCAGCAAGGTTTTGATCTGGGAACTTACCAATGTCTTCGGCAACGATGGCATCCATTACGCCGACGGCGTTTTTCTTGAGAAAGAGTGACTCTTTGATACTCGAACGTACGCCACGTACTTCAATTTTCTCGACTTGTTGCTTGGCTTTATCTTGCTCGTCGGATCCGCTGTTCTGTTCTGTTTCCTGTGCGTGCGCGTATTGGGACAGGGCACAGCTCACGGCCAATCCCACAGCACACAGTTTTAGAGTGTGTTTCATCTTGTTGTCCTGTTGAGTGTTGTTATTATTGCGCCCGCTTTACGGGCGCTTATTCAGGCATTGATAGCATTTGCTATAGATAACGTATTTAACCTTTGGTTAGTTATGTAACAATGCCTAGTGGTGCTGCAGTGCGCCATGTGCCCCTGGTGAAATCCGGGAAGTCCTTGCTATTACTTCTGTCTGCAACTGAGTCCATTGAAAGAGGGAAGACCGCTGACCAAGCAGCTGCGTCGTAAACATCCTGATCTAGCGGTTCGCCATTACGAAGGCAGTAAATAATGCGCCAGAACATTAAGAAATCCATGCCACCATGGCCGCCGTTGCGCTCTGCTTCAGCCCCCATTTTTTGCCAAAGTGGATGGTCGTATTTACCGTACCAATCATTCATGTCGTAATCCCACTCGTGAAAGCTCTTACTCCCGCCGTTTTCAAGCGCGATGCGGTTGGGGAATCCTGCAAATACGCCGTTAGTACCTTGAATTAAATTGTGGCGGGAGTAAGGGCGTGGGGTAGTGGTATCGTGCTGTACCATAATCGAACGACCTTTGATGGTTTTAATGATGCTAGTGTTCATATCTCCAGCAATATAGTTCAGTTGGTTACGCTCATGATTTGCTGGGAATTCTCGTTTGGCATAGGCTGCCCGACCCAGTGCTGGTGAGCTCATGGATGAGATATAGTCGAAGCGATCGCCACGGTTGATATTCATATATTGAGAAACAGGTCCTAAACCATGAGTGGGGTAGAGGTTGCCGTCGCGTTTGGTATGCCACTGTGTGCGCCATGAGCCGGTTTTATGCTCAATTTCTTTCATTTGCCAACGAAGTTCATGGATGTAAGCTGCTTCACCGTGCAGTAACTCACCAAATAACCCTTGGCGAACCATGTTTAATACCATCAGCTCGTCGCGACCATAGCAAACGTTTTCCAGCATCATGCAATTCTTTTGCGTGCGCTCTGCGGTATTTACCAATTGCCACGCTTCTTCTATGGTTACTGCCGCTGGCACTTCAACCAAAGCGTGTTTGCCACTCTCCATTGTGTCTACCGCCATAGGCGTATGCCATTTCCAAGGCGTAGAGATGATCACAATATCAATGTCATCGCGCGCCAACATGCGGCGATAGTCCATATCATTCTTGCCGTAAGTCGCAGGTTTGGGTAAACCCTTGTCGACAACAATTTTAACCGCTCTATCGACGACTTCTTGGTGCGTATCGCAGATGGCCTTGATCTCGACACCGTCAAGATGGCAAAAGTGTTTTACCGCGCCAACTCCACGTTGACCCACACCAATAAAGCCCACTCGCACAACATCCAGTTTCGGTACGACGAGACCTTGAACTGAATTTCCTTGTGGCTTTGGTGTAAGCGGCGTCTTATTATTGTTACTTGCGCAGCCAACTACTGCGCTTGTTGCTGCGATAGCAGCCATTGATTGAAGAAATCGCCGGCGGTTTAGATCACCCATAATAACCTCTTAGTTGTTCACTCTTGTTGTTAAAAACGAAATATTATTTTTTGGTTATTATTACGGCAGTTTCATTTTGAACGCAAGTAAAATATCTTTCATATTCTTTCGTTTTATTTTCAAAATGCTTTGGTCTTTTATTTAAATCCATGTAAAACAGCGGGTTGTTTTTATTTTGATTGAAAATTAAAAAAATAAATTGAAAGCAAATGAAAGGTGTGTAGACTAAATTTAACCAAAACGAAAGGAGGTGTCATGCTGAACACCATCGAAAGACGCCACGAAATTGTTCAACTCGTTGGTCAAGCGGACCGAGTAGAAGTAACAGAACTGGCAGAACAATTTGGTGTATCAACCGTGACGATCAGAAATGATCTCAATGCCCTACATGAAAAAGGATTGTTGGTTCGCTCTCATGGTGGTGCCGTTGCGAGTTCTAGGTTAACCAAAGAGCTCACCATAACGGAAAAGCACGATCATCATCACCAAGTGAAAGTAGAGCTTGCAAAGGTAGTGGCGGGTCTTATAGGCAATAATGAGTCTATTATTCTGGACTCAGGTACCACCACAGAAGAGGTTGCGAGGCAACTGACTGAGCATCAACAGTTAGTGGTGATGACTAATGGACTTAATGTGGCGCAAGCGCTCGTTGTAGCCGATGGCGTTGAAGTGTTGATGACCGGAGGCTCACTGCGTAAAAAGTCGCTGTCGTTTTATGGCAGCCACGCAGAAGATCAGCTAAAGCAATATCACTTTGACCGTTTGGTGCTTGGTGTTGATGGGTTTTCTGTTGATGTTGGTGTAACAACACACTTTGAGCCAGAAGCCGCGCTTAACCGCGAGATGTGTAAAGCTGCAAAGCAAGTCATAGTGGTGACGGACTCCAGCAAGTTCGATCGTAAAGGTGTACATCGTATTATCGCCTGCGAAGAAATTGACGTTTTGGTAACGGACAGTGGTATTCCAGCTGATATTCATCAGCAATTGGTTGCCGCCGGAATTGAGGTACATTTAATAACGTCTTAAGAGGTGATCATATGCGGCGTTTCCAAGCCCTAATCGAAGCCAATAAATCAGGGAAAAACTCAGGCATTTATGCCATCTGCTCAGCTCACCCTTGGGTGCTGGAAGCGTCGATAAGATATGCCAAGCAGGAAAATACGCTGCTATTAATTGAGGCCACGGCCAATCAGGTTAACCAATTTGGCGGTTACACCGGGATGCGTCCCGCGGATTTTATTGCCAAAGTCGAAGAGATGGCCGACGAGCTTGGTTTTGATAAGCAGTTACTGATTTTTGGCGGTGATCACTTGGGACCAGTTTGTTGGACGAGTGAAAATAGCCAAGCCGCGATGGCCAAAGCGTGCGACTTAGTCGCTGAATACGTGAAGGCCGGTTTTAAGAAAGTTCACTTAGATGCCAGTATGCCCTGTGCTGACGATCCTGACGCGTTAAGTGATGATATTGTCGCTGATCGCGCTGCCTTGTTGTGTCAAACTGCGGAAGCCGCCGCAATTGCGACGTTTGGTCGTAGTGATATTGTTTATGTGATTGGTACTGAAGTTCCTCCTCCAGGTGGAGCTGATGAACAGATTGACAGCCTTCAACCGACCAGCCAAGTTGCTGCGCAAGAAACCCTAGCTTGCCACCGTGAACTCTTTGCAAACAAAGGATTAACGGATGCTTGGCAACGCGTGGTTGCGATGGTAGTGCAGCCGGGTGTTGAGTTTGATAACACCCAAGTGTTTGACTACAAACCGAATGACGCAAGTGCATTAAAAGACTTTATTCGTACCGTTGACCGTATCGCTTTCGAAGCGCATTCGACAGATTATCAAACTGCAGGCGCTTATCAGTCGTTGGTTGCTGATCACTTTGCCATTTTGAAAGTCGGACCTGAGTTGACCTTTGCGCTGCGTGAAGGGTTATTCGCGCTTCACCATATTGAAAAGCAATTACTACCCGATGTTCATAGTCAGTTTATTGAGGTAGTGGACGAGGTCATGCTGGCAGAGCCAACGAGTTGGCAGCGTTTTTATCACGGCGAGTCACAGCAACTCCGGTTCTTGCGCCAATTTAGCTTTAGCGACCGTATTCGCTATTACTGGCATCAAGAAGCGGTGCAAAAGGCGTTAGCAACGATGCTCGAAAACCTAGCGCGGCAGACTTTACCATTGCCGCTTATCAGCCAATATTTTCCAGAGTTATATCAACAAGTACGCCGTGCTGAAATAGAAAGGGACGCCAAAGCGTTGGTGATTGCCAAAATTCAACGTGTTGTAGCTCGCTATTCAAATGCGTGTTTTGCCATGGAGAAAGCGTCATGAACACTTTGCTAGGACACGAAATTGCGCAATTAAAAACACTGAATGCCTATTGGACAGCAAAAGAGATTTGTCAGCAGCCACAGATGTGGCAAGAAACCGCTCAGTTGGTTGCGAGCATAAAGCCTAGGCTTTTTTTGGAGTTAGCTCCTTTTCTAGATGACCCTGATACTCAGGTTATTTTGACAGGGGCGGGTACATCCGCTTATATCGGTGACGCCATCGCCACTCATCTTAGTACACACATGCGCCAAAGTGTGCGTGCAGTGAGTACAACTGACTTAGTTGCTGCACCAAGGCAATACCTAGCGACGGATAAACCGTGTTTATTGGTATCCTTTGCTCGCTCCGGTAATAGTCCAGAAAGTGTAGCGGCCGTAGAGTTGGTAACACAGCTGGTTAGTAACAGTCAGCACCTTTTTATCACCTGCAATCGTGATGGAAAGTTGCATCAAGCAGCGCAGCAGGCAAGCAATGCAACAAGTATATTGCTACCGGAGCCCGCGCTTGACCAAAGTTTTGCAATGACGAGTAGCTATTCGTCAATGATGGTTGCAGCGCTACAACTTTTTGCTGCGGATGACGGCTCCGTGGATAAGTTGATCAATGCAGCGCAAAGCATGTTAGCTGCGACAGAGCAGCAAAATATCCGTGCATTTGCACAACAGCCATTTGAACGTTTGGTGTATTTAGGAGCGGGTTGTTTACTGGGATTTGCAAAGGAAGCTGCGCTAAAAATGCTTGAGTTATCGGCAGGCCAAGTAATGAGCGTGAGCGAGTCACCGCTTGGCTTCCGTCATGGTCCAAAATCACTTATCAATAGCAAAACTGTCGTGGTATGTTTTATCTCAAGTGATGGTTATACCAGCTTGTACGATCAAGATTTAGTTGCCGAGTTGCAGCGTGACGGTACAGCCATGACGGTGCATTCACTTTGTCCTAAAGTGCCACCACTAGAAGACGTGTGGCAAGGGTTACTGTATATGTTGTTTGCACAGCAGTTAAGTTTCTATAAAGCGCTAACCCTCGGTATTTCACCGGACAATCCTTGCCCGTCGGGGGAAGTGAATAGAGTTGTGCAGGGCGTAGTCATTCATCCATTTGGGAGTGAAGTATGATTTATGGGGTGGATGTTGGCGGGAGTAAAATTGAAATTGCGGTGTTCGATGAAAAACTACAACGTATTGAATCGTGGCGTGTGGCGACCCCAAAGCACAGTTATGAGGCGTTTTTAGCGCAAATCGTCACTTTGGTGCAGCAAGCAGATGACAAATATGGTTGTAAAGGACAGGTTGGTATTGGTATGCCGGGGATAGTAAATGCGCAGCAGCGCGTGCTATCAGCAAATGTCCCTTGTGCCAATGGTAAAGAAGTTAAGGCTGATCTCGTTGCACAACTTGAACGGCCCATTGCCGTAGAAAATGACTGCCGTTGCTTTGCGTTATCAGAAGCCAGTCTTGGAGCCGGTAAGCAATATCAAAAGGTCTTTGGGGCAATAATAGGCACTGGTGCCGGAGGCGGATTTTGCATTGACGGCGCGTTGTATAAAAGTGCCCAAGGGATCGCCGGAGAATATGGCCACCATCCGCTTTCTGCGGTGTTGCAGCAAAAATATCACCTGCCTATTTTAGCGTGTGGCTGTGGACTGCAAGGGTGTTTAGAGCGCTATGTCGCAGGGCCAGGGCTTGCCGGTTTGTATCAACATTTCACGACGCAAACACTTACCTCAGAACAAGTTATCACAGCGATGCGGGCTGGAGAAAGTGAAGCACGCCATGCTTTTAATTGTTATATGGATCTGCTGGGATCGGCGTTTGCAAATTTGATCAAAGCATATGACCCTGAAGTTATCGTGCTTGGCGGTGGTATGTCGCTGATTGATGAACTTGTAGAGGCGCTCCCAAAAGCCATCGAACCCCATGTATTTTCAGCGGTATCAGTGCCAGATATTGTTAGAGCCAAGCATGGTGATGCGAGTGGCGCATTGGGTGCGGCATTACTTGGGAGTAAAGTACATGCTTGAGCAGCTTCGTTATATTCAGCCCCGTCGAATCTATACCCCTACCAGCGTCCTTGAAGCGCACGTTGCGGTAATAAAAGGTGAGCGTTTTCACGCGATTATTCCAGCGGCGGAAGCGCCTGATAATACCGAGTCTTATCCCAAACTCGACATGTGGCCTGGGTTAATTGATTTGCATATTCATGGTCGCGAGGGCTGTGATGTTATTGATGGCAAACTCTCCAGTTTAGAAACCATTAGCAGGTCGTTGCTCAAACATGGCGTCACTGGTTTTTTGGCAACCACGGTGACGACTACATGGCCACAAACTATTGCTGCGATGAAGGTTATTGGAGCCGCCTATAAGCAAAAGATGCCGGGCGCTCAGGTGCTGGGCGGATACAGTGAGGGTTTATTTTTTAGTGAAAAACACAAAGGTGCCCATAACGAAGCCTTTTTTAAACCGCTAGACGAAGCCTTAATTGATGAAATGATTAGCGCGGCTGATGGTGCGCTTAAAGCGGTGGCACTTGCGCCCGAAAAGGCTAATGGCGTTAAGATGACACAGTACCTAAGTAAACATGGGGTGCGAGTGATGTTAGGTCATTGTGATGCGGATTTTGCGCAAACCAATGCTGCTCTTGCACATGGTGCCTGCGGCGGGGTGCACGTGTTTAACGGCATGCGCGGCATTCATCACCGTGAGCCGGGCTGTGCTGGTGCGTTGTTACTTGATAGCCAAGCCTTGGTTGAAGTGATTGCCGATGGTATTCATTTACACCCTGCGATTTTACAGTTGATCTACCGCCTAAAAGGTCAGCATAAGATGGCCTTGATCAGTGATTGTATTAATGCTGGTGGCCTTAAAGATGGTGAATATCAATTGGGTGAAATGCCAATTGTGGTTAAGGGTGGCGTGGCGAAAACCCACAGTGGCAGTTTGGCCGGCAGTACACTAACACTTGAAAAAGCAGTGAAGAATTTAGCAGAATTGGCCAACATTCCGCTTCTAGAAGCCATTAATATGGCAAGTTTAGTACCCGCAACTTATTTAAATATGGACAATGAACTTGGTAGCATTGAAGTGGGTAAAATAGCGCATTTTTCTTTGCTAGACGATGTCTTCCAAGTCCAGCATGCTAACTTGTTTGGAAAGCAGATATTTTAAACAAAAATCCAAGCTCACCGCGCTGAAATTGACAAAATACAACGGAATTTTCTTAAATACAGCGGCCTAGCAGTAAGCGATACAGTAAAAATGGGTCACAAAGTTTCGCATTAGAAACTTTTTCGCGAATTGATTGCATTTTAGACGACTTCAAGGATGATGTTCGCTACAAGAGGTGATATACTCCCGCCGAATAATTTTTCTACTTTAAATAGAGTAAAACAATGGCAGATTTATCGAAATACAGAAACATTGGTATTTTCGCGCACGTTGATGCGGGTAAAACTACCACCACTGAGCGTATTCTAAAGCTTACTGGTAAAATCCACAAAACTGGTGAAGTACACGACGGTGAGTCTACTACTGACTTCATGGAGCAGGAAGCTGAGCGTGGTATTACAATCCAATCAGCGGCGGTAACTTGTGAGTGGAAAGGCCACCGTTTAAACGTTATCGATACTCCTGGACACGTTGACTTCACAGTAGAAGTATACCGTTCACTTAAAGTACTTGACGGTGGTATCGGTGTATTCTGTGGTTCTGGTGGTGTTGAGCCACAATCAGAAACTAACTGGCGTTATGCGAACGAATCAGAAGTTGCACGTGTAATCTTCGTAAACAAACTAGACCGTATGGGTGCAGACTTCTACCGCGTAGTTGGTCAGGTTGAGAAAGTACTTGGTGCTAACCCACTAGTTATGACTCTACCAATCGGTATCGAAGACCAGTTCTGTGGTGTTGTAGACGTACTTGAGAAGAAAGCATACGTTTGGGATGACACAGGTCTTCCTGAAAACTACGAAGTACAAGACGTTCCAGCTGACATGGTAGACAAAGTTGAAGAATACCATGAGATGCTAGTTGAGTCTGCTGTTGAGCAAGACGACGACCTAATGGAAGCGTACATGGAAGGTGAAGTTCCTTCACTAGAGCAAATCAAAGCGTGTATCCGTAAAGGTACTCGTGATCTTGCGTTCTTCCCAACGTTCTGTGGTTCAGCGTTCAAAAACAAAGGTATGCAACTTGTACTAGACGCTGTTGTAGATTACCTACCTTCTCCTACAGAAGTTGATCCTCAGCCGCTAACAGATCCTGAAACAGGTGAGCCTACTGGTGAAGTAGCAACTGTTGACGCTGATGCACCACTTAAAGCGCTTGCGTTCAAAATCATGGACGACCGTTTCGGTGCACTTACGTTCATCCGTATCTACGCAGGTCGCATGAAGAAAGGTGACACTATCCTTAACTCTGCAACTGGTAAAACAGAGCGTATCGGCCGTATGGTTGAGATGCAAGCGGACGAGCGTACTGAACTTACTGAAGCACAAGCGGGTGACATCATCGCTGTTGTTGGTATGAAGAACGTTCAAACAGGTCACACGCTATGTGATCCTAAGCACGAGTGTACACTTGAAGCGATGATCTTCCCTGATCCAGTAATCTCAATCGCTGTAGCACCTAAAGATAAAGGTGGTAACGAGAAGATGGGTATCGCGATCGGTAAGATGGTTGCAGAAGATCCTTCATTCCAAGTTGAGACTGATGAAGATTCAGGTGAAACTATCCTTAAAGGTATGGGTGAGCTTCACCTAGACATTAAGGTAGACATCCTTAAGCGTACATACGGTGTAGACCTAATCGTTGGTCAGCCTCAGGTTGCTTACCGTGAAACTATCACTAAAGAAGTTGAAGATAGCTACACGCACAAGAAACAGTCTGGTGGTTCTGGTCAGTTCGGTAAGATTGACTACCGTATCAAGCCTGGCGAAGTTGGTTCTGGCTTTACGTTCAAGTCTTCAGTTGTTGGTGGTAACGTTCCTAAGGAATTCTGGCCAGCAGTTGAGAAAGGCTTCAAGTCAATGATGGACGAAGGTGTACTAGCGGGCTTCCCAGTACTAGACGTTGAAGTTGAGCTATTCGACGGTGGTTTCCACGCAGTTGACTCATCAGCAATCGCGTTCGAAATCGCTGCTAAAGGCGCATTCCGTCAGTCTATCCCTAAAGCGGGTGCACAACTTCTTGAGCCAATCATGAAAGTTGACGTGTTCACGCCAGAAGACAACGTAGGTGACGTAATCGGTGACCTTAACCGTCGTCGCGGTATGATCAAAGACCAAGAAGCTGGCGCAATGGGCGTTCGTATCAAGGGTGAAGTACCACTATCTGAAATGTTCGGATACATCGGTCACCTACGTACTATCACGTCTGGTCGTGGTCAGTTCTCAATGGAATTCTCACACTATGCACCATGTCCAGCAAACGTTGCTGACGCGGTAATCGCAGCTGAGAAAGAGAAAAAAGCAGCTAAGTAATTAATTACTTCTTTTGCATAAAAAGGTCGCCTTTGGCGGCCTTTTTTATTTTTAAATTCAATTGTTTATAGGTTTAATGCCCTGTCTAAAAGTCGTCACGATTATTTCATGTTTTATTAATTTTAAAGTTCTTGCTTTAGGAACATTGGCTCTTTATCATTAGCTTTTCTTCAATAAATTGGGTCACATTATTGCGTCGTGGGCTCAAATTTGATTGTGGTTGGGTAAATAAAGGAGATACTCAATGAGAACTTTAGAACTGGAAATAAACTGGCATTTCTATGTACTGGCACTGTCCCTTATCTGGCTGGGTAATGCGCTGTTTTCTATCTTAGATATTCCCTCATCATTATTGCAAATAGTTACACTTACCTTACTATTTTTTACCCTATCATTATTGGTACTGTCATTAACCGGAAAGCGTTTTCTTCATATAGATAAAGCGGGAGTCAGCTATAACTTTTTTGGTAAAACCCATTATATCCATACGGAACATATTCAGGCGATTAGGTTACGCTCTTTGGGCATTGTAAGTCTTCCTGAGGTATATCTCGATGATGGTCGTATTATTCGCTTCTTTAGCTGGAAAATGAATCGCGATGAGCTTTTAAAAGCAGAAAGTTTGGTCAGATAAGGTGTAAAGGAAGTGCAGGTGAGGGTTTCACCTGCTCAAATTTAAAGGTTTCACACCAATTGCATTAATGCAATTGATATTACTTTTCATTCAGCCAAATTGCGGCTTGTTTTGCAAAGTAAGTCAAAATGCCATCCGCACCAGCACGCTTAAATGCTAGTAGAGACTCCAGTACAACAGGCTTCTCAGCCAACCAGCCGTTATCAATCGCAGCCTTATGCATGGCGTATTCACCGCTGACTTGGTAAGCAAATGTTGGTACTCCAAACTCATCTTTAACGCGTCTGACAACATCAAGGTATGGCATACCTGGTTTTACCATCACCATATCAGCACCTTCTTGTAAGTCCAAAGCCACTTCACGTAATGCTTCGTCAGAATTAGCAGGATCCATTTGATAGGTTTTCTTGTCTGCACCTTTTAGGTTGCCTGCAGAGCCAATCGCGTCGCGGAAAGGGCCATAATAACTCGATGCATACTTGGCAGAGTACGCCATTATACGAGTATGGATAAAACCGCACTCTTCAAGTGCTTCACGCACAGCGCCAATTCGGCCATCCATCATATCGGAAGGGGCGACGATATCGGCACCTGCCTCTGCATGCGAAAGCGCTTGTTTGACTAATACTTCCACGGTTTCTTCATTCATGACATAACCATCTTCATCTAAGATACCGTCTTGACCGTGGACTGTGAATGGGTCTAATGCAACATCGGTGATCACACCAAGCTCAGGACATGCTGCTTTAATAGCACGTACCGCTCTTTGTGCAATCCCTTCAGGGTTGTATGCTTCCTCAGCTAGTAACGATTTTTGTTCCGCCGGTGTTACTGGGAATAAGGCGATGGCAGGAACCCCTAGCTCTACTAGTTGCTTGGCTTCCTCAACTAATAGATCAATAGATAAACGCTCAATACCTGGCATTGATGGGATAGCTTCACGCTTAGATTCACCATCCAATACAAATACTGGATAGATTAAGTCATTAACCGTTAGCGTGCTTTCGCTCATTAGACGTCTTGAAAAGTCATCGCGACGCATTCTGCGCATGCGAGTTAGGGGGAAAAGATCGAGTCCTGATTGAGCCACGTTAGTTCTCCTGATTGGGTTTGAAAGTAACAACACGATTACGACCTTGCTGTTTTGCTTGATACAAGGCTTTATCCGCATTGTCAGTGTAAAGCTGTGGATTATGTGGATCGCTAACCACTGCACTATAAACGCCTGCACTAGTGGTTAATTTAAGCGTATCTTCACCAAATTTGATATTGAGATCCGCTGTAGCCACTCTCAGGCGTTCAGCTACTCCGACTGCACCTTCTTCTGGGGTGTTTGGTAGTAGCAAAATAAACTCTTCACCACCATAGCGGAACACTTCATCATGTGGTCGCCGCAAGTGTGATTTTATTAAGCTGGCAAATTCGCAAATTGCTTGATCACCAGCCAAGTGGCCATATTTGTCGTTAATTTTCTTGAAGTGATCGATATCAAAAATAACAAGGCTCAATACTGTCTGCTCTCGTCTTGAACGACGTACTTCCATCTGTAAACGCTTGTCGAAATAGCGCCGGTTCTTCACTTTTGTGAGTGGATCTTCCATGTTCATGCGCTCGAGCTCCCGGTTTTTATCCTCAAGTTCCCTTAATGTGACTTGAAGCTCAAAAGTACGTTCCTCAATGTTGGACTCTAAGTCGTACTGGGCCTGTTCTTGTAGTTTAAGCTTTTCTTTTAATAGGGCATCTTCAGCTTGAGTATGAGCTAGCCGTTGCTGTTGCTTGGCCAGCTTTTCATCTCTTTGAAATATATATAGACGTATGAGCAGGTAACTCAGCAACGTGGCTTCAACAACAAAAATACCAAAGTAACCCAAGTGGTTCAAAAAGCTGCCGGACTGAACCCCGAGCTCGACCGTAAACGGGTAGCTAATTACGATAAAGTGGCAGAGCGCGATTGCGATTAAGATATTTCGGCTCTTGTGGTTAATACGGGCGAGCGTATAGATAATCAATACAGAGACAATAAAGCTAATGCTAAGCGCTAGCAGGAGAGACTGAGAAACCGGTAAAAAAGCAATGAGCAGAAACAAGCACAATGTCGCTAGAATGGCCTTTCTTTTCGTCAGCTTAGGGTGCGCAAGAAGTGACTTTCCAGAGCAATAACTCAAAGCGGGCAATAGCAGTGCGCTGAGCAATAACATCATCATGCCTTGACCATACTGTTGAAACCATTGCCATGAAGAGTAAAAGTAGCGATAACCAAAGCCATAGATATGTGCATTGAAAAGCCATACTGTAGCGATAAACAAAGTGGCACATAAAAAGTAACCTTTTTTTGTAACACAATAGAGTGTGGCATTGGTTAAGGCGAGTGCTAGTACAAAGCCTGCTAAAATTCCAAAAATAAGATTAAATTTACTCTTAAATTGGAGGTATTCATTCGGCTCCCAAATTGCAAGAGGAGCCGTGATAACCCCCTCATCACTGATCTGTAAGTATAAATGGCTTTGAGTTTGTGGCTGCAGCTCAAGCGGAACAACTAGAGATTCATACTTTAGTGGCCGCTTAATCAGTGGCAAGGCATCGCCCATATCTAAGCTGAATATTGGATGGTTCGGTCTAACATGATAGGCAGTTACCGCATCGATGAGATTATTGTTTATACTTACCAATACTGGTGTGAGCGAGTTGTTGGTATTGTGCAGCGCTATTTTTAACCATAAGTACTTCGCTACAGGTCGAAGGCCTGTGGGGACTTGGGTGCTGTTATGCCATTCGACAGGAGCCGCAAGCAGTTCGTTTAACGATGCATATTTACTCAGTGTGTAACTTAGCTTTACTTGGTGTTCTACCTTAAATGACTCTGAAATAGTGACGGCAGAAATTACAGCAGAGCTGTATATCAATATAAGTAAAGACAACACAATGCGCATTACTGGCTTTACCTCACAAACAGCTGTTTAAAATTAGCCGAAGTCGTGCTCATCACTTCCGTGACAGGACATTGTTTTAGGTGTGCAATTTGCTCAGCCACATAAGATAAATACATTGGTTCATTGCGGCGAGACTTGGGTTTTGGGCTAATTGTTCTAGGTAGTAGGTAGGGCGCATCAGTTTCCAAAAGCAAACGGTCTAGGGGGATGTATTGGATTAGATCTTGTAGTGCTTGACCTCTACGTTCATCGCAAACCCAACCTGTTATGCCTATCATTAACCCATAGTCCAAGTAACGTCGTAGTGCGTTATGATCACCAGTAAAACAGTGTAGTACTCCTTGAACGTTAACTTCTTGCAGTAACGAAAATAGCGCATCGTGCGCGTCTCTTTCATGTAGATACACTGGATAATCAATAGCTTCTGCTAACTGCAGTTGCGTCAAGCACACGCTTTGTTGTATCGGCCTTGGTGAAAAATCGCGATTAAAGTCCAAGCCACATTCACCAACAGCAATAGCTCTGTCACTACTTTTTAAAAGAGTGAGGAGATCATCGTAGAGCGTATCAGGTGCATCTTTTGCGTCGTGAGGGTGGACACCTGCTGTACAATAAAGCTGGTATTGCTCTGCGAGAGAAATACTTTGTTCGCTGCTTGTTAAGTCGCAGCCAATGGCGAGCATAGATTCTATGCCAGCGTTTTTGGCTCTAGCAATTACCTCGGCCAAATCGGATGAAAATTGCGAGCTGGTGAGGTTTACACCAGCATCGAACATCGTGTTCATCAGTTAACTCGTTTAACTCGCGTTGTACGGTTTGAGCCCGCTTTTTTCATTAAAAACGAGCCAAAAGAGGCGCGTTCAATAATTAATGTGTCTCCTTCATTGGCGAAAAAAGTTTCTGAAGAAACTTGCCGCCATACTTGACCATTGTCCAAGGTGAATACCATTTTATCGCGGCCTTGAGTGGTTGTTTTTACGAGTTTAGCTGTAATTTCTTCGATTTCTTCGCTTGCCGCTTTAACTTTATGCTCTAAACCAAAGCCATCTTCTTTCAATTCTGCTTTTTTTTCATTGCGCGCTGTTTTTATTTTATCTTTGCTTACAGGCGCTTTGCTTGAATGTATTTCCGTGATTGGTTTATTAGCAATCACATTGTCGTAGCACATGAGTCGTTTAAAATCATTTTCAATCAGAGTACAAGCTTGTAGTGCCTGTGTATTTATCGGCTCTGCGGCGCATAAAGAGGAAAATCCTAGTGCGAACAGTATCATGGTTTTTTTCATTGTTCTGACTCCTGTTGTTTTGGTTTGGCGCTGTAAAATTTGGCTAGAATGAGCCCCAACTCAAACAAGAGTAGCATAGGGAATGCCAATAGAGTTTGAGATAGAACATCTGGTGGAGTTAAAAACATTGCGATGACAAAAGCACCAACGACAACATAAGGTCGTTTCTCTTTTAAGCTCGCAGGGGTTGTCATGCCACTCCAACATATAAGCATGATAGCGACGGGAATTTCAAAGGCGATACCAAAAGCAAAAAATAGCTTAAGGATAAAGCCAAGGTAACTGCTAATATCCGGTGACAGTGTCATCATCTCAGGCCCCACACTGGTAAAAAAGCCAAGTATGATAGGCATGACAACAAAGTAACAAAATGCTATTCCGCCATAAAATAGCAGCACACTAGAAAGTAATATAGGAATGAGCATACGTTTTTCGTGTTTATATAAACCGGGTGCGATAAAGCCCCACACCTGATGCAAAATAAAAGGCACAGCGGCAAATAGTGACACAAAAAGCGTTAATTTAAATGGAGCAAAAAACGGTGCTGTAACGTCTGTGGCGATCATGGTTGTGTTGCTAGGCAAGCTATTTACAAGCGGTGCTGCAACGAAGGCATAGATGTCATTGGCGAAGTACACCAAAGCAACAAAGATAACGAAAACGCTCAATAACGCTCTCATTAAGCGGTTTCTTAACTCAACAAGGTGAGCTATAAATCCACTTTGGGCTGATTCTGTCATGTAACTTGACTCGTACGAATATAATTCCAGTTAGATATAACAAAAAGGAGCGGCTTGGGCGTCTAATTACCCAAAGCTAGCCTTTGACTGAACTATCTAACTGCTAGATTGATTAGTCTTTGTTTTTATTATTTTCGGTTGATTTATAAGAATGTCTGACTGATTCAGCCGCATCTTGTAATTCTTGAACGGATTGCTTGAGTTCGGGGGCCAAATCTTGCATTCCCTGTTGTTCCGCTTTCTTCAAATTATTATGTAGCTCGTGAACACGTAATTCTTCACTCACTTCAGCCTTGACTGAATTGGCGACAGATTTTACCGTTTTTATCCATCTCGCTACGGTGCGGATTGCAACGGGAAGACGTTCAGGGCCAAGTACAATTAGGCCAACGATAAGAACGACCACTAACTCCCACATACCCATGTTGAATTACACCTTATCTTTTTCTTTCTCTGATACCGGTTGTGCTTGCTCAGTTGTTGTATTTTTTAACTTTTCTGGCTCAGAGTCGGTCGCAGTTTGCTCATCAGATACCGCCTTTTTAAAGCCTTTAACTGCACCACCCAAATCACTACCAATACCGCGTAGTTTTTTAGTTCCAAATAACAAAACAATGATGGCTAAAATAATAAGTAATTGCCAAATACTGATCCCACCGAATCCCATAATAACTCCATTGATACTTACTGCTTATGAATAATGATTATACGCCTAGCGAGCAAAAAATCACCCTGTTTTACGCCATGCGCCAATAAATACTAGCACGGCAATAATCGCGAGTAGGCTACTTGCGACAGGCTTGTCAAAAATAAAGCTCAATCCCGATATAATTGCAAAACTGCTCGCTGCTAAGCCCAATAATAGAGGCTTAGTCGCAGTATCTGCTTTTTGTGTGACAGTTGGAGGGGGGCGGCGCTTGAGATTTTGGTAAATCAAATCTGGCAGTTCAGGCATTTTTTCAGCCCAAAATGGTAAGTTTGCATATAGCTTTTTCGCCACCGCGAGAGGTCCAACTTGCTCTTGCACCCAATGCTCTAAAAAAGGTTTGGCCGTTTTCCACAGATCTAACTGTGGATAAAGCTGGCGCCCTAGGCCTTCTACATACAGCAGAGTTTTTTGCAATAATACGAGCTGTGGTTGCACTTCCATATTGAACCGTCTTGCTGTATTAAACAAATTTACTAGCACATGGCCGAACGAAATTTCAGCGAGCGGTTTGTTAAAAATGGGTTCGCATACAGTGCGAATGGCAAACTCAAACTCTTCTACGCAGGTATCTGCCGGAACCCACCCAGAATCCACATGAAGCTGTGCCACCTGACGATAATCACGATTAAAAAAGGCGATAAAGTTTTCGGCCAAATAGCGTTTATCTTCACGGTTTAAGGTGCCGACTATGCCGCAATCTATACCAATATACTTAGGGTTATGAGGATTTTCACGAGAGACAAAAATATTGCCAGGGTGCATATCTGCATGGAAAAAACTGTCACGGAATACCTGTGTGAAAAAGACTTCCACGCCGCGCTCGGCCAGCAATTTCATATTGGTGCCTTGCGCTAACAAGGCTTCGGTGTCTGAAACCGGAATACCGTAGATGCGTTCCATAACCAGCACGTTTTTACGTGAATAATCACTATATACCTCAGGGATATACAGTGAATCTGAGTCTTCAAAGTTGCGTCTGAGTTGAATTGCGTTCGCGCCTTCTCGCATCAAGTCTAGCTCGTCGAGTAAGGTTTTTTTGTATTCCCTAACAACTTCCACCGGGCGCAGACGTTTTCCTTCGCTGAGTAAATTGACAACGATTTTAGCGAAACGCTCCATTAAAGAGAGGTCGGCATGGATTTGTTTCTCGATATCGGGACGAATAACTTTGATCACGACATCTTTTAACTCATCTTTGTGTTGTAGCTTGGCTGCATGTACTTGCGCTATCGAGGCTGAAGCCAGCGGTTTTGATTCAAATTCAGCGAAGTATTCATGAATATTGTCGATTTCTAGCGCTTGCTCAATGAGCTTTTGTGCCATCGCGGGGTCAAATGGTTGAACTTGATCCTGCAAAAATGCAAGTTCTTCAGCAATATCTGGTGGTAGTAAATCTCGACGGGTCGAAAGCATCTGGCCAAACTTGATCCACACTGGCCCCAAAGTTTGTAGTGCCAAACGTAGGCGTGTGCCTACTGGTTTGTCTTTATGTTTGTTGCGCAGCCAAAACAAACTCGCTCGAGCGAGTTTACCGTACCAAGGTTGCTTATGCGCAGGGACGATTTCGTCTAAACCATAGGTTAAAAATGTTTTGGTGATCTGATGCAAGCGAAGTAAAGACAACCTAATTTCCTTTGTTTTGCTGAAGTAATACGCTGAGGCGTTGATTTAAGCTTTCGACCTGATTGTTTAATGTTCTCACTTGCTGCTTAAACTGTTGAAACTCGAGCGGGTGAGGCGCAACCTTCAACTCATCTTGAAATAACCCTGTTAGGGTTGCCTTGGCTACCTGTCCATCTTGCTTTGCGCGATGCGCTAACTTATGAAAGGTATCTACGGCAATTTGTGCGGGCCCATCACCGACATATTTGGCGAGGTGTTCCGCCCAATCAATATCAAGTGTTGCTAATGCATTACTATATAGTTGTGCTAGCGCCAAATCCCCTTCAAGATCGAGCTTATCTTGACGGATAAGCGCAGTGAGTTGGCTTGGATCTTTGAGCTCAAGCAAGGTTGGTAAATCGGCACTAATAGAACAATCGGCTTTGCCATCAAAAGGGCATAGAACGTGAATGTTAATGCCTGTGTAAGTCACAGCTAAACAAGTATTTTGATCGCGAATATCAACACTGATCACTTTGTGTTGGCCTTTACTTAGCACATGCTTTAGCTCAGGTGAGAGTTTAAGGCCTTTGTTTAAAGCCGTCTCAAGTACGGCGCCAAGTAATGAAGCTAACACAGCAACTCCTAGAATTTAAAGCCGCGATGAAGGGCGACAATGCCTCCGGTCATATTCTGGTAGTCAGTTTGTTCAAAACCGGCTTCATCCATCATGGATTTTAGCGTTTCTTGATCTGGGTGCATGCGGATAGATTCTGCAAGATAGCGATAAGACTCACTGTCATTTGCAACTAATTTGCCCATTGCAGGTAATAGTGTAAATGAATACATATCATACAGCTTTGCCAGCGCCTCGTTATCTGTCTTTGAAAATTCAAGTACCAGTAAACGTCCACCTGGTTTTAGCACTCTGTACATTGAGCGCAATGCTTTATCTTTATCTGTTACGTTGCGTAAACCAAAGGCAATAGTGATGACATCAAAAGTATTATCGTCAAATGGCAGCATTTCTGCGTTCATTTGAACGTATTCAATATTGCCAACAAGTCCCGAGTCGCGTAATTTTTCGCGGCCTACTTTAAGCATTGAGTCGTTAATATCACCTAAAACAACTTGTCCTTTATCACCAACTAATTCGCTAAATCTTGCGGTTAAATCACCCGTACCGCCAGCAAGATCAAGTACTTTGTGACCAGCGCGTACACCTGAGCAGGCAATAGTTTGACGCTTCCACAAACGATGGATACCGAATGACATCAGATCATTCATGATGTCGTATTTTGCAGCTACAGAATGAAATACGTCTGCAACCATAGAGGCTTTTTTGTCGGTCTCGACTGTTTTGTATCCAAAGTGGGTAGTATTGTCTTGTGACTCTTTCATGTGGGTTCCATCATTACTCTGCAACTATGCTTGCTAGTGTACTTGATTGGTAGCCGTAGGTGCAATTTCTTATCCGTGTTGTATTGTTGAAAATGCAAACAAAAGAGGATATTGCGGATCAGTGGCTAATATAACAGTGTTGGCCGAGAGAATGTGCCTTCTGCGCAGCGTAACCTGCGCGTTTTGCCAACACATTAAAGTCTTGCTCTGGTGCAAGTTGGGCTATCCCAAGAGCCAGAGACACATTAGGTAATGGAATTTTCCCTTTCGCGCTGACAAACTTTAATCGCTCAACACCTTTACGCACTTTTTCCGCGATAACACTCGCGGTATCTAAGTCTACATCGGCAAGGATAACCGTGAATTCTTTTTTACCTGTGCGACCAGGTAAGCCACTTTCAACGACATAACGTTTGATATTATTGGCGATACGATTAAGCACAACTTCACCCACAACATCACCAAACCGCGTTGAAAACTCGTCAAGGTTATCAACTTGGATAGAAAGCGCGCAGACAGATTTTTGCTGCGATTGCCATAGGGACACTTTTTGATGAAGATAGTGACGCTTATAAAGACCCGTTTGTGGGTCTAATAAGTGTTGTTTACGCAAGTCGAGTAGTAACTTTTGATTACGTTCATAATCTAAACGCGATTTTATTAACGCTTGTTTAAATTGTTTGTGCTGTTTTAGCAATAGCTCAGTTTGTTTGGTGAGTGTTGATAGTGCGCGCTTACTCTTTTGAATGTTGTGTTCATCTAAATTATGCACACATTGACTGACTTGTTGGGCAAAGCGAATAACCTGCTTTTGTGAGGTTTCTGCATTTTCGTGTAATTCAGTCACCAAAGAATCAACGCCTTCAAGTAATTCAGATTGTGTTTTTTGACCTTGATCTAAAAATTGGTAGTAGAGTTGTTCAATGAATACGCAGTCTATTTTTGTGTGCGCTTTGATGGCTTTGTTGATGGCACAGTCAAGATCTTTGTTCGTGGCGCTAATATGGGTATAAGCAACCTGATAATTTAAAGGCGTGGGCGGCAAATGATGTTGCTCTAAAAACAGGCACACCTGTGTCATTTTTTCTTGGGCAACAGCCATGGGATCATGGAACATCATTTCATTTACCACAACAATTAATTATCAAACGTTAATGAACTACCACCAGCTCCTTCGGTGTAACTCTTGTCCTAATTGCACTAGACCTACATTAATCTGTATCGTCCGAATTTAAAAGTAAAAAATTTGTCTTTGAAATAGAAAATTTACATTTTTTTGTTGAATTGCTGATTTTCTCATCAATTTTTACTAGGTTGGGTAAATTGTATTCGATCTGAGATATTCGTGATTCTATCGAATTAAGTTGCATCTGTTACGGGACTCTCCTACTTTGACTAGCAGAAAGTTCATTTCACCATAACAAAAGCTCAGAACGATGGATAATCATTATTTTTTGGCTATTTTACCGCGAACTGAGTAACAACAAAGTATTGAGGAAGTCAGCGTGTTATCACCAAAATTAAAGCTGTGGACTAAGCGTTCAAGCGTCGCCGTTTATTTAACTGTCGCTTTATCTGGTTGTGCTATTACCGGAAGTGACAATAACGTTGAGTTTACTCAGATAGCTGGCAGCGTTATGAAATTTAGAAGTGATAACAATGCCTATGGTCGCAGTGATACAAAAGCAGAGTTTCTACTACCAAACCTCAGTGCAGAAAAGTTGGCGACCACAAATCAGCAGCGTCTACAGTTCTTGGCTCAGCTCGACAATATCGACACTTCAGCGCTGAGTGAGGAAAATCAAATCAATCTCACTATTTTGCGTGCACAAGTGCAGAATAGCGTCGATGAATATCGTTTTCATAGCCACTATATGCCGCTCACCTCGGAATACGGCTTTCATTCCGGTCTGTCTTTTATGATCTCGAGTCATGACTTTAAGAAACGTGCTGGTTACGAGCTATATTTGGCACGTTTGCAGCAGGTTCCACGCTATTTTAAGCAAAATATCGACTGGATGAAAGAAGGCATGGCAGTTGGTCTGACTCAGCCGAAAGCGGTGCTTGAAGGTTATGAAAGTTCTATCGAAGCTTATATCGTTGATGATGTGACAAAATCCGAGTTCTATGGCCCGTTTACACAAAACCAAGCGGGTTTGCCTGATGCCGAATTTAAAGCACTGCAACAACGTGCCAAAAAGATTATTAAAGGGGATGTGATCGCAGCATATCAAGATTTCCTTAATTTCTTTGTCAATGAGTATCGTCCAGCGGCTAGGACCGAAATTGGAATTTCTTCGACACCAAATGGTGAAGCGTTTTATGCGAACCGAGCGAAATACTATACCACCACGAATATGACGCCTAAGGAGATCCACGAGCTTGGTCTTAAAGAGGTGGCTCGGATCCGTGCGGAGATGGAAAAAATTATTAAAAAAGTAGGCTTTAAGGGAGCTTTTGCCGACTTTGTGCAGTTCTTAAGAACCGATCCACAGTTTTATGCTAAAACCCCCGAAGCGTTACTTAAAGAAGCTGCATATATAGCAAAGAAGATGGATGCTCAGCTACCTAAGCTATTCCATACATTACCAAGAAAGCCATACGGTGTCGCCCCAGTGCCTGCGAGCATTGCGCCTAAATACACGACAGGGCGTTATTCGGGGGCACGCAGTGATACTGATGCAGGTTATTATTGGGTAAATACCTACGCGCTGGATAAGCGCCCGTTATATGTATTGGAAGCATTGACTCTACATGAGGCTGTGCCTGGTCACCATTTGCAGATCTCCTTGAATGCCGAGCTTGATTACCTACCGGAATATCGTCGCAACGAATACATTTCAGCTTTTGGTGAAGGGTGGGGGTTATATTCTGAATTTTTGGGTATCGAAGCGGGGTTCTATCAAGACCCTTACAGTGACTTTGGTCGTCTAACCTACGAGATGTGGCGAGCGGCTCGTTTGGTTGTAGACACCGGCATGCATATGTTTGGGTGGAGCCGCGAACGAGCGATGAACTTTATGAAAGACAACACGGCCTTGTCCTTACATAATGTTAAAACGGAGACTGATCGTTATATTTCGTGGCCAGCTCAAGCACTGTCATACAAAATTGGTGAACTAACCATTAAGCGGCTACGTCGCAAAGCAGAAAAAGCACTGGACGATCAGTTTGATATCCGTGAGTTCCACCATCAAATCTTACGTCATGGCTCTGTGCCATTATTTGTGCTTGAAGAGCAAATCGACAAATATATTGAAACCACGATGAATCAAGCGCGTAAGTAATTGCGTTTATCCATCTAACAGAAAAGCCCAAAGCAGAGACTTTGGGCTTTTATCATTTTATTAGCCTAAGCTAGTTTAGTTTACAAAACTAATAATTAGCTGATACACATCATCGGTCGTTCGGCATTTATTGGCATTAATGATGAGCTGTTCACCTAAGTGTAGTGCTCGCTGTTGTACCGCTAAGCGCGCGTCTTCATCTTCAATCGCATCTATGTCTGCAACATGGGCGAGACCAATGGTGCGGCGGATCAATTCACACCCACAATAACCAACTGCGTCTTGCAATACTTTAGTGAGAAAGTATTCCGCGTAGCCTTCTGTTTGCAACGATAGGTCGCGTGTTTGTGTTTTCGCCAGTTCAAGCCAAGTGACATAGAAGCTCGATAGAGTGGTGGCGATACTATCGAGTAAATACACCTGCATATTTCGACGTTTTGGCAGAGCGTTAATGCGAGCATGTTGGGCACAGTAGTTGAGCAATAAATTGCCGATAAATGAGCCTAAATCAAAGCCTATTGGGCCAAAAAAGCCAAACTCTGGGTCGATTAGCTTAGTGTGATCGGTGTCGACGAAAATACTGCCTGTATGGACATCACCGTGAAGTAAGGTTTCTGGTGCATTGAGAAATTGGGCTTTGAGTTTTGCCACTTCAACTAATAACGTCTTATTTTTTCTCAGCATTTCCACAGACGATTGCAATGCAGCAGGAAAGTTGTTTCTTTCAGCATCGCGGTATGGGTCGTCAAAGAATAAATCTTCTGTGATTGCGCACAGTTCGGGATTAGTAAACTCGGTGACTAGGGCTTTCTTTTCACTCGGTGTTAAGTAAAAGCTTGAGTGGTAAAAGCTGGTTTTTGCTAGATAATTTGCGACGTCTTTGCTGAGTCTTGCAAAGGTGTTCGCTTGGTTTAATTCACCGCGTAAAATGCGTAGATGACCAAGATCTTCCAGCACGGTTAGTGCTAACTCCGTATTATGGTGCAACACTTTTGCTGTGGTATCTGGACAGATCTCACCATGGCGCTGTAATACACTGGCTTCAATTCTGGCTCTGTCTAATGTAAGCGGCCAGCTCTCACCCACACATCGAGCATAAGGCAAAGCTTGCTTGACGATGATGCTATTTTCTTGCGTATCTTGCACGCGGAAAACCAAATTCAGATTGCCATCACCAAACTCATAACAAGATAAGGTTGCATCTTTATCAAAGAAGCTTCCTAAATTAGTAATGTAATCAATAACTTTTTCTGCATCAAATTCAATGTAGCTCGACATGTTTCTGCACCTTGTGGATATTTGCTATTAGCATTCTATATTTTTAAATGTTTAGATGTCTATACTTCTTTAGATCTTGATGTAAAATATCATCAGTACACTTTGAAAGAGCGGGATGTCATGAAAACCTTAATTGCACGTAGTCTTAAATTCGAATCGGGCGTGGTACAGGTATTGGATCAATACTTACTGCCACATCAACAGGTGTGGCATGAATGCCGCGACGTTGCGACGATGAGCGAACTAATTCTGACACTTAAGGTTCGTGGCGCTCCGCTTATTGGTTTAGCGGCAAGTTTATTAATTGGTTATCTTGCCGAACAGGGAGAAGATAAAGACACAATTGCCCGCTCGATAGATGAACTTGAAGCAACGCGCCCTACAGCGGTGAATTTAATGCACTGCATGGCGAGATTGCGTGAAGCGTTACAAGCGAATGATTGGCAACAACAAGTGATCACAACCGCTGAACAGTTATTTGAAGAAGACACTGCGTTATGCGACCGTATGGCAAACATAGGCGCGGAGCTTGTGAATGCGGGAGACAACATTCTTACTCACTGCAATACTGGTGCGCTGGCAACGGCAGGTGTAGGCACCGCACTTGGCGTAATTCACCATGCTGCAAAACAACATGGTGACATTCATGTTTGGGTTGATGAGACTAGACCACTGTTGCAAGGTGGTAGGCTTACCGCGTTTGAACTAGATGCATGGCAAATCCCATACACGCTAATTTGTGACAATATGGCTGCGAGTTTAATGGCGGCGGGTAAAGTCGATAAAATCTTTGTAGGGGCAGATAGGATTGCGGCAAACGGTGATTTTGCGAATAAAGTCGGCACTTATAATCTCGCGGTGTTAGCCCATTTCCATAATATTCCTTTTTATGTGGTTGCCCCGATCACAACATTAGATAGCAGCTGTCCAAATGGCGCAGCCATTCCAATTGAACAACGCGCCAAAAGCGAAGTAACAGGTGTCAGTGGTAGTTTTGGTGATTGCCAATGGGCACCCAACAATGCCGAGGTATATAACCCGGCATTTGATGTTACGCCAGCGAGTTTGATCACCGGATGGGTGTTGGATACGGGGTTGTTTACGGGTGATGAGGTTGCCCTAGGCGTATTTTCACAAAGTTAAACATTTGTAATTATTTTAACTACTCGTAAATCCAAAATCTTGTTAAACTGTACCCATTTTGTGCTTCGATATAAATGGAGAAAGTAAAACAGGATGAAGAAGTTAATTGCTCTGATGTTGTTGGCCTTAGCTGCTAAGGCATTCGCTAAAGAGGAAATACCACTAGAGTCTTTTAGTAAAGGCAGTGAGTTCTCAGATGTAAAGATTTCACCTAACGGAGAATATCTTAGCTTTATCACAAAGAGAGAAGGTAAAAACACATTAATTTTTTTACAACTTGATAAATTCAAACTCATTCACGCCGTGCGATTCAATGGTAATGCTCAAGTTGGCCGCTATGAATGGGTGAATGATGACCGTGTGGTATTGGAAAAGGAATATATAAGAGGTTGGAAAGATCACCCTGAATTTCATGGTGAGCTATTCGGCGTAAATGTAGATGGAAGCCGTGCTAAGTATTTGGTGGGTTACCAGGGTGAAGAACAAACGGGTTCTCGTTTGCGCAAAGCTACCCCGCTGTATGGCACATCTTACATTCTTGACCCTTTGGTCAATGACGAAGACAAGATGCTGATTGTGACCTATCCTTGGACTGGCTCGAAAGAGCCTACCACAAGAGTTTACGAGGTCAACGTTCATACTGGTGTCAGACGCAAATTGACAAATGCTCCAAGAAAACTGGGCCGCTTTTTAACCGATCACCAAGGAGAGGTTCGTGCCGTAGTGTCTGAGGATGATGATGGCAATTCATTAGTTTTTATCCGTGAAGAAGCAGACTCAAAATGGGCTGAGCTCACATTAGAAAACAACTTAGCTGATTTATGGATGCATGGATTCGATAAAACTGGAACGTCAGTTTATCTTTCAGCATCTACGGCTGGTGAGCCCATGGCCTTCTATAAATTAGGCTTAGCAAGCAAAAAACTCACTCATGTTTTTCAAGATAAAGTGGTTGATCCAACAAAAGTATGGATAGATCCGATTGATAAATCCCCTTTCGCAATTGAACTATACCCCGGATATCCTACCTATGCATTTATTGATGAAAGTGCTGATTGGAGTCAACGCCTAAAGTCTCTGATAGCCTCGATCCCTGGAAATCAAATACGTATTGTAAGTAGCACGAGAGATGGTGGACAAGTGGTTGTATTCGCAAGCAGCGATACCAATCCTGGGGATTATTACCTTTATGATAGTAAAGCCAACAAGATGAAATATCTTGCGTCTGCAAGAGGCTGGATTAAACCAAATCAAATGTCTACAGTCGAGCCTGTTAAATTCGCAAGCCGTGATGGACTCACTATTCATGGATATCTAACAACACCAATAAACGCAGAAAAGAAAAACCTTCCTTTGATTGTTATGCCTCATGGTGGACCTCATGGACCAAGAGATTATTGGCAGTTTGACCCTGAAGTACAAATGCTTGCGAGCAGAGGAATGGCTGTGTTACAAGTTAACTTTAGAGGATCCGGTGGTTATGGAGATGCATTTGAAGTACTTGGCTACCAAAAGTGGGGCAAGGAAATTCAACATGACATCATCGATGGAACCCGTGACTTAATCTCTAAAGGTATCGTCGATAAAAAGCGGATTTGTATTATGGGGGCTAGTTTTGGTGGCTATTCTGCATTGCAAAGCGCAATATTAGAACCCGACTTATTCCAATGCGCAGTCGGTGTGGTTGGTGTATACGATTTACCACTGATGTTTGAAGAAGGTGATGTTGCTCAGCGTAGCTCTGGGGTCGCATATTTAGAACGTGTACTTGGTACCGATGAGAAGCAGTTAAAAGCATTTTCTCCAAGCTATAATGTCGATAAGCTTAAGGTTCCTGTCCTTATCGTACATGGTGGTGAGGACCAAAGAGCGCCAATTGAACAAGCGGAATCTTTAATTGATGCACTGAAAAAGGCTGATAAACCTTATCAGTATTACTTACTTGAAGATGAAGGGCATGGTTTCTATAAACCGGAACATCGTCTGAAATACTTTAAGAAAGTGCTCGCATTCCTAGAAGAACCTCTGCAGTTATAATTTGCATTAAAGAGCAGGGTGAGCGCCACCCTGAGCTTTGTAATTTAAAGTTTTATTAGCGGCAGTTTTGTTGCTGAATATTGCAGTATACTTTTTAGTACCCTCTGATATTAAATCTAATCAGATTAACTATTTTATCTGATTTCAAGTAAGCAACGCCTCTATGGTAATGACTTGGTACTAATCACGTTGAATTTGCGTGCTAATAGCCTGCTATTGGCGCGCAAATGCATTTTGCTTACCGCTTTTTTCGTGAAGTAGTCACAAAATCTTCATTTTATTTTTGGGGACAAGCTGTTCTACTATGGGGACTTTGAAGTAAGGAAAGTCGCTAATGAAGGGATGGTTCATTATTGGTGTGGTTGTACTGGCCTTATGCAGTTGCCACTCTATTCACCCGCAAAAAACCTACATCCATATAGTTGCAAGTTGTCCCCCTCAGGTATTTGAACAATTGTTTATCGATACGACAGATAGCTTAGTTATATCGCCCTCTGAGGCCGAAATTCCAATCGGCATGCACACAAATACTCTGCTTTTTTCACCACTGACCATGTCGTGGGATGTGGTGGATAAGCTTTTGGTTGAGTTGGACGACGCTGGGTTTAAGTTTCAAGCTGATTTTTTCGGTAAATATAATCACGCTTATCGTGATAACCATATCGGTATGTATTTTGTTGAAGGTTGTGAGCCTAACATGAGTAAGCAAGTACTCACAGCGTTTCGTTAACACTGTGAGTATTCAGACTTGGATTAATCAAGTAATGGAAACTGTTTTGCAATTTCAGAGTCCGTGCTTTTTGCAACCCAACCCTCTTGATTATTGAATAGGCGAATGGCGGTAAATTCTGGATCGCTACCCATATCGAACCAATGAGGCGTATTTTCTGGTACTGAGATTAGGTCACCTTGCTGACATAGAACTTGGTAAACCTTATCGTTTAAGTGTAAGCAGAATAGCCCTTGTCCTTTAACAAAAAAACGCACTTCATCTTCGCTATGAGTATGTTCAAAAAGAAATTTTTGTCGCAACTCCGAGGCACTAGGGTTGCCCTTTGCGAGTGAAATCACGTCGACAGTTTGATAACCGCCTTGCGCCTTTAATCTTTCTATATCGCTTTGGTAGGCATTAATAATGTCGTCTTGTGACATTTCAGCTGTGATATCGGTGTTAGCTTGCCATTGTTCAAAGCGTACGCCTTGCTCTGAGAGCAAAGATGCGATGATGTTTGCGTCTTGCTCTTGTTGCAAAGCTTGGCTTGGATTCTGTACTTGGTAGATAGTCAGTTGACTCATGAAAATGCCCCTTCATCAAAATGCTCAAAGCTTGATATAACTGGATGTTCAGGTGATGTTGCTTGTGCATCTCTAAACAACTGTAATGTGTGCATACCAGCGGCCTTTGCTGCGTCTAGCTCGGCAACAATATCGCTTAAAAAGAGGATTTGCTCTGCTTCGTACGGTAGGGCTGCAATAATATTCTGATACGACGAGACTTCCTGCTTGGCACCCACTTTAGTATCAAAGTAGTCGCTAAATAGTGGGCGAATATCACCATAGTCTGAGTAGGCAAAAAGCAGCTGCTGCGCTTTCACTGAACCCGAGGAATACACGTAGAGATTGCGACCATCCGCTTTTTGTTGTGTTAAAAACTGGTAGGCATCTTCATATAAATGTCCGGTAAAATCGCCGTTTGTATAGCCAAACTGCCAAACGAGACCCTGTAGCTGTTTTAATGGCGTGATTTTTTTATCTGCGGCGATCCACTCAAGTAGTGCGGCAATCACGGTATCAATATCAGCGTTGGCATTATCCAATTCTGCTCTGACGGCACTAATTTGCTCGGCAACGGCGGTGTCATGCTGATGGTCGCGAATAAATTGCGGTAAATGCGCAGCGGCATACGGGAATAGTATCTCTTTAACAAATGAGATACGGGTAATTGTCCCTTCAATATCTGTTAAAATGGCTTTGATCATTGGCGCCCCTCCAATTTAATGCGTTCTAATTCGCAGGCAAATAAAAACTCTAAGCCCTCAATATGACGACGAGTTTCTTGCACTGTACGGCCCACTGCATATAACCCGTGACCTCGGATCAATACACCGTGTATAACCGGTGTAGTTTGATGAGATTGCGCCACGCGCTGTGCTAGCCGCTCTATATCCTGATCGTTATCAAAAATAGCAATGGATAAGGTTTCTTCATGCGATTGAATGCCAGACAGTGACTTTTGCATTTCATAACCACAGATCTGAAATTGCTCGCCTTGAATAAATCGCGATAACACAGTCGCAGCAACGGAATGAGTGTGTAATATACACTGTGCACCCACGCATAATTCATATAATTTTAGGTGCAATGCAGTTTCGGCTGAAGGCTTGCCACTACCGGCAATGATGGTGCCTGTGGCGTCTAATTCCAGAAATTGTTCTGGTGTTAATTTACCTTTATCAAAGCCGCTGGCCGTGACAACAAAGCCAGAGTCTGTTTTGATAGAGAAATTACCACCAGTCGCGGGAACCCAGCCTTGCTGAGCAACCCAAGCTCCTGCGTCGATAAGCGCGAGTTTTGCGGCTTGTGTGTGCATAGTTAACACCTATAAATTAAATGCGTTTGGACGGCTATACATCTATTTTGAGCAATGATAGCATCCACTCACGATTAGCACCATAAGAAAGAGAGTGTTGCAGTGAAAAGTAAGTTACCTCAGGTTGGAATTAGTATATTTAGCCAAATGACGGCATTAGCGAACGAGCATGGTGCGATCAACTTATCGCAAGGCTTTCCGGAGTTTGATGCGCCTGATTACCTAAAATCGCAACTTAGCCACTATGTTGGCGAAGGTCAAAACCAGTATTCGCCTTCTGCCGGCGTACCGAGCTTGCAAGCACAAGTTGCGGCATTAATTGAACGTCGTTATCAGGTGAGTGTTTCAGGACAAGAACAGATCACGGTGACCTCGGGTGCAACGGAAGCACTCTTCGTGGCAATTCAGGCAATAGTATCTGAAGGGGATGAAGTTATTGTATTCGATCCGGCTTACGACTCTTATGAGCCTGCAATTGAACTTGCAGGCGGGAAAGCTGTGCATATTGCATTGACTGCGCCGCATTACCAAATTGATTGGCAACAAGTCGCAGCGAGTATCAACCCAAATACCCGTGCTATTATCATCAATACACCGCATAACCCGTCGGCTAAAACGCTGAAGCCGTCAGATTTAGAGCAACTAAAACAGCTGCTAAATCAGCATGACTTGTTATTGATCAGTGATGAAGTATACGAACATATTACCTTTGATGGTTTGCCCCATCTGAGCGCATTAACTGATCCAGCATTGTTTGAGCGTGCGTTTGTGATCTCTAGCTTTGGTAAAACCTTTCATAGTACAGGCTGGAAAATGGGTTACTGTGTGGCGCCAAAGCAAATGACTGTTGAATTTAGAAAGATCCATCAGTATGTAACGTTCTCAAGCTTCACTCCGGCACAACTTGCATTGGCTGATATGCTTGCTGAACACCCTGAGCACGTTGATGAGCTGAGTGGATTTTATCAACAAAAACGCGATGTTCTGGTTAAGGCGTTAGCGTCAAGCCGATTTACGCTATTACCAAGTGAAGGGACTTATTTTTTGCTTTTGGATTACAGTGAAATTTCTGATCTTGATGATGTTGCCTTTTGTCGCTATCTGGTGGAAGAGGTTGGGGTTGCGGCAGTGCCACTCAGCGTTTTTTACCAACAAGCACCTGAAGACAAGGTCATACGATTGTGCTTTGCTAAGGAAAACCAGACATTAGAAGAGGCTGCAAAACGCTTATGTCAACTTTAACCGTTACCCTTGTTCAAACAGATATCCAGTGGCTTTCACCTGAGGCCAACTTTACCCATATTGAACGTTTGCTAGAAAATGTCGAGCCAAGCGATTTAATTTTGCTACCCGAAACATTTGCTACCGGCTTCGCCGTAAAAGAGCCGGATGCTGAGCGCTATGCTGATGCAGCCATCGAGTTTTTACAGCAATGTGCTCAGCGCTTTCAGGCTGTTGTAGCGGGCAGCGTACTGATTCCGCAAGGAGATAAAAAGGCCAACCGTATGGTGTGGTGCCAGCCGGATGGAAAGATACTTCATTATGACAAAAGACACTTATTTTGTTTGGGTAATGAAGGTGATTTTGTCGTTGCTGGTGAGCACCGTGAAGTGTTCGAATTAAAAGGCATTAAATTCTTACCGCAGATCTGCTATGACTTACGTTTCCCAGTATTTCAGCGTAATCAGAACGATTATGAGGTTATGATTAATATTGCAAACTGGCCAGCGGCACGCCGAAATCATTGGGATACTTTACTGGCTGCTCGTGCAATCGAGAATCAGTGCTTTGTGCTCGCGGTAAATCGCGTAGGTGAAGATGGGTATGGCACTGCGCATAATGGTGGTACTAAAGCGATTGACTTCAATGGTAATAGCATTGTTTCGGCAGTAGACAACCAAGCTGAGGTTATTACCGTAAAGTTAGAGCTGAGCGACTTGCAGCAGTACAAAGCTAAATTTCCTGCTCATCTCGATGCGGATAAATTTACGCTGGTATAATACACATTGGTACATGCATAGCATGCCCAACTAAAAAGCTTAGTTGGGCATGCTCTAACTCGAAACTCAACAGGCCCTAAGATGCATTATATTGATGCACAAGCAATTCACCTTCTCTGCCAGTGGCGCTGTAATCATTCTTTGATAAACGGAAATAGCTCAACTGGGTGCGCATTTCATGGGCTTGCTCAGCCATTTGCCTCGCCGCTGCCATCGTTTCTTCGGTAATTGCAGAGTTTTCTTGAATAAGATCCGTTAGCCTTTGCACCACCAAATCCACTTCTTTAATGGCTTGTTGTTGCATTGAAGTCGACTCATTGATTTTAATAATGTTGTTATTTACATCGCTCACGGCTCCAACGATTTGTTGCAGCTTTTCACCGGAACTATTGGCAAGTTCAGTACCTTGCTCTACCTTTTGATTACTGTTTGAGATAATTTCTTTGATTTGCTTTGCAGAAGCGGCGCTACGCCCTGCCAGCTCTCGTACTTCGTTTGCAACGACTGCAAAGCCACGGCCATTTTCTCCCGCTCGTGCCGCTTCAACGGCAGCATTTAGTGCCAACAGGTTGGTTTGAAACGCAAGTCCATCAATCACCGATACAATCTCATTAATGTCTTTACTGGCTTTGTTCACTTCAATTATTGCAGCTACGGTTTGGGCAGATAAACTGCCTCCTTCTTTGGCTATGTTTTCTGCGTTTGTTGCTAGTCCTACGGCATCACCAGATTGGTTTGAAACTTTAGTGAGTTCATCTAACATATTGCCGGTGCTGGCACTGGCTTCTTCTAAGTTTGCTGCTTGCTCTTCTGTGCGTTGGCTGATTTCGGTGTTACTCGCCGCTATTTCACCGGCACTTTGAGCAACATAATTTGCTGCGGCTTGGATCCCTTCGATTACACTGGTGAGTTTTTTAATTGTGGTATTGGTGTCATTCTGAAGAGACTTAAACACGCCAAAATATTCACCCTTTACTTGGTTACTTAAGTCACCCTGAGCAACGTTAGCCAACACGCTGCTGACTTCGGAGATAGCCCCAGAGACCTGTAAAGTCGAACCATTTACATTCTCTTTAAGTTGTTGCAGTTGACCTTGTAGTGGCAACTCTATTTTTTGACTAAAGTCTCCTTCGGACATTGCGCCCATTACGCTGCCGAGTTCTTCAATGACTTGATTGAGGTTCTCGACTGAACGGTTGATATCACTTTTGAGATTATCGAGCTGTCCAGACATCGCAGATTGAATGGTGCGATCAAATCGACCATGGCTAATAGCCATCATCACCATAGAGATTTCCGAGATAGCAACATCAACGGCGGTCACAGAAGCATTGATATTATCTTTAAGTTGCGCGAGCTGACCCGTTGCAGCTACGTCCACTTGTTGTTTAAAGTCGCCGTTGCTGACGCCAGCCATCACAGTGCCTATTTCTTTCATTACTCTGTCTAGGTTTGCCATGCTGGAGTTGATATCTTGTTTTAAGGTATCTAATTGGCCTGCGAGTGGAGCATCGAGTTGCGCAGAAAAGTCGCCTTGGCGTAGTGCAGACATAATCGTGCTGATACCGTCAATCGCACTGCTAAGGCTGCGTACGGAATTATTTACCGAATCTTTAAGTTGCGCTAATTTTCCTTTAGCGGGCACGGTGACTTGTTCCTTAAAGTTACCTTGTTCAATATTGGTCATCACATGAACAATACCGTTCATAGTCGAATTAATCGATGCCAAAGAATCGTTAATATTATTTTTGAGCTTTTCTAAATCGCCAGACATGGGGGCATTAAGTTTGGTATCGAAGCGACCATTTGCCATATCAATGGAAATTTCATTCAGCTCAGAAATCGCTCGACTTAACGTATTGGCACAGTGGTTAGTGGCTTCTTTTAGGGTTTCTAGCTCGCCCCGGCACGGTACTTTGATGCGGTCGTCAAACTTGCCCGAGGCCATTTGATTCATGACGCGATTAGCCTCTGTAATAGAAAGCTGTAAGGCATCCAGTAGTGAATTAAATGCCTGTGCACTGTTGCCTATTTCATCGTGGCTACGAATGGGCGCTCGCAATGAAAAGTTGCCTTCCTGTTCAACTGATTTCATGGTTTCTACCAACTCGTGAACAGGTTTGGTAAGCGTTTTTGAGAACCAGTAGGCGACGATCAGTACTAATACTATAGTGACCGCTAAAATAATCATCAGGTATTGAGAGAGCGAGGTAATAGAAGCAAATGCTTCCGCTTCGTCAATTTCGGCAAGCAGTGCCCAACGGGTATTAAAAACTTCCACTGGTGTATAAGCAGACAACACGGCTTCGCCGTTGTAGTCTTCAATAACCTGTTGTCCAGATTGATTATTTAATGCTTGAGAGACTGCAAGCGTGGCTACCTTGCCGCGTTCAGGGTATCGAAATGAATTCACCACGGAATGATGTTGTGGATCTAAGAATGAGTCTGAACGCATCAAACCCTCGGGGCCGACGAGGTAGGTTTCACCACTTTCTCCTAAGCCTTCACGCTCGGTCATAATGGCATTGATGGCATCAATAGATAGCTGTGCAGCTACAATTGCAACGGTTTGGCCATTCACGACGATAGGTTTGGCGATAAAACTAGCGGGTGCATTATAGGAGGGGAGATATTGTTTGTAGTCTGCAAAAGCGCTGATTGTCGGATCCGTTGAGTCCTTCAGTTCTCGATAAAGAGAAGCTAGATTACTATTGGCATAGGGACCCGATTCCAGTGATGTAGCAAAATCAACTTCTTTAAATACAGAATAGACAACATTTCCATTACTTGGATCGATGATAAAGATATCGTAAAACTCATAAATGTCGGCGATATTGAGCATATATGGATGGTAACTGCGGTGTGCAAGGTCATAACTATCTAAGTGACCGGTTTCAATAAATTTGTACTTTTCACCAACTGGGTAGGGGTTGCTTGCTAAGTAACGTGTTTGCAGCGCAAGCCCAGACTCTGAAATGTTACCAATTAGCCTTGCTGTGCTCGTATCTTCGGGGTTTTCTTGATTGAATTTAGGTACGAACACTTCATCATAAAATCGCGATAATTTGGCATAGTTAATATCGGCCTGAGCGCTAGGAAAGCTGGTAATAAACTCTTGTGCAATCACAGGAAGTAATGGGTTTGCTGTAAAGGCATCGAGTTTATCCTCAACGGTCTTAAAGTAACGATTAACCGCGCTTTTTTTGATCTCACTAACGGCACCAAGTTGTGAATATACTTGCGCTGTCATGGCATTCGATGCGGTATTAAGTGCGATGGAAATAATTACTATCAACGGCACGAGCGCGACGATTAGAAATGCAAAAATCAGCTTTTTAGTTAAATTAAGAGAGTTAAAAAATTGCGAAAACCCAGACATAACCTAATTCCCTGTTGCTATGGAAGTACCTATAACAGCATAGAACAGTATTGATTAAGATCTAGACAAAAAATAAAAAACCCGGCTATCTAGATAGCCGGGCTTGTAAACTTAACGTTTCACGCTTCAATCGTGCTACGTATTAGTGCTTCCAATGATAGGTATGGGCCTTTTCTTCCATATACTCAGCAGTTGCTGGGTGCATTTGGGTTTGCGCGCCATTTTCGAAGAAGAAAGGCTGACGTTTATTGTCATAGTTGCCGATTTCATTCATGGTTGCCGCATCGTAGACACGGCCATTGATCACGGTGTAGGCAACTTTCTCTGAATCACGGATGTTAGACAGCACATCACCATCGATGATGGCAAGATCGGCGAGTTTTCCTTGTTCGATCGTACCAAGGTCACGGTCCATACCTAGATATCTTGCGCCGTCGATTGTACCGCTGCGAAGCGCCTGCCAAGGTGTAAAGCCGCCTTGTGCCATAGACCATAATTCCCAATGTGCGGCTAGACCTTCACGCTGGCCGTGAGCACCAATGTGCACAGTCACCCCCTTATCGCGAAGCTGTTTTGCGGTTTTGGCGACATTGATATGGTTATAGTGACGTTCAGGTGCTTTGCTTGGACGAATTGATCTTGGCTTTACCACATACTCAGGAACGAAGCTCATTAAGCGCTCGTTTTCCCACACATTCGTGTGTTGATACCAGTATTCTTCGCCAGAGATACCACCATAGGCAACAACAAAAGTTGGTGTAAAGCCAACATTTGTTTGTCCCCACATTTGTTCGATATCAGAGTAAATATTCGGGATCGGCAGGGCATGTTCAACACCGGTATGACCATCGACTATCATGTTCATGTTGTGTTGGAATTTTGAACCACCTTCAGGCACAACCATGATTTCCATGTTCTTCGCCGCTTCCAATACTTGCTGACGTGTCTCACGGCGAGGGTGGTTGTAACTCTTCACTGAAATAGCGCCAGCGTCTTTTAGGCGTTTAACGTGGAACTCTGCGTCTTCAAGGTTACTGATTGGTGTTTTATAACCCGGCGCGTGGCCAGCATATAAAATACGTCCAACAGAATAGGTACGTGGCGCGACCGTTAAACCCGTTCTTTGTAGTTCTGCCATAGAAAATACCTCGGCAGAGTTATTTGATGGATCATGGATAGTCGTTACACCAAAGCTAAGATTAGAATACTGATTCCAGTTTTGCTGTGGCTGTAGGTTATAGCTACCGTAACTGCCATGAGCGTGGGCATCGATAAGGCCTGGGATCACGGTTTTACCGCTAATATCCATCACTTTTGCTGTGCTAGGAACGTCTAGTTCACCTTGCTTACCGACTGCAACGATGCGATTCTCTTTAATTAGGATCACACCATTGTCGATGATTTCTTGTTCGTTCTCAGCGTTACGCATGGTCACTACTTTACCGCCAACTAGCGCAATCATACCTTCAGGCTTATCTGCTTTTTGCTCAAAACTCAAGTCGATGCCTTCAGCGGTTAGCTCATCGGTGTTGTCAGATGCACCATCGACGAAAGCGAAAGTGTCAGTCAGTTTGCGCTGATAAAGTGTGGGACCAAATGCCCAAGTTAGCGCGCTGCTGTCCGCTTTCCAATTTAGGAAATCACCAGAGTACTTTGATACTTGCTTAACTGGGAAAGCTTTCTCACCCTTGTTAATGGATAAGGTTTTACCTGTACTGGTAAAAGGTGCAACAAACGTATTGAAATGCTCGATAAACGCAACGTATTGACCATTTGGAGAGACTTTAAAGTCAAAGACGTAATCACCTTTGAAGTGGCTACGTTCTTCTTGACCATTGAGGTTAACACTTTTCAGTTCGCGATGTGTTTCATCACTCATGGTGGAGAAGTAAATGCGCTCAGAGTCTGCTCCAAAATGCGGATTGTCACCGCTTTTAATAATGCGTTTTGCCTCACCGCCGTTAGCATTAACTAGATAAATACCTGGATGCATTGACCAGTCACCGCTTAGCAAGTAGCCACCGGTTACCTTTTTAAATAGCACGTTTTTACCATTTGGTGAAAAGCTTGGTGAGATATAGTGACCAGGTTCTTGGGTGATCACTTTACCTTTACCACCGTTTGCAGATACAACACGTATTGCGCCTAAGTCTTTATCACTCCAAGTTGTGTAAACAATAGACTTGCCATCGCGAGAATAGCTTGGGTAGAACTCAAAGTGGTCGGTTTGCTTAGTGAGGCGTTTTACTTTGCCTGACGCAATGTCTTTTACGTAAAGGTAGCCAAGCGCTTGGAATAGTGCAGTTTCACCATCAGGAGAAATTTGCGACCAGCGTGCAAGTTTGACTTTAAAGGTGTCAGGCGCGACATCTACCGCAAAGCGTAGTGCCGGTGTGATTTGTTTTTCAGCGACAACGCGAGTAGGGATGACGTTGACCTCGTGCGATGCAATATTAACGCGGTTGAATACCCCTTTCGCCCAAAAAACGAGAGATTTACCATCCGGCGTGTAAGCAAAAGAAGGTGTGTTACCATGTGCGCCATTGGCTTCTTGTAAGTCGCGATCAAGGCCAGCATAAACACGAGTTTCGACGCCTGAGTGTAGATCTTTAATATATAAAGCACCGATCATTTCATTGCCGTTATCTTCGCGTTTAACAAACGCAATAGATTTACCATCAGGACTGATGGTTGGACGAATAGCACCGCCAGCACCACGGATCACGGTCTCTTCTTCACCGGTTGCTAAATCCCAACTACGAATTTCGAAAACAGCATCGAGCGAGTTTTTGTTATATTCCCAGCGCACACCAGAGGTCGCATCAACGGAGTAATAGATTTTCTTGCCATCGTGAGAAAAAGCGGGTTCTGCAACGTTCTTTTGCGATTTTGCACCATGTAGACGCTCACGGACCAGCACGCCTTTACCACCGCTGATGTGATACATACGAATAGAGCCACCTGGGATGGTACGCCCCGTTACTTGACCTTGCTTAACTGCAATGTATTGACCATCAGGCGACCATGCAGGGTTGTGAACAATATTATTCACTTCTTTTGACACCTGACGCAGGTTTTGGCCATCTACGTCCATCACCCACAGATTATCGCCACCTGCGCGGTCAGAGATAAATGCGATGTGTTTACCATCAGGCGAAAACTTAGGTTGAATGTTCCAGCCCATGTCGGATGTTAAGGCTGTTGCTTTACCACCGCCAATTGGCATGATGTAAAGGTCGCCAAGCATATCAAAGACGATGCTTTTACCATCAGGACTAACATCTAAGTTACTCCATGTGGTTTCGTTGGTATCGATGGTGATGGTTTGCTTTTCACCTGGTGGGTTGAGCACATCCCAGCCTTTGGTTGATTTCTCTTCTGTTTGCGTGGCTGTCACGGCATCATCAGCGCTGGCTGGCTGAGCCAAACCAATCACAGCAGCACCAATAGCAATGGCTAATGGTGATTTAAAAAATGACATAGATGTTCCCTTAATTTTATAGTTATTGCCCAAGGCGAGCGGTTTGCCTCGGTTAAATTAGCGTTAATATAAATGCTCACTAAGCATGAACAAGTTTTATTATGATGTCGAACAACATGCGTTTAATGACGCTTAACCCATTGCCTCTTTACGAACGAAGTGGAGATATGCCGCGAGACTGTCTTGCCATAGCGTCATGGCTTCTGTGAGCTCATCATGGCAAGATTTGCCATCCAATAAGCGGCGCTCTGCTTTTTTCAAGTTTGAGCCATAGCGATTAAATCCAAGTTGTAAGGCGGTGCTGGCTTGACGATGAAGCTGTCTGATACATTGATCTTCATCTTGCTCTAATAGCTGCTGAATATGAATGAGTTTATTACGAGCCGACAACACAAACTCGTTGTAAATCGAAGAGACTTCATCTTCACTAAATCCAGATTTTAGGGCGTTTACAGCCGTTTCATCGTACAGGATATCGGGCAATTCCACGCTCACATTGGCTTTTTTAGGAGACTGAGACTCGCTGAGCGCTTGGCGTAATTTTTCTTGCTTTATCGGTTTACCAACAATATCGCGAATGCCGAGTGCCAAGTATTCTTTTACCTCGTCTGGGCTGAGGCTAGCAGTAAAGGCTAGGAAAGGGGTTCGTTTGTTTTTATGCTCACAGTTTTGTAGCTGCTTTAATACTTCTTGCCCGGAAAGATCGGGTAAGTTCATGTCTAATAACACCACATCGAAATGATGCTGTATTAGCATCTCTATGGCGCTTTTACCATTGGTTGCCAATTTAACCTTATGCTCATCTTCTGCCATAAACTCAATAGCGATTTTTTGGTTGAGATCTAGGTCTTCTACCAACAGCACTTTTAGACCCGTGATACAGTTATCGTGTTGCGGACGCTGCTCCACTAAGCTCAGTTCACCAATGTTTAGCAGTAAATCAAAACTAAATGTACTGCCTTTGTTAAGCTCACTTTGGATATCCAGCTGTGAATTCAGACGGTTGAGTAGACGACTGGTAATGGCAAGCCCCAAACCTGTGCCACCCTTAACTTTACCGGCACTACTTTGTACGTAAGGCTCGGTCAGCTTATTAATATCTTCACTATCAATACCTGGACCTGAGTCAGTGATACTAAAACGCACTTTATGCTCAATTTGTTGGTCTTTTAAAATCTCAACTTTGAGTTTTACTTCTCCTTTATCGGTGAACTTAATGGCATTACCAACAAGGTTGATAAGAATTTGTCTCAGCTTTTGTTGGTCAAAGTAATAACACACCTGATCGGGTAGTTCGTACACCAATTCAAAGTGCAGCTTCTTTTGCTCCGCAAGCGGACTTAACAATAAGCAAAGGTTTTGTAGCCAACTTCTAAGCTCAACGTCCTCTTCGTACAAGGCTTCATCACTTTGCTCCAAACTGGCGTAGTCTAGTACTTTATCAATCAGTAAGTTTAGCGATTCAGCCGAGTTTACGATAGCCTCACAGTAGGCCTTGTTGCGACTATCTCTGGTGCGTCCCAATACCAGTTGGGCGCTGCCCAAGATACCGTTAAGCGGAGTGCGTATCTCATGACTGATCGTTGATAAAAACATACCGCGCAGTTCAAGGTCTTGTTGTGCCTTTAATGCCAGTTTATTTAGGTTTTGTTCTCTTTGCTCGTTACATAGCAGCGCCATGCCCGTGGCATAAAAAATAGGGGCAAGGACGCCATTAAAAAAGATAGTGATGGTAAACCAATTTTCTTTGAAAAGTGTGAAATGTGTAACATCTCCCATCAACAAAGTTCTACCGCTAAATATCACCAATATAATCAGTAAAATGGTGATATAGACTATGCTGCCGTTAGGGTATTTCTTTCTTGCAAAGCGGCTAAAAAAATAGAGTAGCAGTGTCGCTTCTGCTAAGTGCTGTAAGTCCGAGATAAGGATCCTATCTCTCAAGTTTGGAGAGAAAATACTGCTGTACATCAACAAAATGAAGAGCCCTGCAGTAACGCCGAGAAACACTTTAAAGGATGGGCCTTTAACCCCTAAAAATTGCCTTATCGCCATGCAGTGGATAATGGAAGCCGCAAACAGCAAGGTATTAGCAATGGGAATAGTTTCCCAGTTGTCAAAATAGCCGTGCAATGCAAAGGAAGAAATCGCACAGAGCAAAACCAAAGGGTAAAAAATATAGAGCAGCGTTCCGGGTGTGCTTTTATTTGCTCGCCACGTTAAAAAGGTAAGGAGCGCCATCATTGCCGTCATGACGAGACTAGTTAGGTAGAGGGTTTTTGGGTCGAGCATGTACCTAAGGCTGCTTTCAGTTGCGAAAAAACTTAGCATAGAGGTATTCGCCAAGGCAGTAAAGCCTGTATGAAGCTGAAGCCTCGATATCTCGATGTCAGCGCTGTCTTTCACCCGCCAACTTGCGTCAGCAGGTTAAAGACAGATGAAGCTTAGCGGATCTCGTCAGGAATATTCTGCTGAGCCCACGAAAGGAGTTCGATACGGTTACGACATTTGGTTTTACGAAATGCACTGTACAAATGCGTTTTCACCGTATGTGGACTGATATTTAGCTCTTCAGCGATCTCTTTGTTTTTCGCACCTTTACTCATCAGCGCGATAATTGCTTTTTCTCGCTTAGTGAGTTTCACAGGTTCGATATCACCTTCGGTTAGTTTATGTAATGCATCTTTATTAAATTGCAGCATGCGATTTAACACATTACACATCACGTCACGGCGATACCACAGTTGATCTTCAAGCAACAAACGGATCCCTTTCATTAGCACGTCGGCATTATCAGTCGTGTAGAATACACCACGAATACCACTTAGCAGCGCACGATTGGCCAGCTCCGGATTTTCATCTAAGTTGAATAGTACGATATCGCATTTGACTTTGAGGTTGACTAGTTGTTCTTTTAATTTACCCCAAGAATCGTTCACTGCGGTTTCGATGAAAAGTAATCGAGTGCCTTCAGGCACATCTGAGATATCAGTTCCAGTCGTAACATCCAACCCTTGGGTTTTTAACAAAGGTTGTAACACATTGATACCAATGGTGTTAACCGGTTCTTTATCTAATAACAAAAAAGCACTACTGCTCATTTTAGGACACACTCTAATTTTTCCGATTTCTCAATGCTAACATGGGATTCAGACCTTTTGTATTAGAATTTTTAGTACAAGATAGAGAAATCCGCTATATAACAAAGTGAAATAATAACTCGAAATTATGTACAGAATATGTATTTAGATGTAATTTGTTGAAATAAGTAAGCTTTTAACGATTTTCGTTAATAACTTACTCATTTACATTGCTTAACAGAGAATAATCTAAACTGGTACTTTTTTCGTATTTTGATAAGGCGGCCAGCCCATTTCTTTTCCAGCTAATACATGTAGATGAAGATGATATACGGTTTGACCACCGTGATCATTACAGTTCATCACTACGCGATAACCATCTTCTGCAAAGCCGTGCTCTTTCGCTAATTTGGCTGCAACAACATATAAATGACCAACAAGATGAGCATTTTCTTCCGTCACGTCATTGATGGTCGCAATTGCTGTTTTAGGAATAACTAAGACGTGAAATGGTGCTTGTGGATTAATATCTCTAAACGCGAGTGCTTGTTCATCTTCGTAAACGATGTCTGCAGGGATTTCTCGATTAATAATTTTGGTAAAAATAGTTTCTGAACTCATGGTCCTTCCTTATCTGGCATATTGAATTGCTCTAGCATAGCTAACTCTCAAGGAGACTCAATAGATTTGATGCGTTATCCCACTGCGCATCAATTAAAAGGGTAGAGATATAAGCAGGTATGCAGTAATCTCATCAAGGTATAATGATTTGGTACTCACGAAGGAGTGAATAGATGCGCTTAAAATATACGCTTGCGACCGCTGTTTTACTGTTGTCACCGCTTTCACAGGCTGCGTTGCTAAGTTTTCCTGAAGAAATTATTCCCTTGCAAGTTGATGATAAAACCATTGAACACTCATTCTTCTCCAAAGTGCGAGAGTTGGACTTAGCCAAAGGGGAGTATGCGGTCAAAATGCGTTACACCGACTTGTATGAAGTGGGCTATGACGACCACGAAACCATAGAGTCGAAGCCATTCTGGGCGAAAGTAAGTATCGATCAAGACGGCGAGTATCAGGTTGAATTTAACCGTCCTGACAATGTGGTTGCGGCAAAGGCATTTGCAGATCAGCCATTGATTATGTTGCAAGCACCCAATGAATCGTTAGCGACAACATTGGTAGTGACACAAGAAAGACCAAGAGTAACGACAGCGATGGTAAGTGAGCCATCAACACCCACTGCACCACGTTATTCAACGCCAAGCACTGCCACACGAGCCGTTACGCCAACACCTGTGGCGCCTAAGTCAGCACATCCAGATGTGGTTGGCATGCTGGACTATTGGTGGCAACAAGCAACCCCAGAACAAAAACGGTTGTTTTTGGAAAAAATAAAGGGCAATTAAGCCCTTTATCTGAATAAGTCTTAATGTGATCTGTTAGTCTTTATTAACGAGATTCAATCAAATTGGACCGTTGTGTATGTGCCGGAAACGAACCCGCAGGCGTAACTCGTTTTTCGCCTATAACAAGCTAGAAAATTTTGCTCAAAGGGCTAACAACACCTTTTGCGCCTAGCTGTATAACATGAGTATATATTTGCGTTGTCTTTACATCGGAATGACCAAGTTGAGCCTGCACGGTTCTGATATCTGCACCACTTTGTAGTAAATGAGTAGCAAATGAATGTCTAAAAGTGTGGTGCGTTATAGGTTTTGTTATTTGTGCTTTTTTGGCTGCCTCTTTAACCGCTTTTCTTACTCCTGTTTAATTATTTGCTTATACAGAAAAGATAATGCATTTAACGCTGTCGCTTGTTTTTTAGGCGACACATTACGTTTAAGTACAAGGTAGTTGAGATATTCGACAACCTCGTTATCGCCCATTGAAGCTGGGTGACGCTTATCATGAAAATGAATATAGGAAGAAATCCACTTAAGATATGTATCAACGGTTCTGAGCGAATATTGCTTAGTCAGCATAAACTCGGCGATGTGGTTTAAAAATGGTGAACGAGTTCTCATTGAGTTAGCTCTAAAAAGTAACTGTATTTATATACAGTATTGGCGTGTTTCTCCTATAGTCAAGAAAACGACTCACTGGGTCGTTCTTATCCTTTTCATAATTTCTATAATGATTAAAAATATATCTGTAGCAACAAGTTAGTTATTGTGATAAAGCTGGTACAATGAGAATAATGACCCATAACTCGGTAGAAAAACGACCCATTGGGTCGATATTAAATTGTTAGGTTTTATGAGCATCAGTCAGTTTTATTATATCGGCAATAAGCAGAATTTGTTCTTTGGAGTATTTTCTCTTTCTTTGATTGGCTATATTTTTTATACCGTGGGGCTACCTAATGTAGATATTACTTTTTGGTCGGTAGTTGGGTATTCTTTTTACGTTACCTTTATGCTTCTGTTTGCTTGGTTAGCTTATTTTTCTTTTAAAACATACTTCAAGTTACGTGGTCATAAACGTGTAATCACTATTAGTGATAGCTCTATAACCTTTCCAGAGTTAGGCAATTCCTTGAAAATTATTGAGCTTAAATTTTCTGAAATTACAGATATTTACTTCGCAGAGGGAAGACACGGAATTCCTAGTAATTTAATCATTAAATATGGGGATGGTGGTCACGCATATATAGCTAAGGATTATTTAAAATTTGAGGATTTTGAGGCAATTTGTAGCTTTTTTAAAAAAGCCCTAAAAATAAAACAGATAAGTGTAAAATAAAACCTAGCAAGCGCATCAAAAATGACGTCTAAAGCTTGGTTGGCGCTCATTCTTCGCTAATTTTAGCCAAGCATTATCCGCATTTTATGCGGGCGTTATGCAAATCTAATATAGTTCATCAAAATTAGAAGGAAATAGAGTGAGTAAAGATACAAAACCGTTTGATCTTTGGAACTGGGTAAAAGCCATATGTACGGTTATCATTACTTTAGTTTTTGGGATCAAGGTCTATCAGACACCTATAGCTTTGACTGTCGATTTCCCAACGTTATTGTCATTGCTACTGGGTTTTTTTTCTGTTGCTTTAGCCGCTTTATTCTATTTTAAAGCAACAGAAACAAGTAATCAGTTTTATGACAATACTTACAAGTTTACAAAACAGATTGCCGAGCTATTGGTAAAAATGGAAAGTGGATTTGGAGAAAAGCTCAATAAGCTAGACGAAGGTTATGCTTCAATGAGGGATTATATCCAAAGCCCAAACAATAACTATTCAAGTACTAGCATTGAAACAACTAAAACTCAGATCGAAGAAGAACAAAAGGAAATTCAAAAGGTCATAGAAGAGCGGAATCAAATTGTGCGTGATTTGCTATCTAAATCTCAACTACAAGAAGAAGAAAAATTAAAGATATCCACTTCCCTAGAAGACAAAGAAAAAGAACTTAATCAAGCTCATGAGGATATAGCTAAAATGAAAAAGCGCCTATTTGCAGAGCGAATGAAAGTTAGAAACCTTAGAGAGCACAAGCTAGGTGAACTTAACACTGGTGCTATTGAGTTTACGGAACAACATGTACTTAGGGTGCTTGGAGGTGAGGATATTCTGAATCTAACTAATGGAGGTATTTTCAGAAGGTTTAATGCGGTTTCTGATGACCTTCCTCGTGCTTACATCAGAGATCTTGAATCAGTTGGTCATTTCGATGGTGGTCTTACAAGTAGTGGGATTAAGCTAATCAGAGATTTAGCAGAAAAAAGATTTGCATAACAAAGCATTTAAGAGTGATTTGCAACGCGTGGCATTTTTGCTATGCGTTGCGTTTAGTGTTTAAGGTGGTATGCGGAAGCTTTGGTATTGCGTTGCTCACACCTTATTACGGCGTTGAGGCTGTAGAATTACTCTTTTCAGGTACTGGATTCTTGGTTTTGGATTGACTGTTTCTTAACCTTGAATCGAGTTGGTTACTGTGATCTAATAGATATTATTCACCCACGGTAATCTGT
>NZ_JAMXSE010000034.1:0-58466 GCF_024124685.1 Pseudoalteromonas sp. OANN1
TTAACAAATTTAGGGGGAAGCAACATGACATCATGCCCCAGCGACAGCGCTTTGCGAGCAATATGCTGGGCGCTACCGCAAGCTTCCATCACGACCTTTGAACCCTCGGCTTTTGCTAGCAACTCAACATAGGTTCGCGTTTCATTGGCTTATTAAACTTGAGTTTATTGCCTTTCAGCTGTGCTACTTGGAAAATGTTTTTTGCCAAGTCGATAGCGATTAAATTAGACTGTGTCATGTATGGACTCCTTATTTGGTAAAAGTGTTTTGCAATATCTTTATACCGTACTCTCCCGTTAAGGGGGAGGAGTCCATACATCTCCCACCACAGTATCAGCACAGCGCAATATGGTAGGGGGTGGTTCACCCACCGATAGGTTGCAATGAAAGTTTCCAGCCGATGATAGTGTGGATTCCCCATGTGAAAGTAGAACATCGCCAGGGCCAAATAAGAGAAACCCGTTGCAGTAATGCGGCGGGTTTTTTGTTGTTTGGGGTATAGAGGTTTTTCTATACCTAAGTGAATGCACTCCCAGCACAGTATTAGCACAATGCAACATGGTAGGAGGTAGTTTATCAGCCCAAAATCTTAATAATCTATTTCTTATTGCTTAGGGTCGTAGGTTATGCTTTGAGGCACAGACTTCGCTTCTTGTTAAATGCTACTCTAATTAATGCTATCAGCAAGTACACTTAAAATATGTCGAATAAAGAAACATTTGCGATTTTTTTTGAGCTGTATATACTTACAGTAAATAAACCACTGTATGGAACACCAGTTAATGCGTCCTCTAACAAAACGACAAGAACAAATCTTTGAATTAATAAAAGTATTCATAAAAGATACTGGCATGCCTCCAACTCGTGCAGAAATAGCTGATGCTTTGGGTTTTAAGAGTGCAAATGCAGCGGAAGAACATCTTAAGGCGCTTGCGAAAAAGGGAGTTATCGAAATGGTCCCTGGTGCAAGCCGAGGGATTCGACTTGTAGAGGATGAATCCGAACAACTTGGTTTACCTATTATCGGTCGTGTTGCTGCTGGTGAGCCTATTCTGGCAGAGCAACATGTAGAAAGTCACTGTAATGTAGATGCGAGTTTTTTTAAACCTAATGCTGATTATCTTTTGAGAGTTAATGGTATGAGCATGAAGGATATTGGCATTATGGATGGTGATCTACTAGCTGTTCACAGTACTCAAGTGGCTGAAAATGGCCAAGTGATAGTGGCTCGTGTAGAAGAGGACGTGACAGTTAAACGTTTTGAAAAGAAAGGAAAGAAAGTCTTATTGCATGCTGAGAATGAAGAGTTTAATGCGATTGAAGTGGATCTTGAGCATCAAAATTTCTCCATTGAAGGGTTAGCCGTCGGCGTTATCCGAAGTGCTGACTGGATGTAGTTTTTGAGAGCGAGCGTAGCGTTAAAGATAAAGTTGCGCTTGCTTTAACTATATTTTGTTTAAAAAGTGATAATTAACTTTTCTAACTATGTGAAAGTAGGATGATTATAGTGACTTTAATCATTTAGCAATATTTTTAGTTTTCTGATCTTTATACACTATTTTTCATCATTCTTCGTTTTAATCCCTATAGTCCCCAGTTTTGATTCTAAAGTCGGTCTTCTCAAAAATCTTGCAATTTGTTTGTTTTTTGACTAATTGGTTAATAGTCGTGCAGTAAGTCTATGTACAAATAGACAATATGACAGTCATCCAATAATAACAAAAGACAACCACGAGTTGTCTTGAAGGAGACGTCAAATGAAAATTTGTCGATTAGTTGTAGCATTCATCGCAGTGCTAATCGCCATGCCCTCACTTGCTAACAGCGCTTATAATATGAGGCAAGGTGTTACAGACATTAGTCATCAAGTGTATGAGCTTCACATGACCATATTTCTAATATGTTGTGTCATAGGTGTGATTGTGTTTGGGATTATGTTTTGGGCGCTTATAAAACACAGAAAGTCAAAAGGCGTTGTTGCAGCGCAATTTCATGAAAGCACCAAAGTGGAAATACTTTGGACTGCAATTCCCTTCCTGATACTCATTGGTATGGCAATACCAGCCACAAAAACGCTTATTGCTATGGAAGACACGAGTAAAGCTGATCTGACCATTAAAGTCACAGGTTCTCAGTGGAAATGGCACTATGAGTATATGGGGCACGATGTTGAGTTCTATTCCTTACTCTCTACTTCGAAAGATGAAATTAGTGATCTTAAAGAAAAAAATGAAAATTACCTGCTTGAAGTTGATAAGCATTTAGTTATTCCCACCGATAGGAAAGTTCGCTTTTTGATGACCTCAGATGATGTCATCCATTCTTGGTGGGTGCCTGATTTTGCGGTGAAGAAGGATGCCAATCCAGGCTTTATAAACGAGGCATGGACAAAGGTCAACGATGAAGGAATTTACAGAGGCCAATGTGCTGAATTATGTGGCAAAGATCATGGCTTTATGCCAGTCGTCGTCGAGGCTGTAAGTCCTGATAAATTTGATAGTTGGCTTAACGATGCTAAAGCTGAAAAAGCAAAAGCAGAAGCTGAGTCACAAGCAGTAGCCCAACAAACTCTTTCGAAAGAGGAGTTAATGGAGGTTGGTGAACAAACTTACATGGCTTATTGCGCAGCTTGCCATCAACCAACGGGGCTTGGGCTACCAGGTGTCTTCCCTGCAATGAAAGGGAGTAAAGTCGTCACTGGAGATATTAAAGCTCATATAGATATTCTCCTTTTAGGCCGCCCAGGAACTGCGATGCAATCTTTCGCAAAGCAATTAACAATCAAGCAGATCGCGGGGGTTATCACCTATAAAAGAAATAGCTGGGGTAATGACACCGGCGATGTTATTCAGCCAAGTCAAATACAGCGTGAGATAGATGCATTAGAGGAGGGTAAGTAATGAGTGCCATCGTAGAAGAACATTCACACCATACAGCTCCCAAAGGCTTAAAGCGCTGGCTGTTTACCACCAATCATAAAGACATTGGAACACTGTATTTATTGTTCTCACTAAGCATGTTTTTAATCGGTGGTGCTATGGCGATGGTGATCCGAGCCGAGTTATTCCAACCAGGGTTGCAGCTTGTAGATCCGCATTTTTTTAATCAAATGACGACAGTACATGGACTAATAATGGTATTTGGCGCAGTCATGCCCGCATTTACAGGCCTTGCCAACTGGATGATCCCAATGATGATTGGAGCTCCTGATATGGCGCTACCTAGAATGAATAACTGGAGCTTTTGGATACTACCCTTTGCATTTGCAATTTTACTGATGTCGTTATTTTTGGAAGGCGGCGGGCCTGCTTTCGGTTGGACTTTTTATGCGCCACTATCTACAACGTATAGCAATGACAATACAGCATTTTTTGTTTTTGCGATCCATATAATGGGTATTAGCTCTATTATGGGTGCTATCAACGTTATCGTGACCATTGTCAATCTTAGAGCTCCAGGTATGACATGGATGAAGTTGCCTTTATTTGTCTGGACTTGGCTGATCACTGCATTTCTTCTGATTGCAGTTATGCCCGTACTCGCTGGCGCTGTGACTATGGTATTGACTGATAAGTTCTTTGGAACGAGCTTTTTTGATGCAGCAGGTGGTGGTGATCCTGTTATGTTCCAGCATATATTCTGGTTCTTTGGTCATCCTGAAGTGTACATCATGATATTACCTGCCTTCGGCATAATCTCTACGATAGTACCGACATTTTCAAGAAAGAAACTGTTTGGCTATGCATCAATGGTTTATGCAACCGCGTCGATTGCTCTGTTGTCGTTCGTCGTTTGGGCTCATCATATGTTTACTACGGGCATGCCTTTAGCTGGTGAGTTGTTTTTTATGTATGCAACTATGCTCATATCTGTGCCTACTGGCGTTAAGGTTTTTAATTGGGTAGCTACAATGTGGCGAGGTGCTATTAGTTTTGAGGTGCCCATGCTTTTTGCCATTGCGTTTATCGTACTTTTCACAATTGGCGGATTTTCCGGTTTGATGTTAGCAATTACGCCCGCAGATTTCCAATATCACGATACCTACTTCGTTGTCGCGCATTTCCATTACGTGTTGGTTACGGGTGCAGTATTCTCAATAATGGCCGCCGCATATTATTGGTTACCAAAGTGGACAGGTCACATGTTTGATATCAAATTGGCTAAATTTCACTTTTGGCTCTCTTTGGTTAGTGTGAACGTATTGTTCTTCCCTATGCACTTTGTTGGTCTTGCTGGCATGCCAAGGCGGATCCCTGATTATGCTCTACAGTTCGCTGATTTCAACGCGATCATTAGTATCGGAGGGTTTGCTTTTGGTCTTTCTCAACTGTTGTTTGTTGCAGTGGTTTATAAATGTATAAAAGGTGGAGAGCAGGCCCCAGGGAAAGTGTGGGATGGGGCTGAGGGATTAGAGTGGCAAGTACCATCTCCGGCTCCTTATCATACCTTTTCAACGCCACCGGAGATTAAATAATGCAACATGGACGCCTGCTTAAGAAGCTAATTTTGTTGACGCTAGGTATGTTTGCTTTTGCCTTTGCACTGGTTCCTCTATACGACGTTTTTTGTGATGTCACAGGCCTAAATGGTAAGCCATCCATGGAAATCGCCAAGCAGAGCGAGTCAATTGTGCAAAGTCGACAAGTAGATGTGAGCTTCACAACGCATAGTCAAAGCCAGGCGCCATTTAAGGTCGATGCAGTCGAGCATTCGGTTAGAATTCAACCCGGTAAGCTAACCGATGTCAAATTCATTGCAAAAAATTTGAGTGATAGTGAGCGTGTGTTGCAAGCGATCCCTTCAGTGTCTCCAGGGAAAGCGGCAAAGTATTTACACAAAATGGCCTGCTTTTGTTTTGATCAGCAACCAATGAAAGGCAAAGAAGAAGTTGAGTTTGTCTTGAGGTTCTATGTAGATACGGAGCTCCCAAGTGATGTTGAGGAACTCACGCTTTCATATACGTTGTTTGATATTACAGAGCGAGTTAGCAAACAAGACAGTGATGGACTGAATATGCTGGCCACTCGAGAGGAGTTCAAATATGAACCATGAACAAGAAAAATATTACGTGCCTGAGCAAAGTCCATGGCCAATCGTAGGGGCTTTTGCGCTTTTCTTTATCGCTGTTGGCGCTGGCTTAACGATTATTCAACTTAAATCAACCAGTAATAGTGGAGTAATGCTACTGCTCGTGGGTATTGCTGTGCTGATCTATATGATTTTTGGTTGGTTCAGGAATGTGATCCAAGAATCTCAAACTGGATTATATTCTGCCCAAATGGATCGTTCGTTCAAGCAAGGAATGGGATGGTTTATCTTTTCCGAAGTTATGTTTTTTGCTGCTTTTTTTGGCGCACTTTTTTATGCTCGAATGATAGCTGTGCCGTGGTTAGGCGGTGCAAGTAATAACGCCAGTACCAATGAGTTTTTGTGGCCTCAATTTGAAGCTGTATGGCCATTGCTCACAACTCCAGATGGAACTGTAACTCAAGCTATGGGTTGGCAGGGACTTCCGCTGATCAATACGATTATTCTATTAGCATCATCAGTAACCCTTAGCTTTGCTCACGTAGCTTTAGAAAAAGAGCAAAGGGCGAAAGTGAAGGCGTTCTTAGGATTAACAGTACTACTTGGCGTCGCATTCTTAACCTTGCAAGTGGAAGAGTATATTCACGCTTACCAAGATCTGGGGCTAACTCTCCAGTCGGGAGTTTACGGTAATACGTTCTTTTTGCTGACAGGATTTCATGGTTTTCACGTCACACTTGGTGCGATCATTCTTTTCGTTATATGGATAAGGGTATTAAAGGGTCACTTTACCGCTAAGAATCACTTTGCTTTTCAAGCTGGGGCTTGGTATTGGCATTTTGTTGATGTTGTTTGGTTGTGCCTGTTTGTATTTGTTTATGTGTTGTAACAACGGGTGAAGAGTGTAGCTTTATAAAGCCAAATTGAGCGGCAAGACAGATTAGAAGTACGACAGCTATTGATGCATAAACTCTTTGTTGCAATAGCCTCGCCATCGACTCTTGTTGCTCTGACTTGAGCATGACTAGCATAGCTCTAAATAGATTTAGAAAAACGAGTAGTAGCAATACAACAATAATAATTTTAATCATAAGGGGTGTCCGATGGATTTAGGTGCACTTTTTAAAGGTAGATCAAAACCCCCCATATTGGCAGCATTAATCGTTGTTCTTTTATGTGGCTCGCTCTCTTATTGGCAGTGGCAAAGAGCGCAGCAAAAACATGTGTTGCAGCATAAAGTTGAGATTGAAAAATCGCTAGGCGTGGCTAATGAGCAGCAAGTAACATCCCAGCCGCTCACGCAATATGTTAATGCTGAAGTGTCGATTACAGGGAATTTTGTAGGCGATGCGGTTTGGTATTTAGATAATCAAGTCGTGAAAGGCCGAGTCGGTTTTGATGTAATTGGCATTATAAAAATTTCCGAAACTGATGAGTATCTAGCTGTTAATTTAGGTTTTGTGCCTCAGCAGGTTAGTCGCGTGCCTACCGTTTACTCTCTTCCAAGTGGCACCGTTTCTCTACCTGTCTATATCAAATCTAGTGCTAGTAAGCGGTTCACCTTAGCTAAGTCTGCGGCTGAGGAGACAACAAAACAATCTGTGATTCAGTATATTGATGTTGATTACTTGTCTGCGGAGTCAGGTAAACCTCTTTTACCTCTAATTGCCTACATGACTAAAAATAGACTTGCTGGGACTGAGCCCCATTATCAACCGGTCGTAATGTCACCGCAAAAACATGAAGCTTATGCATTACAGTGGTTGCTTATTGCCTTGGCCGCGGTAGTAATTGGCTGGAAACTTTCAAAAAAGGAGAATAAAGATGTCTAAAAGCGCGGCATGGTTTATAGGGCTGTTCGTATTCCCCTTACTATTGGCATTTGTTGCCTTGAAGGTCGGCTGGATACCACATAGTACGACTAATCACGGTGAATTTTTAAGTCAGGAGGTTCGCCAATCAGAGCTGGTTTTAGATACTGAGTGGAGTATCGTTTATCAGCGACCAAAGCAGTGTAATAAGCAATGTTCTTTACTACTAGATAGCTTACCTAATTTGTATTTAGCGCTGGGGAAAAACCAGCAGAAAGTATCGCTTGTGGTATTACAAGAGCAAAATGAAAAAGGTATTGAGTACGCTACTTCTTTGCCGATATACCTCAACCAGTTAGATGATAACTATCTCTACCTAGTTGATAAAACAGGGTTATTTGTACTTAAGTATGCACCAGTAGCAAGCTTAGAAGAAATACGAAGTGTACAAAAAGGGCTACTGAGTGATCTGAAGAAATTATTGAACTACTCTCGTTCAAGTTAGGAGGTAAATATGTCCAAGGTAAGAATAAAAATCGCAATATTTGCCTGTTTCGTCGCAATAACGGTAGTGACACTTGGCGCCTTCACGCGTTTAAGTGATGCGGGACTTGGGTGTCCAGATTGGCCTGGGTGTTACGGCTTTTTAACAGTACCAAATGAGACTCATGAACTATCTGCGGCGAAAGACAATTTTCCACATTTAGAAGTGGAAGAAGAAAAAGCTTGGATTGAAATGATCCATCGCTATTTTGCCAGCTTCCTCGGGTTACTTATTTTGGCACTTGCATGCATAAGGCTGTTCAAGAAGCAAAAAACAAAAAGCCCTAATCGTCACTACTACTTACTGCTATTGCTTGTGTTATTTCAAGGGGCACTTGGGATGTGGACCGTGACGATGAATTTACAGCCAGTTATTGTGATGGGTCATTTACTAGGTGGGTTTAGTATTCTTGCATTGCTGGTGTTATTGGTTTTAAGGCTGAAATACACCACTATTACTGCTAGTGTAACTAGCCTTACCTGTCGTTTATGTTATGTGGCTCTTGGTGTGTTGATTATACAAATTGCGCTTGGTGGGTGGCTTGCAGCCAATTATGCTGCTCCACATTGTACAGGCTTGCCGCTATGTGACAATCTGCAACTTTTCTCTTGGCAGAGTTTATTTACGCTTCCTGAAGCTTCAGCGACTTATGAGTTTGGTGTTTTGCCATTCGAATCTAGAGTATCTATTCACTTTATCCATCGGATATGGGCAGTTATTACCGTTTTAATGTTACTTGCTGCATGCTGGCCACTGCTTAAAGCAAGTCAAAACCGAGTACTCCGACACTCAGCGCTTGTCGTTTTAGCTTTAGTTTCTATACAAGTTTTGGTTGGGGCTGCAATAGTACATTTTCAGTTTCCTCTATTGTTGACACTATTCCATAACTTCATGGCAGCTATGGTGTTATTAGCAATGGTGAGATTATGCTTTTTTATCAGCTTGGCGCAAAAAGTAGGGGTGAAATATGCTTCAATTAACTAATTTTTCAGAGCTTCAAAAAGCAACTACGCTATTACAAGCCTACTTTGGCATGTGTAAGTTCAAAGTAGTATGTATGTTAGTTATTACTGCTTGGGTCGGGATGATGTTAGCACCGCAAAGTGATAAAACATTATTGGCACAGTTAATGAATTTGTTTGGCATTGGTTTACTTTCAAGTAGTGCAGCAGCTGTAAATCATATCGTGGATAGAGAAATAGATAAAAAGATGGCGCGAACACGAAACCGACCGTTAGCGACAGACTCCGTTTCTGTATCATCAGCTTTAATCTTCGCGACGGGCCTCGCAATTTCAGGATATGCTCTATTAACTATTTTCGCCAATCAGTTATGTGCGCTACTTACCTTAGCCGCGCTATTCGGTTATGCCGTGGTTTATACGTTATTGTTAAAGCGCGCAACACCTCAAAACATAGTAATAGGGGGGTTAGCAGGAGCGATGCCACCTCTGTTAGGTTGGGTCAGTGAGACTGGTCAGCTTGGTGCAGAGCCTTGGTTGTTAGTAATGATCATTTTTGCTTGGACACCTCCCCACTTTTGGGCATTAGCTATTGCTCGTAAACGAGATTACGAAAAAGCCGAAGTCCCCATGTTACCAGTAACGCATGGAAACGAATTTACAAAACTCTGTGTGCTATTTTATACCATCATTTTGACTTTAGTCTGTTTGCTACCTTACCTAGTGGGAATGTCTGGTTGGATCTACTTGCTGGTCTCCGGCATAGCAAATGTCGCTTTTATTTACAAAGCCACAAAGCTTATGAGAACAAATAGTTTAGAGTATGCTATGAGGGTATTCTATTTCTCTATCTGGCATCTTTTGATAGTGTTCATTGCACTCTTTGTGGATAAAGCATTTATATGAAAAAATTTTTCTTAATTATCTCTATGTTAATTCTGTTTGGTTGTGGGCCTGCGCCAGATGTGTCGGAAAAAGTGGTTTGGTACCCTAAGCCTAAGGACGTGAAAGCGTTTGAATTAAGGGATCAATACGGTGAGGTAGTCTCAAATCAAGACTTTACCGATAAATGGAACTTGCTGTTTTTGGGTTACACTAGCTGTCCCGACGTGTGTCCTATGACGCTGTTGAAGCTAACTCACGTATATCAATCCGTAAAAAACAAAAGTGACTTACAAGTATGGTTTGTATCGGTCGATCCTAACCGAGATACTGAAGAGAGGCGTTTAGCCTACATCAAGCACTTTGATCCTAATTTTAAAGCGGTATCTGCCGATCATTCGGCTTTATTTCCTTTTGTGAGAGATCTCGGTTTAATCTACGCAATAAATCAGGAACAGACAGAAGAGTATTATGTTGATCATAGTGCGTCTGTAGCATTAATTAACCCTAAAGGCCAGCTTGAGGCTATTTTCAAACCTACACATACAGCTGGAGCTGTCCCTACAATCGATGACAAACTACTTCTCGCTGACCTAGAGAAGATCATCAATTAGTCTTATATCGGCACTGGTCGACCCCAGTGTCGCTGTACTATCTTACCTCTAACGCTTTAATTATTTGCGGATTTTTAATCAATCTTTGTGGCATTTTTACCATCACGGTCTAAGCTAATTTTATTACTCATTTTTACAAGGATAGTCTTCAGCTCATGTTGAAACTTCCACCTGAAATGGCGATTAACCATGTGGAAAGCCTGTACCATCAGATTTTCCAAGACTCTATGGAAACATCAGACATCACGATTGATATTAGTGAAGTGCAAAGAGCCGACACAGCGTCTATACAACTGCTCTGTGCCGTACAGAAACACTTGCTCTCTTTAGAACATAAAATTGTATGGCATGGTGAAAGTGACGCTTTAGCGCAGGCGGTAGATGAGTTGGGATTAACCCATTATTTATTCCATAGTATTGAAAATTAAGAGGTGAATATGAAAAAGATTTTAGCTGTGGATGATTCGGCGTCAATGCGCCAAATGGTTGGCTTTACTTTGAAAAAAGCAGGTTTTGATGTCACGGAAGCCAAAGATGGCAGTGAAGCGCTATCTATTGCTAAGCAACAAGGGTTCGATGCCGTGATCTCTGATGTAAACATGCCTGTAATGGATGGGATCACTCTTATTAAAGAGCTGCGCAGCTTACCCAACTATAAGTTCACCCCTTTACTGATGCTGACAACTGAGTCGGGGTTAGATAAAAAAACAGAAGGTAAAGCGGCGGGAGCAACAGGTTGGATAGTGAAGCCATTCAACCCTGAACAACTACTAGCGGTATTGAAAAAAGTCATAAGATAGATACAGAGAGGCGTCGATATGAGTATTGATTTAAGCCAATTTTTTGATGTCTTTTTTGAAGAGAGCTTTGAAGGTCTAGACATAATGGAAGCTGAGCTGCTGAATTTACAGCCAGGCCATGAAGACTCAGAAACGATCAATACTATATTTCGCGCAGCACACAGCATTAAAGGTGGCAGTGGAACATTTGGTTTTACTTCTGTCGCTAACTTCACGCATGTTTTGGAAACCTTACTCGATCAGATCAGGGATGGGCGTCGACAGTTGACCGCTGAACATGTCAATTTGCTGCTCCAATCCGTTGATTGTTTAAGGGCCTTATTAACCGCATTACAAGCCGAAGAAGAGCCAGATCTTTCCAATGCGAATGAGTTGAAAGTTAAATTTGAAGAGATTTTAGGTGGTAAAGAGAGTGCTAGCTCAGATACTGCCGATAGCACACCTCAAGGGCAAGAATCTCAAACCTATCAAATAGACTTTAAACCGCTCCCTCATTTGTTTAAAACCGGTAACGAGCCGCTTTATATGTTAAGTGAGCTGTCAGAATTGGGGGATTTAGAAACTCATGCGTTTTGTGATGCTATACCTGAGATTGATGACTTCAATCCAGAGGATTGCTACCTCAGTTGGAGGTTATACTTAACAACCAGTCATCCAGAATCGGCGATTAAAGAAGTATTTGAGTGGGTTGAAGATGATGCTGAAATTTCTATTACCTTATGTGGTGGTTTATTTGAAGATGATGTGAGTGTCTCCACAACGCCAGAACCAGAGAGTGAGAAGAAAGAAGCGTCGAGCAACGACACTCAAAATATTGATGTACCAAAAACACCCTCAGCGACAAAAGCTAAGCCTGAGGCTAGCAAGAAATCAGCAGAATCGACTTCGATCCGTGTTGGGATTGATAAAGTTGATTCGCTTATCAATATGGTAGGGGAGTTGGTTATTACCCAAGCTATGTTGACTCAATTAGGCGAGCAAGAACCGACTGAAAATACGCTTGCTGCGATGCAAGAAGGCCTCGCTCAATTAGCCCATAACACGCGCGATTTACAAGAAAATGTAATGCGTATCAGGATGTTACCTATTAGTTTTGTCTTCAGCCGATTTCCCCGTTTAGTAAGAGATACGTCACAGAAGTTGAATAAACAGGTTGAGCTAAAACTGCTAGGAGAGCAAACAGAATTAGATAAAACCGTGATGGAAAAAATTTCCGATCCTATGGTTCATTTAGTAAGAAACTCTTTGGATCACGGCTTAGAAACACCGGAAGACAGAATAAAAGCCGGAAAAGATCCCGTAGGTACGGTGACACTGAATGCTTTCCACCAAGGTGGAAATATTGTGATTGAAATCATGGATGATGGCAGAGGCTTGAATACCGAAAAAATAAAAAGTAAAGCAATTGCCAATGGCCTAATTCAAGCAACTGATGAGCTGACTATTGAAGAGGTTAATGAACTTATTTTTAGGCCAGGGTTTTCAACAGCTGATGAAGTGAGTGATATCTCTGGTCGCGGCGTAGGTATGGATGTTGTTCGACGAAATATTCAAGCATTAAACGGCAGCGTCGAAGTGACCTCTGCAAAAGGGGTTGGCTCGACATTTACGATTAGGCTGCCATTAACGCTGGCCATTCTTGATGGTCAACTGGTTAAAGTTGCAAAGCATACCTACATCATTCCACTTATTTCTATTGTTGAGTCTTTACAAATAGATATTAAAAAAGTGAGCAAAGTAGGTAATGGTTTAGAGGTGCTTCGGTTACGAGATGAATACATACCAATACTAAGGCTATATCAACTATTTAACCATGGTGGTGCAATAGAAGAGTTGGATAAAACACTGTTAGTAGTTGTAGAGAGTGATAATCACAAAGTGGGATTGTTGGTGGATGATTTACTAGCGCAACAACAGGTCGTTATTAAAAGTCTCGAAGCGAATTATCAGAAAGTAAATGGGATCTCAGGGGCGACAATTTTAGGTGATGGAAGAGTCTCTTTAATTGTTGATATTAGTGGTCTTATCAAACTGAGTGGCTTAAAGCGTCCAGGAACTCAAGAGTTATTAGTAGAACAAGAGTTAGATGAGGTGGTGTCATGATCACTGAAAAAGCCTCGATTAATGAACAAGTCATGCTTGCAGACAGAGATGACGATACACAATTTCTCACCTTTATGATGGCGGGAGAAGAATATGGCATGGATATTCTGGCCGTACAGGAAATCAGAGGGTGGGAAGAAGTCACTGCAATTCCAAATGCTCCTAAGTATGTGAACGGTGCGATTAATTTACGTGGCACGATAGTGCCAATCATAGATTTAAGGGTTCGATTCGGCTTACCGCAAATCGAATATGGAGCGCTAACTGTGGTTATCGTTGTCTCCGTTGTAATAAAAGAGGCAACAAAAATTATGGGGTTAGTTGTTGATGCGGTATCTGACGTATACAGCATCAACGAAGAAACAGCGAAGGATGTTCCAGATTTTCAAGACTCGGAAAATAGTCAATTTGTACAAGGACTTGTAAATGTTGGTGAAAAAATGGTCGTACTTTTAAATTTGAAAAAGATATTAGATCTTGAAGTAAAGCAGAATGAGCAATTGGTTGTCGGGGGATAACATGAGCGATCAAGCATTAGCAAGTCAACTCAACAATAGGGTTCTGATAGCGGGTGCCATAATATTTGTGGGCTTGGCAATTAGTGTTCAAATGTTGAATATTAATATGTCTACACAAGCCTATGTGGCGATGGTTATAGCAGCTGTTAGTGTGGTGCTGGCAATTTTACTACTTAAGCAAAGCGCAAACATTCTGCTTTCTAAGTTGCAAGATGTTGAGGAAATTGTTCCCGCGATCGAGAGCAAAGATGCTAGCTTGCTCAATGCAAGTAATGCGTCACGTCAATCATCTTTATACAAAGCAGTTGCTAATTTATTAAGTGGTGACGCGGCAGATAGTCAAGACCATAGCCATAGTTTGTTGCTAGCTTTAAAGGTCTGTCAGGCCAATGTTATGCTTGCAGATGCCTCTCTCAACATTGTGTATTTGAACGACTCCGTAACCAGTATGCTGCGTAAAAATCAGGCTAAGTTACAGCAAGAGTTACCTGGTTTTAATGTTGATAGCTTGATTGGTGCCAACATTGATACGTTCCATAAAAACCCGAGCCATCAGAGAGGCATACTAGCTAATTTGACCCGTCCATATGTCACACAAATCAAAGTGGCAGGTTTGACCTTTGATCTTATTGCCACGCCTGTTTTCGATGATGAAGGACAAAGGATCGCGACTTTAGTTGAGTGGAAAGACCTTACAAGAGAATTAGCGTTAGAGAAAAAGCAGGCGGATTTGGCGAGCCACAATGCTCGTATATCGAGCGCGCTGGACGTTTGTCAGGCAAACGTAATGCTAGCGGACGAAGGGTTGAATATTATTTATGTTAATGATTCGGTTGTGCGAATGCTCAGAGACAATCAAACGCAGCTTAGAAAATCATTACCGAACTTTGATGTGGATACACTTGTAGGGCAATGTATTGATGTATTTCATGCAAACCCCAGCCATCAAAGAAACCTCCTTGAGAAGCTGAGCGATGTATACAGCACAGATATCAAAGTTGCTGGCTTTACCTTTGGCTTAATTGCGACCCCGGTGTTTGATGAAGAGAAAAAGCGGATTGGTACCGTCGTTGAGTGGGACGACAAAACAGAGCGTTTAGTTCGTGAAGAGGAAGAAAAAACTGCCGCAGCTGAAAACTTGCGCGTCCGAAGAGCATTAGATAACGTTTCAACGAATACGATGATAGCAAATGAGCAGTTTGAGATCGTTTACTTGAATCGTGCAGTGAAAGATATGATGAGAAATGCTGAAAGCGATTTAAGGCGTGACCTGCCTAATTTTGATAGTAACCACCTTATGGGAGCGAATATTGATGTATTCCACCGTAATCCAAGTCACCAACGCAGTATGCTCTCTCGACTTGAAACCGAGTATAAAACGGAAATCGTTGTCGGCGGAAGAACCTTTGGCCTAGTCGCTAATCCGATATTTGATGGTAATAACGAACGCGTAGGCACCGTTGTCGAATGGGAAGATAGAACCAAAGAAGTCACAATTGAGAAAGAGGTGAATGGCCTAGTTCAGTCGGCTAATGGCGGTAATCTTAGTGTTCGTTTATCAGAAGATGGGAAAGATGGCTTCTACTTACGACTAACCAAAGGGTTAAATAGTTTAGTGTCTACAGTTGATGAAACGGTTACAGATATGGGGGACATGTTAGACGCCTTAGCAACTGGTAATTTAACCAGACGTATTGAAGGTGAATACCGTGGAGCATACGAAAAACTTAAAAAAGATGCCAATACTACCGCTGAGAAGTTAACTGAGGTACTTGGCCGGATCCGTACTTCTGCAAACTTGGTTGCTAGTGGTGCTGATGAAATCTCCCAAGGTAACGCGGATTTGAGTCAGCGAACTGAAGAGCAAGCCTCCTCACTAGAAGAAACAGCTTCTAGCATGGAAGAAATGACGAGCACAGTTAGACAAAATGCAGATAACGCGAAAGTAGCTAATGAGTTGGCCGAAGAGACTTGTGATAAGGCGACCAAAGGCGGTGAAGTAGTCACACGCGCAGTTGAAAGCATGTCTGAAATTAATGATTCAAGTAAGAAAATTGCCGACATTATAGGCGTTATTGATGAAATCGCTTTCCAGACAAACCTATTGGCATTAAACGCAGCCGTTGAAGCTGCCAGAGCCGGAGAACAAGGTAGAGGCTTTGCAGTGGTCGCGGGTGAGGTCCGTAATCTAGCTCAGCGTTCTGCAGCAGCGGCGAAAGAGATTAAAGATCTGATCAGAGACAGTGTAAGTAAGGTTGAAGATGGTACGTTACTGGTTAATGAATCTGGTGAAACGCTAAAAGAAATAGTTGAGTCTGTTAAGCGGGTGACAAACATGATTTCTGACATTGCTGAAGCGTCGATTGAGCAGAGTTCAGGTATTGAGCAGGTTAATAAAGCAGTGTCACAAATGGATGAAATGACGCAGCAAAATGCTGCCTTAGTTGAAGAAGCGTCAGCCGCAGGGGAGTCGATGGCTGAGCAAGCAAATGATATGAGAAGATTATTAAACTTCTTCACTCTTGATGAATCTTCACACCGTAGCTTAGAAATGTCTGAGTCACCGAAGAACTATAAAGCGCCAGAAAAGCAATTACCAAAACGGACAATGAACTCTAATAAGCCCCCTCAGCAAAACACGAAAAGTAATCAGTTTGCAGATGACTCGGAAGAGTGGGAAGAGTTTTAGGGTTAGGCAATAGATCAATTCCGTAGTGGGGGTTGGCTGAAGGAATACGACGATGCGAGAGTTTCTGTTGACCGATAAGGATTTTTCCGAAATTTCGGCTCGAGTCTATGACACATGCGGCATAGTACTCGGGCCGCATAAAAGGGAAATGGTTTACTCAAGGTTGGCAAGGCGCATAAGAGCCAATGGGCTAAAATCATTTGAGGCGTACTTGTCGTTTTTGGAAGAAAATCAAGATGTTGAATTTAGTCATTTTATCAATGCAATTACGACCAATTTAACCTCATTTTTTCGGGAAAATCATCACTTCGAATTTCTAACAAAGAAAATAGTTCCCGAAATTATTGCCAGACACAAACACGACAGAAGAGTCCGGATCTGGTCTGCCGGGTGCTCCACAGGTGAAGAACCCTATAGTATTGCGATGACCATTGCGAATGCTTTTCCTAATGGTTGGGATGTCAAAGTACTGGCAACAGATTTAGATTCCAATGTCTTAGGCAAAGCGAGTCTTGGAGAATATACGGCAAATAACGTCACGGGTTTAGACGAAGATAAGCTCAAAAAATGGTTTCTTAGAAGTGCTGATGGAGCAATGTATAAAGTGAAGCCTAAATTGCAATCCTTCATCCATTTTAAACGACTTAATCTTCTAGAACCATGGCCAATGAAAGGGCCCTTTGATGTTATTTTCTGTCGTAATGTTTTGATTTATTTTGATAAAGAAACAAAAGATAAATTGTTTGAGCAATATCATGACATGTTAGTTCCCAATGGTTACTTACTTATAGGGCACTCCGAAACGATGGGAAAAGAGCACCTAGAATTTAAAAATTTAGGTAAAACCATTTATCAAAAAGGCCAGTTGAATGAGAGAGTTTAGACCCGTTCTCAGAGGCTTCGAGCATGTAAAACGCTTTTGGGATTCAGGGCGTGCCAAAGTCGTTGCAAAAGTACTTCCGGGGGAGTTTTATGTATCTAAGCAGGATGAACTGATTTCGACTGTACTAGGTTCCTGCATTGCCGCTTGCGTATATGATGAGAAATTGGGGATAGGTGGTATGAATCACTTTATGTTACCCGGAGCAAAGGCACTAAGAGAAGTGCATGCGGATGACCTAAATTGCCGTTACGGTAACTGGGCGATGGAGTATCTGATAAATGAAGTACTCAAAAATGGGGCGTCTAGAAGCAATTTAAAAATTAAACTTTTTGGCGGCGGAAAAATTATTAGCGCTATGACTGATATCGGAGAAGGTAATATCAGGTTTGCTCAAGCCTATGTGGAAGAGGAAAGTTTAAATTTGATTTCACAGGATGTAGGCGGCCCCTGGCCAAGAAAAGTTATCTTTCATCCTCAAAGTGGCAAAGCGCAAGTGAAAAAGTTACGAACCATGCACAATAACACAATTGAACAACGTGAAGTGCGTTACTTACATGACATTGAGGCTCAAGACAATAAAACGGATATTGAGCTATTTTAGGTGTGAAATATGATCAAAGTTCTGATTGTTGACGACTCGCCGTTAATTCGTGGGTTGTTAAAAGAAATTTTAGGTCAGGCGGATGGTATTAAAGTCGTTGGCACCGCGGAAGACCCTTATGAAGCTAGAGAGCTCATTAAGTCTACTTCGCCTGACGTATTAACTTTGGATATAGAAATGCCAAAAATGAATGGCATTAATTTTCTTAAAAATTTAATGCGCTTAAGGCCTATGCCTGTTGTGATGATCTCTACGTTGACCCAAGAGGGCTCACCCGCCACGATAGAAGCACTAGAATTAGGTGCCGTTGATTTTATTTCTAAGCCCACCAGCAATGTTGCTGATACCTTAATGTCTTATTCCGATTTGCTGGTTAAGAAAATTAGAGTAGCGGCCGGTGCAAGAGTGAGGGCTTTTAAAGCACCAAAACAGGAAAGCGAATTAGAAATTGGCCGTAATTATACATTTTCTCGTAATACTATTTTAGCCATAGGCGCCTCAACTGGAGGAACTGAAGCTATCAGAGAGGTGCTTATGCGATTACCAACACACGCCCCTCCTGTTGTTATCACCCAACATATCCCACCAGTTTTCAGTACCTCATTCGCGCAAAGAATGGATCGCACCTGTGCGGTATCAGTCAAAGAAGCGGAAGATGGTGATGTTTTATTACCTGGTCATGTTTTCATAGCACCGGGAGACAAACATCTTAAGGTGGCACACACTGCAACCGGATATGTTTGCCGATTAGATGATACTGAGCCTGTTAATCGTCATAAACCCTCAGTTGAGGTGTTATTTAACTCCCTTGTGCCAATGGGGAAGCATGTTTGTGCTGCTATGCTTACGGGAATGGGTAGTGATGGAGCAAAAGCAATGCTAGCTTTGAAAACCGCTGGTGCCAATACATTTGCACAAGATGAACTTAGCTGTGTGGTATGGGGAATGCCTAGAGCGGCGTACGAGCTTGGCGCAGTGCAAAGCCTAGTACCTTTGAGTAAAGTGACTGAAACCATGCTGAGCGCGGTTAAAAAGTAGGGGTAAGAGCTAATTTGCTCCTACCCAAAGCTGTCATTTTTCAATAACCCAAGGTTGTGAAAACCAATAATATCGTCCTGTGTCTTTGATTGAAGGTGCCGTACAGTTATATCGAGACCGTCCTATGGATAGTGCTTTCGGGGTTTGGATACGTACGCTGGTTTCTGATAGCCACGTCAGCTCAGCTTGTCCAACACCTGAAACGTAGCATGCAAATTGACTCTGATGAAAATCCTTATTGTTAAAATGCAACGTGATTGCTGGGGTTTTATTGTTCGTAACGCTATCAAGGTAATCTAATTTTTGTAGAGAGAACGCTTTGGTCTCGAGCTTAGTTTTTAATGTTTCTAAGTTGCTGTAGTTTCCTGATGCGGGAAAGCGAGCGATACGTGTAAAATCTGAAGAAACACCAACCGCACCAGAGTGTTGGCCAATACCAATAAGTCCAAGCTCTGCTACTAGCTTTTGCAATTCATGGTTAAACTCACCGTAAGGGTATGCGAGGTAGGGGTAATCGTGGCCAATTTCTTCTTTAATACGCTGTTGTGACCATGTGATATCGTGCTCAACACGTGCACGCCACTGCGCCGCTGTTTCATTTTTTAGTTTGAGGTGGAGGTAATCGTGCTTAGCACTATGATTTGCGATAATAGCCCCGCGTTTTGCTAATGACCTCAGTTCATCCCACGTCATGACATAGCTTTTCTTTTCGTCAATAAGTTGAGGGTTGACGAAAATAGTATAGGGAAAGCCAAAAGATTCCAGGATCGGGGCCGCCGCAGTGATATTATTTTCATAGCCATCATCAAAGGTGATAGCTAACGTCTTTTCTGGTAGAGACTTACCCGACTTTAGGCTATCTAACAATTGTGGTAAAGGTATCACCGAAAAACCATGTTCTTTAATGTGGTTAAGATGAGATTTAAAGGTTTCTTCACTCACGCTGGTGACCGCTGGGAGTTTCTCACTCACGTGATGATACTGTAAGATAACCGCACCCCAACTATTTGCTGAGAATAGGGCCAAACCAAAAATAATATGTTGTATCAATTTCTTAAATGCCATAAAGCGCAACATCTGAGCCTCTTACTACTTGCAGGTCCGATGATACTATCAAATATTACGGTGCCACTGTTAGGATTAGTCGATACAGCAGTCATTGGTCATATGGGGGATGCGCATTTTTTGGCTGGGATAGCGCTAGGCTCTAGCGCTATCTCGGTACTATTTTGGCTTGCAAGTTTTCTGCGAATGAGTACTACAGGAGTGATCGCTCAATCAAGCGGCCAGCAAGACCATGACAAGCTAGCACGTTCACTATTTACCAGCATGCTCATTGCGCTGCTCTTTGCCGTGAGTTTGATTCTATTATCTCCTCTGCTGGTCCAAGTTATTGCTCAACTTTCAAATGCTTCTAGTGAAGTATTTGAGCAAGCAAAATTATATTTTCAAATCCGTGTATTTAGCGCGCCTGCAGCAATGTTAAATCTTGTGTTGCTGGGCTTTATGCTTGGAATGCATTACGGGCGAGGGCCATTCTATCTGGTGTTGTTCACGAACATAGTGAATATAGCTTTGGATATTTTATTTGTTGTCGGATTTGAGTGGGGAGTAGCAGGCGCAGCTTGGGCTTCACTGATTGCAGACTATTCGGCATTAGGCTTATCTTTGTTTTTGAGCGCATTGGTCGCAAAGCGCTACGGTATTTCGTTGAAATTCACTCTACCAAAGCGCGCGCAGTGGCTCAGTTTACTCACCTTGAATCGTGATATTTTTATTCGTTCCTTGATCTTACAACTCTGCTTTAGTTTTATGACTTTCTATGGCGCAAGACTTGGTGAGATCACGCTAGCGGCCAATGCTGTCTTACTGAATTTTTTGATGTTAGTTAGCTTTGCGATGGACGGTATCGCTTATGCTACCGAGGCAAAGGTCGGCAGAGCAAAAGGACAAGGCTCGTTGGGGCAATTGCAATTATGGGTAAAAGTAAGCCTGTTTTGGGGGGCTGCATTTGCGCTTTTATACAGCGCTATTTTTTATCTAGCTGGTGGCTGGATCATTAACTTATTAACCAATATCCCCGAAGTGATAACGTTGGCAGGTACTTATTTACCTTGGTTGGTGCTATTACCTTTGATTGCCATGAGTTGCTTTTTGTTTGACGGCATCTTTGTTGGGCTTACTCGTGCTAAAGAAATGCGAAATAGCATGTTAGTTTCTGCGGTATTCGGTTTCTTCTTGCCTTTTTTGATTGCCTTGCCACTCGGTAATCATGCGCTCTGGCTTGCGATGAGTTGTTTTATGGGGTTGCGTGGATTGACCTTGGCATATAAATATCACCTGCTCGCTCGAGAAGCTACTTTACTCGAATAATGGGGCTGTGTTAAGCAAATGGGTCGTTATCTTTTAGGGCTTGGCGGCGTTTTTCTCTGGCTTCTATCACTTGAGAAAAGCGATTAGCAAAAATACCAATATAACCGTAAAAGGCACAGCATAAACCAGGAAGTAAAAGCACTAAACCTGCGATTTGAAAGCGATGATCTTGATAATAACCCAGCGCGATAAAAGCACCCGCGAGTAACACAATAACAAGGCCAAAAAGGAAGAACTTGAGACTTCGCTTAGGGTGAGACCCTAAGCGATAAATGAGGGGTTTGCTCATTAATAGTAAGAGTGTTCGCCGCGCGCGTGCTCCGTGATGTCACGTACGCCGTTGATTTCTTCAAACTTAGCGATCATCTCTTTTTCGATGCCTTCTTTCAATGTGACATCAATCATTGAGCAGCCGTTACAACCACCGCCGAATTGAAGTACAGCAATACCATCTGCGGTAATTTCTACTAGGCTAACTTGACCACCGTGATTGGCCAGTTGTGGATTTACTTCTGTCACTAGCATGTGCTCTACGCGCTCAGCTAGGCTCGCATCATCACGTAATCGTTTAGCTTTGGCATTTGGTGCCTTAAGCGTCAACTGACTCCCCATTTTATCGGTAACGAAGTCGATATCGGCTTCTTCTAAAAATGGTGCGCTTTCTTCATCAACGATGGCTTCAAAACCATTAAACGGTAAGCGGATATCGCTTTGTTCAACGGCATCTGCTGGGCAATATGACACGCCACACTCAGCTTGAGAGGTGCCTGGATTAACCACGAAAACTCTAATATTAGTGCCTTCAGCCTGATCGGCTAATAGTTTCGCGAAATGGCTTTGGGCAGAATCTGAAATATGGATCATAATTCGCTCTATACTTGACTAAATTACTCGGTTAATACGTATCATACTCTCCTCGTCGTGTTGTCGCTAGTGTTCGGCGTAAAAATTTGGCAATCGGCGGTGCGCTTGTTAGCTTGAAAAGTAATCGGAATTAAAGGACATTATCATGCGGTTAATAAGCTGTATTATCGTGCTGTTGAGCTTTAGCTTGCAGGCCAAGCCCATTGCCTATTATTTTGGCGATGAAGTAAAATTTGATCCCACAATAACTACGCCAAAACAAGCGTTTGGATATGAAGTTGGGCAGTGGCATTTGCGCCACGATCAAATCGTTAATTATCTACATACCCTTGCAAGTGAAAGCCCAAGGCTGAGTGTCGAAACAATCGGATTTAGCCATGAGCGACGTCCTTTATTACTCCTAAAAGCGAGCTCGCCACAAAACCAACAAAACTTGGCGCGTATTCAGCAAGACCATATTGCTTCATTGAGCAGTAGTCAAAACCGTTCAGACCAGCCAGTTGTGATGTGGATGGGCTATAGCGTACACGGTAATGAGTCTTCAGGCAGCAATGCAGCGGTACTTATGGCATATTATTTAGCTGCGGCGCAGGGCGAGTCTGTTACACAGCTTCTTGATAATGCGGTGATATTGTTAGATCCAGCCTTGAACCCTGATGGCTTATCACGCTTTGCTACATGGGCAAACGCCAATAAGAGCATGTCTCTATCAACTGATCCTGCACATCGCGAGCATAATGAGTCTTGGCCTTCTAGTCGTACTAACCATTATTGGTTTGACCTCAATCGTGACTGGTTACTACTACAACATCCTGAGTCAAAAGCACGGATCAAAGCATTCCACCGTTGGAAACCTAACGTACTGACCGATTTTCATGAAATGGGCCCAAATAGTACGTATTTTTTTCAACCTGGGATCCCATCAAGGACTCACCCAATTACCCCATTACAAAACGTAGCGCTAACCAACGAGATTGGTAAGTTTCATGCCAAAGCCCTTGATGCGCAAGGGGAGTTATATTTTACTCAAGAGAGCTTTGATGACTTTTATTATGGCAAAGGTTCTACGTACCCCGACGTAAATGGTGCGGTTGGCATTTTGTTTGAACAAGCAAGTAGTCGAGGGCATGCACAAGAAACTCAGTATGGCGTGTTGAGCTTTCCTGAAACGATTAAAAATCAGGTTACGACGAGTCTCTCGACATTTCAAGCCAGCACGACACATAGACGCGCTTTACTTGACTATCAGCAGCAGTTTTATCAACAAGCGAACGAGCTTGCGAGTAAAGGTGAAATCAACGGTTACGTTGTTGCTCGCGGCAAAGATAACTACAGTTTTCAAGCGTTTGTGGATTTATTGAAACAGCATCAGATAGAGGTGAAATACCTCTCAAAAGCCAAAGAAGTTGATAACACCGAATATCAGCAAGGGGATTTATACATTCCACTAGCCCAGCCGCAATATCGCTTGATAAAAGCACTATTTAGCACACAGACGCATTTTAAGGACAACACGTTCTACGATGTTTCAGGTTGGACGATGCCGTACGCTTATGATTTAGATTTTGCCGCAGTAAAAAGTGGCTGGGGTTTAAAGCTTCAAGGTGAATCGAGCATTGAATCAAATATATTGGCTCCCGTTGCAGGAAGTTATGCCTACACCATAGAATGGCATCATTACCTGGCGCCACAATTAGCAAATCGCCTCTTACAGGCTGGAGTGAAAGTGGCAGCTGCAATGTCACCATTTTCAGCATCAACTACCTCAGGCTCTCATGACTTTCAGGCCGGTACATTGGTGATAGCAAGTGGTATTCAACAGCAAGCGGACTGGTTTACTCAGCTTGAAACAATCGCCAGAGAGCTTTCACTTCCAGTATATAGTGTGACTACAGGCATGACCCAAAGTGGCGTCGATTTTGGGTCAAGACAAATGCTGCAGCTGCAAAAGCCAGAAGCCCTCATCATAGGTGGTGCAGGTGTAAGTCAATATGAAGCGGGTGAGCTTTGGTATCATTTGGATAGACATTTAAAACTTGCTCCTTCAATTGTGGAAAAGCAGCATATCGAGAAACTCGATCTTACGCGCTACACCCACATTTTATTGGCTGATGGTAAATATGGAGATTTAAGTGACAAGAGCAAAGCTAAGCTCTTGAGCTGGGTCGCTAAAGGCGGTGTGATTTGGGGGCAAAAGCGTGGTGCGCAGTGGCTAATCGAACAGCAGCTACTAGACGCTGAAATGGTTTCAAGCAAAGAAATGCGAGCCCAGTTTGACAGCAAAAATCTCACCTTTGCAGATCAAGATAGCCTTTCGGCAAAACAGCGGATTGCCGGCGCGATTTTTGATGCGCGTTTGGATTTAAGCCATCCTTTGTCTTTTGGCTTTGAGAACCGGGAATTACCTGTCTTTAAAAATAGCACTTGGGTGATGCATCGTAATAATAAGCCATTTATCGAGTCGTTGACGTATACTAAAAAGCCTTTATTGGCAGGGTATGCTGATAATATTAACGTTGAACAGATCGCAGGTTCCTCTGTCTTGATAGCGTCAACGTCTGGACGTGGGGTGGCTGTAGGAATGACTGACAATCCTGTATTTCGTGGCTTTTGGTTCGGTTCTAGCCGACTGCTAAATAACGCGTTGTTCTTTGCACACGGCATAAGATAAGGTCCAGAACATTTAGCAAGTTGATTGATATCTGTTCTAGCTATATCAATCAAACAATACGCTTTTAAGCGTCGAATGGTGTGAGGCTGATAGCCATCGCCCACACCATTTTTGCCCCATTTTGTTTACACACTTTTGCCGCTGCATTCATGGTCGCACCCGTTGTGATCACATCCTCAAGTAATACTATATTTTTTCCTTCAACAGATTGGTTGAGCACAAAGGCATTGTTTAAGTTACGTTTTCGTTTAGCTTTGGTCAGCTCCGATTGTGGCTTGGTGTGTTTTGCTCTTTTGAGTATTGTCTGGCTGAGTGGTAGCCCTTGCCAAATTTGCTCAACTTGATTGTAACCTCGTCGGATTAACCGTCTTCGGTGTAGTGGCATACAACAAACAAGGTCTACGGGGAAAGCATCCTCTTCACTGAAGCGCTGCCATAGTGTTTGAGCCAGCAGGTTCAAGGCACATTGATACGCTTTGCTATGGTTAAACTTTACTCCTTGCAACCATGTGTTTATAGGCGTACGGTACCAACTCGCCACGGTTAACCCATCGCAGTCTTCAAGGCTAACCATGCGTTGGATATTGGGGTAATTAAGTAAATTTATCTCTTTATCCATAAAGTCTAAACAGGCTTGTAAGCAGTATGAACAAAGCAAGGTTTCTGTTGTGCTTTGTTCACAGCATACACAAGGCTGACACCACTTTTTAGGTAATAACCGATTAAGTTGGATCATTGCTTTCCATCCCGGGTTAGCTATCATGGCGTCAAGTTTGGTATAGAGAACAGATAAATGCAAAATGAAGTTGTGCTGCTCCATGGTTGGGGGATGAACAAAGCGGTGTGGCAGTTATGCGAGGAAGCTTTAGCACCTACAACACCAATTAAAGCGGTAAACCTTCCTGGGTTTGGTGGTACACCAAGCGCGGAGGGCGATTATTCTCTTGAGCGTAACGCTTTACTTATTGCTGAGCAGCTGATGCCACAAAGCGTATTGATAGGCTGGTCTTTGGGGGGCTTATTTGCATTGTATTTAGCTGCTCATTTTCCAGACAAAGTTAGCAAGGTTATTTTGGTCGCTTCAACGCCATTTTTTTGTGAGCAAGCTGATTGGCCCGGAATAGCCCCTAAGGTGCTAAACAACTTTGAGACTCAACTGCAAACCAATAGCGCAAAGACGATAGAAAGATTTTTAGCTATTCAAGCGATGGGCAGTGAATATGCCAGAGAAGACATCAAACAACTCAAAGCGCTACTAGGCACACTGCCGGAAGCGGAGGCGAAAGCACTAGCTGGTGGACTGGAGATATTGAAATCGCAGGACTTACGTGATGAATTTTCACGGCTGCAACTCCCCACAATAGGCATATTCGGCCGTTTAGATTCTCTTGTTCCACAAACGGCTGTAGAAAAAATGCAGGTACTCAATCCAAATTTTAAGGCTCATACGCTTGCAAAGGCCTCTCATGCGCCTTTTATCTCTCATAAAGAAGCTTTTTTATCACTCCTTAAATCAATTATTTAGAAATTTAGAATAATAAAGCGGCAAAAAATTGCCGCTTTTACTTTTCTTTGTTGATATTTTGCGCAATAATTAGTCAGTAAGAAAAGGTTTATCTAGGTGCGAATATGCCAATAGGTGATGTGTTAAATAATGGAATTGACGGTTATAACCGCGCTGCTCAGGGGATTGCCCAAGCAAGTGCTGATATTAACCGCGCTGCCATCGATCAACAAAGTGATTCTGAACGTGCATCTGGGCGGCAGTTGCAGGGTGCCAGTGCCGGTGAAGCTGTGACGGCTCCAGTGAGCGAAACCCCAAGCTTGACCGAATCAGTGGTAGCCTTAAAAGTTGAAGAGTTTAACGCGAAAGCCAATGTGCAAACTATTCGCACTGCAGATGAAGTGCTAGGTACGTTGATTGATATTAAAGTGTAATGAACATAGTAACGCCACCACCGGCGATGAATTTAAACACTGCCAACGTGTACACCGAAACGGTTGTACGCGATAATCAGCTGCGTGAAGCGATCCCAAAACCTGCACCAACTAATCCCTCATTTACTGAAAACCGCAACCTTTCCGATTCTGAAAAAGGCCGCTCTTCTAACGTAGACGATGCAAAAGTTTACGGTTCTGATGGTAAAACAGAGCAAAGCAAAACCATTCAAGGCAAAGAGGAAGGTGAAAAAGGCGAAGGCCAAGAAAAAGAAAAGAATGAACAAGAGCAGCAACAAACAGAGCAAGATGAGCAGGTCGTTCAAGAATTAAAATCTCGAGATAGAGAAGTAAGATTACATGAGCAGGCTCATGCCAGAGTAGGCGGGCAATATGCCGGATCACCGAGTTACGAATATCAGCGCGGTCCTGATGGCAATAACTACGCTATTGGTGGTGAGGTGATGATCGACGTTGCGCCGCTTGAAGGTGACCCACAGGGCACAATTGAAAAAATGCAAACGGTGAGAGCGGCAGCGTTAGCACCTGCAGAACCATCGGGCGCTGATAGGGCCATCGCAGCAGATGCTACTCAAAAACTCTCGGCGGCGCAGGCTGAGTTGGCAAAAGCTTCTATTAGTGGTGAAGAACAAATTGATAGCAAGCGGGTGCAAAATATTCAAACTCGTCGCTTGAGTGGTGAGCAGGCAAAAGCAGAGAGTGAAGAAGAGCAAGCCAAGCTGAAGCAGGATGCAGATCCTTACGCTGTCGCGATGCCAATTGAAGCTGATCCTGAAATCCAAGCAAGATCGCTCAGGATCTCAAACTTTTATCAACATGTAGCGATGCCTAATCAACCCGCATCGCTATCAGTGCAAATTTAACCGTAGGTATTGGCCTTCTCCTCCGCGGGTCATTGCAGTGAAAACGAGTTAAAACCCCCGACAAACGAAAAGCGCGACCAAGGCCGCGCTTTTCTTTGTTCATTGCATTGTTGAACCTGAACTCGGGATAACAACTTGTTCTCTAGCAGCTGTTATCCCTTACTACTGCGTTAAATTTGCTTGCAATAGGCCAGCTATTGACGCACAAATTTGCCTTGTATTAAGAAATAACTCCTGGCTAGAGCGATATTACACTTTTGAACTTAGTGATTTTAGTGGATTAACTTACTTCTTATCCCAAGTTCAGGTTATTGAGATTACTTCTTCAGCTTTGCGAAGGCTTCAGCAAACGCATTACCCATCGCGGCGTTACCTGCATCTCGTGACTTTGGCTTAGAAGACTTAGGCGCCGGTTTTCCTTTGTGCGGCTTAGCGTTTTGTTTTTGCGCTGGAGCTTGAGATATTTCATCGTTTAAGCGCATGGTAAAGCTAATGCGTTTACGAGGCACATCAACCTCAATCACTTTGACCTTAACGATATCTCCCGCTTTAACGACTTCACGCGGATCGGAAATAAACTTATCCGTGAGTGCTGAAATGTGAACAAGTCCATCTTGATGTACACCTACATCCACAAAAGCCCCAAAATTGGCAACATTAGAGACCACACCTTCTAAAATCATACCGACTTTAAGATCTGTGATTGTCTCAACACCAGCTTTAAACTGCGCCGTTTTAAATTCTGGGCGAGGATCTCGGCCTGGCTTATCTAATTCTTTGATAATATCAGTGACCGTTGGTACCCCAAACTTATCATCTACATAGTCGTTTGCCACAAGGCCATTCAAGACTTCGCGATTACCGATAAGGGTATTCACTTCCAGATTTTGTTTTTTACAAATCGCTTTGACAACCGGGTAAGCTTCTGGGTGCACTGCTGATGCATCCAGTGGATCGTCGCCATTGGCGATACGTAAGAAACCAGCTGCTTGTTCAAATGCTTTAGGTCCTAATCGCTCAACTTTTTTAAGCGCTTTGCGATCCGTGAAAGAGCCATTTTCGTCGCGGTATTTTACGATGTTGCTGGCTAATGTTTTATTCAAACCCGAGACGCGCGTTAATAATGGTATCGATGCCGTATTCACATCTACACCTACTGAGTTTACGCAGTCTTCGACCACAGCCGTTAGTGTTTGTCCTAACTGGCTTTGAGAAACATCATGCTGATATTGGCCAACACCGATTGATTTAGGTTCGATTTTCACAAGCTCTGCTAACGGATCTTGTAATCTTCTTGCGATAGAAACTGCACCACGTAGAGATACATCAAGATCTGGAAATTCGTTTGCGGCAAATTCAGAGGCTGAGTACACCGATGCGCCAGCTTCACTCACCATGATTTTGTTGAGCTTTAATTCGGTAGCACTTTTTAGCAGTTCTGCGGCCAGTTTGTCGGTTTCGCGAGACGCGGTTCCGTTACCGATAGCAATAAGCTCAACTTTGTATTGGCGGCACATTTGCTCTAGTGTCTTCAGCGACTTATCCCACTGGTTTTGAGGGGCATGAGGGTGGATAGTACTGGTTGCAATCAGTTTGCCTGTGGCATCGACAATAGCGACTTTACACCCGGTACGTAATCCCGGATCGATACCCATTGTCACTTTTGCACCAGCAGGCGCAGCCATCAGCAGATCTTTTAGGTTTTTCGCAAAAACTTCGATAGCGTCTAGCTCTGACTTTTCACGCATTGACCCTAAGAATTCATTTTCCAAGTGCAGGGTGATTTTAATTTTCCATGCCCACTGGACCACTCCCATTAACCAATCACTGGCAGCTTTACCAGAGACAGCTAGGCGGTAATGATCGGCAATGATCTGTGCACAAAACTGAGCTGGGTCCTCTGCGCTTGGTTCCGGGTTGATAGATAACTGCAAAAAGCCTTCGTTACGGGCTCTTAGCATCGCCAGCGCGCGGTGTGATGGAATTTTATTTAGCAGCTCATTATGTTCAAAGTAGTCACGGTATTTGCTTCCAGCTTCTTCTTTACCGGCAATGACTCTTGCTTCGATTTGCGCGTTGTCTTTAAGGTGTGCACGGAGTTTAGCAAGTAGCTTTGCGTCTTCTGCAAAACGCTCCATGAGAATAAACTTAGCGCCATCTAAAGCCGCTTTGCTGTCTGCAACGCCTTTGCTTTCATCAATGAAAGGAGTCGCTTGTTGCTCTGGGTCCAACGTTGGATCTGCAAATAAAGCGTCAGCTAAGGCTTCTAAACCTGCTTCTATCGCGATTTGGCCTTTTGTTCTGCGCTTTGGTTTGTATGGGAGATATAAATCTTCGAGTACGGTTTTGCTGTCGGCGGCTTGTATTTCTGCATTTAACTCAGCAGTGAGTTTACCCTGCTCATCGATGGTTTTTAAAATAAACTCGCGACGTTCATCGAGCTCTCGTAAGTAACCTAACCTTTGCTCAAGCAAGCGCAGTTGAGTGTCATCTAAGCCACCCGTTACCTCTTTACGGTAACGTGCAATAAATGGAACGGTTGCCCCTTCGTCTAGCAAACTAATAGCAGCATTAACTTGCTGTTCTCTGGCGTTAAGCTCCGTTGCTAAACGTTGTGTGATATTGCTCATGCAAAATCCTTATACTCTTCTTAATCGGTCTTTGTTGCCTAGATTATATTCACCTCAGGCAAACAAAATTTAGCTCAATGTTATCATTGTTCGGTGTTTCTGCGATATTCGATTTGGTTGATATACCAAAGTCTTCGGCCGTGCGGTGTGGTGACCGTAATTTCATCATCGACCTGTTTGCTTAGTAAGGCCCTAGCCATTGGCGCATCAATGGAGATGTAGTCATTGCGTTCATATATTTCATCAGGTCCAACAATACGAAATGCACGAACCTCGCCTTCTTCGCTTTCCACTTCTACCCAAGCGCCAAAAAATACTTTACCTTCTTGTTCGGGGCTGTATTCCACGACTTTTAGTTCGGGCATACGCTTTCGTAAAAAGCGCACCCGTCTATCTATTTGCCTTAATAAACGTTTATTGAAGGTGTAGTCGGCATTTTCGGAGCGATCGCCTAAACTCGCTGCCCAATTCACAATTTTGGTGATCTCTGGGCGCTTTTCAAACCACAGGTGATCATGTTCTTGCTGCAGTTGGCGGTATCCTTCGGGCGTGATCAAATTCGTTTTCATGTTTCTCAGGTGTTTTGGGTTAAACCCTTGTAATGTTCGGTAACAATCTAGTATCAATGTATGGTGTCGAAAAGCACCAAATTCAATTATATTTAAGCATAATAATATCATGGTCCATTATCGCCATGAGCGTTAAATGAACAGGATGATGATTTGTGCACGAAATGTCGCAGATCAGCAAGCTTTAGTAAATTAATAAATAGAAGAAATATAAATGGGAAATGAAACCACCAAAGTGCTCGTAGTTGACGACGATATGCGTTTGCGCAGTCTTTTAGAGCGTTATCTCGTAGAGCAGGGATTTATCGTCCGCAGTGCAGCCAATTCTGAACAAATGGACAGACTACTTGAACGCGAAAACTTTCACTTGATGGTGTTAGACTTGATGCTTCCTGGAGAAGATGGTCTTTCCATCTGTCGTCGTTTAAGACAAAAAGAGAATGAGATCCCAATTGTCATGTTGACGGCGAAAGGTGATGAAGTTGACCGTATTATTGGTCTTGAGCTTGGCGCGGATGATTACATTCCAAAACCTTTCAACCCAAGAGAACTGTTGGCGCGAATAAAAGCCATTCTTCGTCGTCGTGCCAAAGAAGTACCAGGTGCGCCTGCTGCAGAAGAAAATGAAGTGAGCTTTGGTAACTTTACCCTTAATTTAGCGACGCGAGAGATGCAACATGGGGAAGCGACGATTTCACTTACCTCAGGTGAGTTTGCGGTACTTAAAGCACTGGTGAGTCACCCTCGAGAGCCGCTGAGTCGAGATAAGTTAATGAACCTTGCTAGAGGGCGTGATTATAGCGCACTTGAGCGTAGCATTGACGTTCAGGTTTCGCGCTTGCGTCGTATGATTGAAGATGACGCCTCTAATCCTCGCTATATACAAACGGTGTGGGGTCTTGGATACGTATTTGTGCCTGACGGCGTGAAGTAGCCAGCATGTTACCTCGTAGTGCATTCGGGCAAACCGTCTTCTTTGTCGGCGCGTTACTATTAATAAATCAAGTCGTGTCTTACATTACCGTTACCTTATATGTCTTCAAACCAACTTTTGAACAAGTGAATCTGATGCTTGCTAAGCAGGTTAAAACGGTTTTCATTGATTGGGAAGATGGTGTTGAAGTCGACAATACGCTATCTCGCAAATTTTTCGAGATAACGGGTATTGAGGTGATGACGCAAAGAGAGGCCTATGTAAATGGGCTGGGGCAGGCCAAAGAATATACATTGCTGTCTCGTAGTATGTCGGAGCAACTAAATGGTTCTGCGCGAGTCAGGATAAGCCAAGGAGATCCGGTTGTTTATTGGGTCGAAGCACCGCAAGCGCCTGGGTATTGGGTAAGAGTACCGCTTAGCGGACTCAGTGAAACAAAAATGGAGTTTTTAGTTTTTTACCTCTCCAGTATTGGTTTTTTAAGTGTGTTAGGGGGGTGGCTTTTTGCTAGGCATCTAAACAAACCGCTAAAATCTCTACAAATTGCAGCTAGTCGAGTAGGCGTCGGGGACTTTTCAACACGTCTTGTCGAAGAAGGGTCAACAGAAGTTATTGAGGTGACTCGGGCATTTAATAAAATGTCTAAGGGGATCGCAGACCTAGAAAGTGATAGACGACTGTTAATGGCTGGTGTGTCGCACGATTTACGTACGCCCTTAACCCGAATTCGTCTAGCAACTGAAATGATGTCGGATGAAGAAGACTACCTGCGCGAAGGGATAATCGACGATATTGAAGACATGAATGCGATTATCGACCAATTCATTGAATACCTCCGTCATCACAACGGTGCGGAAATGTCGGCAGACGACGTTAACACGGTTATTGAAGAAGTCGTTCATGCAGAGCAGCAGCATCAGCGACCAATTCACTTGCAAGCAGAGGAATACTTACCAGCTGTGATGATGAATGCCGTCGCGTTAAAGCGAGTATTCACTAATATGATTGAAAATGCGATCCGTTATTCTGAACAAGATATTGAGGTGACGACAGAGTATAGCGCCAAGCACCGTGCTGTTATCGTAAAAGTAATGGACAGAGGGCCAGGTATCCCAGAGTCAGAGTTGGAGTCTGTATTCGAACCATTTAAACAGGGAGATCAGGCTAGAGGGAGTGAAGGGAGTGGCTTAGGGCTTGCCATTATCAAACGTATCGTGACTACACACGGCGGTAACGTAAGACTACGAAATCGAGATGGTGGTGGTCTGATCGCGGAGGTATCACTGCCAGCTTATCGGGGAAAGCTTGAGGAAGCATGATTTTCAAAAAGAGTAGGCGAGCAAGTTGAGCACAATAAAGCATAGGGATTTAAGCTATCAAAAGGGAATGTTAGATACACCGTATTTAAACCAATTGAAACGAGTGATAGCGACAAGCTTTTCCAATGTCGATGTAGAGCATTACTTTGCTCTGTACTTTGAAAAAGGCGAAAGCACAAAGCGCAGACTCCGGTTGTTTTTATCAGGCGGTGACATTGTCGGCTATTGCTTATTGACCTTTGATGATAGCAACAAGGATGTTTGCATTGTTGGCGCTTCAGCTGCTTTTTTACCTGACTTTAGAGGGAAAAACAGTACCTTTAGGTTTTCTCTTATCGAAGTATTAAAACGTTATATACGTAACCCACGTAGAAAACTGTTATATGCAGATACCATGCTCAGTCCCGCCATGTTCAGGGCCATGGCAAAAAATATCGCCGAAGTTTATCCAAATAACTTGCCTCAAAATAGCGCGATAGCAACGCTCTATGACACCATTAACCCGAGTGGCTTGGTAAGTTCCTATAACGGTCTAAGATGTTTGAAGGCTGTTGGACGCAAAACCAATTACAGCGAGGCTGAAATTACACGCTTTAGAGAAAGCAGCAAAACTGAGATTGCACTTTACTGTAGTGTTAACCCTGACTTTGATAAGGGGACTGCGCTTGTGACTATCATTCCAATCACATTGAAACAATTTGTTTTAACCTTTAAAAAGTTGGTGCTAAATAAGCTTTGGAATACGTCGGAATAGGGCTAATTTTCGCCCTATTGAGGGACTTGGCAATCGCTTTATTAGCAGATATCTACTGAACGACAAAGTCCCATTGACTCACAAATCGCAGGGTGAGTATCACAAATTTGCCAACTGCCACAATCAACTCTAGAGCCAAAAGTCGCGCCCGCGGCAGCAATTTTTCTAGTTGCCTGATTGTTTAGATCTTTCGCTTGCAGCGATTTTAGTTGTTTCTTTTTTAATTGTAATTTCATGGTTTTCCTTATACGTGCTGTTTAAATAATCAGCAATATATAAGCATGTATGTACCTAAATGTTAATACTAAGTTTGTTGAAAGATATTCATGTGTAAAAAATTAGGCACAAAAAAACGCCCAAACAAGGGGCGCTTTTGATAAAGGAATCTTTCTTAGATTAGCCGCGAGGACCTGCCGCTTTGATTGCTTCAGAAACATCGTATTTAGCGAAGTTTTCTTTGAAGTCAGCCGCAAGTTTAGCTGCATATTCAGCATACTTAGCTTGATCTTGCCATGTATTTACTGGATTAAGTAGCTTGCTATCAACACCTTCCACTGCCACTGGTACATCTAAATTTAGTGCCTCAATGTGCTGTGTCTCAACGCCCTCTAATGTATCGTTTACGATTGCATCAATCACGGCGCGAGTTGTTGGAATGTCAAAACGCTTACCAATGCCATAAGGGCCACCAGTCCAACCTGTGTTTACTAGGTAAACTTTAGCGCCAAACTCACGCACGCGTTTCATTAGTAGCTCAGCATACACGCCTGCTGGACGAGGGAAGAAAGGAGCACCAAAACAAGTTGAGAAAGTTGATTCGATATCAGAGGTTGAACCAATCTCAGTTGAGCCTACTTTCGCCGTGTAACCACTAAGGAAGTGATAAGCCGCGGCTTCTTCGCTTAGGATTGAAACTGGAGGTAATACGCCGCTCACGTCACAAGTTAAGAATACAACAGCACGAGGCTCGCCCGCGCGGTTTTCAACTTTACGCTTTTCAACATGCTCAAGAGGGTAAGCTGCACGCGTATTTTGCGTTAAGCTTGAATCGGTATAGTCAGGAGTACGCGTTTCATCTAGCACGACGTTTTCTAAAATAGTACCAAAACGGATTGCATCCCAAATAACAGGCTCGTTCTTTTGTGACAGGTCGATACATTTCGCATAACAACCGCCTTCAATGTTGAATACGCTACCAGGCGCCCAACCGTGCTCATCATCACCGATAAGAAAACGCTTAGGATCCGCAGAAAGAGTAGTTTTACCTGTTCCTGATAGACCAAAGAATAACGTTGTGTCGCCAGCTTCACCTACGTTTGCACTACAGTGCATAGGTAGCACACCTTTTGCTGGTAGTAAGAAGTTTTGTACAGAGAACATCGACTTCTTCATTTCACCGGCGTAATGCATACCTGCGATAAGCACTTTGCGCTGTGCAAAGTTAATGATAACGGTACCATCGCTGTTTGTGCCATCACGCTCAGGATCACAAACAAAAGAAGGAACGTTCATCACCTGCCATTCAGGTAAATCAGTTTTGTTATAAGAGTTAGGTTCGATAAACATGTTTTTAGCGAAAATGTGGTGCCAAGCAGTTTCAGTCGTTACAACGACTGGTAAATAGTGCTCTGGATCCGCACCGACTTCTAAGTGAGAGACGAAGTGGTCATTTTCAAGAACGTGCGCTTCTACGCGAGCCCATAAAGCATCAAACTTAGCACCTTCGAATGGGCGGTTTACGTTACCCCATTGGATGTCATTTTCTGTGCTTGATTCTTTTACGATGAAACGGTCGTTTGGTGAACGTCCAGTACGGCGACCAGTTTTTGCAACAAAAGCTCCATTTGCGGCTAAAGTGCCCTCGCCACGACGGATAGCGTGTTCGACAAGTTCAGCTGCGGTTAAATCGACAAAACGAGTAGCGCTTGAAGTCATGTTTATACCTAAAAAGTGAGAGTTGAACGGGATAGCTCTGGGGTACTCTTGCCCTTAGCTAAATTTATAGTAACAGATGAAATTGAGATATTCGAGCCTTTAGAGTGCTTAAAATTACATAAAAACGTCAAAAAACTTGAATAATTTCAATGATACCGGTGTCATAACTTTTGTATGTTTTATGACACCGGTATCACCCAATAGCCATAAAAAAACCGCCAAAAATGGCGGTTTCATTTTGTAATTAAGGGCTAAAGCGCAACTTAATTAAATAACGATTTAATATCTTGCTCGTTAAAAACGTAGTTTTTCAAGCAGTAATGACAGCTAATATTTACTTCGCCGTGCTTTTGCAAGTCTTCCATCAAGGCCTCTAATCCGACATTGGCCAGCGCATTCTCGGTTTTTTCACGGCTACATCCACATACAAACGAGATGGCTTGTGGTTCAAAAAGTTGAGGATTGTCTTCGTGATACAGTCTTGTTAGTACGGTATTGGCGTCTAAATCTAGTAGCTCTTCATCTTTAATCGTGTCGCTTAGTGCTTCAAGATGTTGGAAATCGGCGACAGACTTTTCCTTATTGACGGGCAGTACTTGTAAAAACAGACCTGCCGCTTTCACTTTATCGCCAACTAGGCTTGTTGCGAACCATAGGCGGGTTTTCAATTGCTCAGATTGTTCGAAGTATTCTTCTAAACATTCGGCAAGTGATTCTTTAGAAAGAGGAACTATGCCTTGATAGCGTTCGCCTTTTGTCGGTGTAATGGTGATAACCATATACCCTTTGCCCATTAGCTCAGGTACAGATGATCCTGAAACCTCAGATTGCAGCCTTGCCACGCCGCGCATCTGTTGTTTGTGATTACCATTGATCACCGCATATTTTACTGGACCATCACCTTGAAGCTGAACCGCAATGTCACCTTCAAATTTTAACGTAGCGGTCAGCAAACTTGTTGCAACTAATAACTCGCCTAATAGCTGTTGCACAGGCTCTGGGTAGTTGTGACCGCTAATGATGTCAGTAAAAGTCTGTTCTATTTGTACAAGCTCACCACGTACGTCTAGCTTGTCGAAAATATAACGATGAAGTAAATCAGTCTGCATCAATGAAAATCCTAGTTTGATTTCAATTTAAGTAATTCACGGCGTTGTTTCTTGTCCGGCTTAGTGGCAGGACGAGGCGCAAACAAGCTATTGTTTTGGCGCGCCAACGCGTTTTGCGTTCGTTTTTCAATACTTGCTTCAGACTCTTCATAAAGAGTTTGAGCAATAGGAGCCGCTTGTCGCTTTTCCATGATTTTGAGTATGGTTACTTCTTTCTCTTCATATCCTTGGGCCAACTTCACTACTGCGCCGACTTCAACCGTTTTACTTGGTTTACAGCGCTGACCGTTGTAATGTACTTTGCCACCTTGGACCATATCGCGAGCAAGCGCTCGTGTTTTGTAGAAGCGAGCAGCCCATAACCACTTATCAATACGAACTTTCTGTTCAGATTGGTTGTTTTCCTGTTGGAGTTTTGTCACAATTCGTTAACTATTTGCTAGTGTGAAATTTAACCTAACAAATTTAGCATATTTCGTTATGCAAACAAAGTAGATGACAGGCACTAAACTTGTGAGTTAATCGCACTTTACCTAAAAAATGAACTAATATGTGTGTCTATGTTCCAAGGTTAAGTTTAGATTCAGTTAATTGGCCTACGGTGTACCTATTTAATTAAAAGTTTAACAAATGCACGCTTGTTGAAAAAATTTCGAGGCGGTACACTGGGGCGTTCAAGAGAATAAGAAAAGTATTATATGGAATTACAGTTACAACAGCTTCAGAAGTTTTGGCTTGGTTTGCCTCATGCAAAATTGAGTCGTATCATTGTTGTCCTGTCGGTTGTTTACGTTGCGTTTCTCTTTTCGCAATTATTTTGGTTGTTATGGCCTGTGCCACAAACTCAACCCTTGCTCCCTGCATCACAACTGTATAGTCAATCAAATAGCGGTATCACAAGCCAAGGAATTGTCGCTCAAAATTTGTTTGGTGAGGCAAATGCTAAGCTTGATACCAAACCGCAGCCCGTGGTTTCTGATGCTCCGGAAACAACGCTTAACGTTAGGCTAACTGGTATCGTCGCTGTCAGCCAAGATGATGGTGCAGGCCTTGCTATTATTGAATCTCAGGGGCGTCAAGAGACCTATTCCGTTGACGCGCCAATCACAGGCACTCGCGCAAAGCTTGCTCGGGTACTACCTGATCGTGTGATTTTAGATGTTAGTGGGCGTTTTGAAACGTTGATGTTAGATGGCATAGAGTTTAGCCGCACTGTGGCGATGCCAACTAAGCCAAAGAAAATCGTCAACAGCACAACTTCACCTACCTCACCTCGAAATGAATTAGCTAATCGTCGCCAGGAATTGCTCAGCGATCCAGGTAAATTATTTGATTATATTAAGATTGCTCCGGAACAGCGTAACGGCGAAGTTATTGGCTATCGTCTCTCACCTGGAAAGGATCCTGAATTGTTCGAACAGGTGGGGCTAAAAGCGAATGATTTAGCAATCGCAATTAATGGGTTTCAGCTCACGGATATGAAACAGGCTATGTCAGCTATTAATGAACTTAGAACGAGCACAGATGCGAACATCACGATCGAACGAGACGGTCAGGTGATGGATGTGCAGTTTAGCCTGTAAAGTTACTAATTTTGGAGTTTTAGAATAATGGGTAAAAAGCTACACCTCACAAAAACCAAAAAAGGGTTAGCTAAGTATGCAACGCTCTTGATTGCTGCTGGTATTTCACTTTCTGTTTCTGCGGTTGAATATGCCGCGAACTTCAAAGGTACCGATATTAATGAATTCATTAATATCGTTAGTGATAAGCTGAATAAAACTATCATCATAGACCCTAACGTGCGCGGTAACATCAATGTTCGCAGTTATGAGTTGATGGATGAAAAGCTGTATTATCAGTTCTTTTTAAACGTGCTTGAAGTATATGGTTATTCAGTTATTGAAATGGATAGCGGTGTGCTTAAGGTGGTTCGTAGTTCTGATGGTAAAAAGTCGAACGTGCCTTTGGTATCTGGTGAAGAACTAGGAAATGGTGACGTAATGGTAACACGCGTTGTGCGCGTGAAGAACGTTAGCGTGCAAGAGCTTGGTCCACTTATTCGTCAATTCAGTGACCAAAAAGATGGTGGTCACGTAACCAATCTAAATTCAGCAAACGTGATGATGCTAACCGGACATGCGTCCTCGGTTAATCGCCTTGTTGATATTATCAAAACGGTTGACCAAGCGGGCGATAAGCGTGTTGATATCGTTAAGCTGAAGCATGCCACTGCCGAAGACGTTGTTAAAGTCGTTGAAAAGATTTTTCAAGACTCAGGGAAAGGTGGTGTACCAGACTTCCTTATCCCGAAAATTGTGTCAGATACCCGTACCAACAGCGTCATTGTTAGTGGCGAATCACAGGCCCGTAGCCGCGCGGCTGAACTCATCAAGCGTTTAGATGATGAACTACAATCTCAAGGCAATACTCAGGTTTTCTATCTGAATTACGCAAAAGCGGAAGATTTGGTTAAGGTTCTTCAAGGCGTGAGTAAATCGATTGAAGAAGAGCAAGCCGCAGGTCAGCAAGCAAGAACTCGCAGTAGTAGCAAAAATGAAACTAGCATTGAGGCGCACGAAGACTCTAACTCGCTGGTGATCACGGCGCAGCCAGATACCATGCGCTCATTAACTCAGGTGATTAAAAAGTTAGATATTCGTCGAGCTCAAGTACTGGTTGAAGCGATCGTTGTTGAGGTTTCTGAAGCTGATGGTATTAACCTTGGCTTACAATGGATCTCTGAAAAAGGCGGGATGCTGCAGTTTAATGATGGCAACACTGTTCCGATCGGTTCACTAGCTGTGGCTGCTGAACAAGCACGTGATAGAGAGATTAAAGGAACTATCGTTGGAACAGACGATAATGATGTATCTAATACCACCACTACCGAGCGCGGAGATTATAGCGGTTTGGCAGGCCTACTGAAAAATATCAATGGTCTGGCGGCTGGTATTGTGAAGAATGATTGGGGTGCAATCATTCAAGCGGTAACCACGGATACCAACTCAAATATTCTAGCTACACCGTCTGTTACCACTATGGATAACGAAGAAGCCTCAATGATCGTCGGTGAAGAAGTACCTATCGTGACTGGTTCTACTGCAAACGACAATAACTCAAACCCGTTCCAAACGGTAGACCGCCAAGAAGTGGGTATCAAATTAAAAGTAACCCCTCAGATTAACGATGGCACTGCGGTTCAGTTGACAATTGAGCAAGAAGTATCAAGCGTGAAAGGTGCGACGTCGGTGGATATTCGAGTGGCTAAACGTGCTATCAATACCACGGTTATCGCTGATGATGGCGGCATGGTTATCTTAGGTGGTTTGATTGACGAAACCGTTCAAGAAAGTGTTTCTAAAGTACCACTATTAGGTGATATTCCAGTGTTAGGCCACCTATTTAGATCAACAGGGACTAAGAAGGAAAAGCGTAACTTACTCGTCTTTATCCGTCCGACTATTGTACGTGATAGTCGCAGTATGAACGAGATTAGCCATTCAAAATATAACTTTATCCGTGGTGAGCAGCATAAACAAAGAGAAGATGGTATCGAGTTAATGCCATTTGAAGATACGCCAATCCTTCCTAAGTGGGACGACAAGCTTACTTTGCCACCGACGTATGAAGAGTTCTTGAAAGAACAAAACAGAAAAGAGCGTGAAAATGATTGATGAGAAAGTCACGCCAGATTTAGGAGCTGAAGCTGAAGAGATGGCAGCGCAGCTACAAAGCGCTGAGCCAATAGTAGGTGAAGTAGCTGAAATGCCTGTCGTACCGACGATTTCATTGCGTTTACCATTTTCATTTGCACGTCGAAAAGGGGTGTTACTCAGCCCTGATGGCGATCAGGCTAAGCTTTTTCACAAAGGCACGCTTGATCTTGAAACGCTGATGGAAGTACGCCGTGTTGCAGGCAAAACATTACGTCTAGAGGCGTTAGATGAAGACCGCTTTGAGCATATGCTTGAAGCGTCTTATCAAAGAGACAGCTCAGAAACACAACAGATGATGGAAGACATCGGCAACGAGATGGACTTGTTCTCGCTTGCTGAAGAATTGCCACAAACAGAAGATCTGCTTGCTGCGGATGATGATGCGCCTATCATCAAGCTCATTAACGCCATGTTGAGTGAAGCGATAAAAGAAGGTGCGTCGGATATCCATATCGAAACCTTTGAGCAAGAACTGGTTATTCGCTTTAGGGTTGATGGCGTACTGAAAGAAGTATTGAAGCCAAATCGTAAATTGTCTTCATTATTAGTGTCTCGTATCAAAGTAATGGCTAAGCTCGACATCGCAGAAAAACGTGTACCGCAAGATGGCCGTATTAGTCTGCGGATTGCGGGGCGAGCCGTGGATGTGCGTGTATCGACGATGCCATCAAGCTTTGGTGAGCGCGTGGTGCTGCGTCTACTAGACAAAAATAATGCGCGATTAGATCTTGAAGATTTGGGCATGACCCAAGCAAACCGCGACGCGTTTGCAGAGATAATTGCTAAACCGCACGGTATTATACTGGTTACCGGTCCAACGGGTTCAGGTAAGAGTACGACCTTGTACGCCGGCATGACACAAATCAATTCTAGGGATCGTAATATTTTAACGGTTGAAGATCCGATTGAATATGAGATCCCAGGCATTGGCCAAACACAAGTAAATCCAAAAGTGGATATGACATTCGCTCGAGGTTTACGTGCGATCCTACGTCAAGATCCCGATGTGGTGATGGTTGGTGAGATCCGAGATTTAGAAACCGCGCAAATTGGTGTTCAAGCATCTTTGACCGGCCACTTGGTACTATCCACACTACACACGAATACGGCCGCCGGTGCTATCACGCGTATGGAAGACATGGGGGTTGAGCCGTTTCTTTTGAGTTCATCACTGCTAGGCGTGCTGTCACAGCGATTGGTAAGAACGCTTTGCCCTAACTGTAAAGAAGCGCATTTAGCGGATGAACGAGAATGTGAACTGCTGGGGGTGGCCAAAGACAGTGGCACGCAAATCTTCCGTGCAGTCGGCTGTGAAGAGTGTAACTTCAATGGTTACAAAGGTCGTACGGGTATTCATGAGCTTCTCATCGTTGATGAGCCTATCCGTGAACTTATTCATAACGGTAAAGGTGAGCAAGCGGTAGAGAAGTATATTCGTAAGCGTACGCCAAGCATCCGACAAGATGGCTGTTCGCGAGTACTTGCTGGTCAAACAACCTTAGAAGAAGTAATGCGTGTAACGCGTGAGGAAGGCTAATGGCAGCGTTTGAATACCGCGCCTTAGATGGTAAAGGCAAAGAGAAGAAAGGAATCTTAGAGGCGGATACGGCGAAGCAAGTTAGGCAAATGCTGAGAGAAAAAGCCATGATGCCACTTGAGGTTTTGCCTGCTGCTGAGAAAGATAAAAACCAAAGTAGTGGTGGTTTTACGCTTTTTAAAGGCTACCGTCCCTCGGTATCAGACCTTGCCTTGATCACGCGCCAGTTGGCGACCTTGATCCAATCTTCTTTACCTGTTGAAGCTGCGGTGATGGCTGTAGCTGAGCAATGTGAAAAGCCAAGATTAAAGCGTATGCTGATGGCGGTAAGATCAAAAGTCGTTGAAGGTTACACACTGGCAGATGGTATGTCGGAGTTTCCTCACGTATTTGATCACTTGTACCGCTCAATGGTTGCTGCTGGAGAAAAGTCAGGGCACTTAGATGAAGTACTAAATCGCTTGGCCGATTACACTGAGCAGCGTCAACATATGCGTAGCCAAATTACGCAAGCGATGGTGTATCCCATTATTTTGGTCATCTTTGCTATCGCGATTGTTTCCATTCTATTGGGGACGGTAGTACCAAAGATCTTGAAGACCTTTGAGAAATCCAAGCAAGCACTGCCTTGGACAACTGAGTGGGTTATGGCTGCCAGTAATTTTGTACAAAACTACTGGATGATTACGTTGGCAGTGGTTGTCATTGGCACCTACGCGATTAAAAAAGCATTACAAAAACCTAAGATCCGCTTTTGGTACGATAGCAAGCTGCTGAGTTTACCGGGTCTTGGAAAGGTAACTCGCAGTGTGAATACTGCACGATTTGCGCGTACCTTAAGTATTCTCTCATCGAGTTCTGTTCCGCTACTTGAGGGTATGAAAATCTCAGGCCAAGTACTAGAGAACGAAAAAATCAAAGCCTCCGTTGCAGAAGCGGCGACTCGGGTGAGTGAAGGTGCAAGCCTTAGAGCGTCGTTGCAACAGACCAAAATGTTCCCACCTATGATGCTGCACATGATTGCCAGCGGTGAAAAGTCGGGTGAATTAGAACAGATGCTTGAGCGTGCAGCGAATAACCAAGAAAGAGAATTTGAAAGTATGGTAAATGTCTCGCTGAAGTTGCTAGAACCTGCGATGATAGCGACGATGGCAATTATTGTACTGTTTATAGTTATGGCGATTCTTCAGCCGATTATGGCGATGAACAAAGCCGTAGGATTGTAGTCAAAAAGGAAAGGCCATCGCATGTTTTTGCATGGTCATCAATAACAGCATTGAGGTAAACATTGTGAAAAAACAATCAGGTTTCTCACTACTAGAAGTGATGGTGGTACTTGTTATCATCGGTATGATCTTATCTATCGTTGCACCTAACGTGATGGGTCAACAAGAAGAAGCTGCAAAAGAAAAGGCACGTCTAGATATTCGTCAAATTGAAGACGCAATGAAGATGTACAAGTTAAAAAACAAACGTTACCCAACCACAGAGCAAGGCTTGGAAGCGTTGGTAACGCAAACCAATATTGACCCGGTACCAAAACGTTTCCCTGAAGGTGGCTTTATTTCTAAGCTTCCAGAAGATCCATGGGGCAATCCTTACCAATTAGTCAGCCCAGGTGAAATGAGCCAAATCGATATCTTTTCAATGGGTCCGGATGGCGAAGTTGGAACTGATGATGATATCGGTAACTGGGATACGGAAGACGAACGTTAATCTATGTTAGCACCTCTGCATAAACCGGCATTAGCTAAGGTAAAGGGCTTCAGTTTACTTGAAGTCCTTATTGTCTTGGTGATCATTGCTTTTTCAGTAAATCTCATTACTTATACCGTCAGTGATAGTGATGAGGAAGAGCTCGAAACCATGGCTATGCGTGTGCAGGGGACGATTAATCTTGCGTCAGAATTTGCAGTACTAAATCAGGTTGAGCTTGGTTTTCACCTAGATAAAGGTGTGATTGAGTTTTTGGTTTTTGACGGTGAGAAGTGGCGAACTTTCGAAGCGGACGATATCTACAAACCAATTGAACTGCCAGAGCAGTACAAAGTGGAATTGATCTTAGAAGATCTGCCGTGGTCTCAAGATAACTTACTTGAGCAAGCAAATTGGCGAGAATTGATGAGTGGCGGTGACGACGACAATTTACTTGAGCTTAAAAAGCTCAAGATCCCGCAAGTACTTATTTTATCTTCCGGTGAAGTCAGCGCATTTAGATTAAGTGTGGAAAATAAAGAGCTGCAGGAGCCAATATTTTTTGTCGAAGGCGAATTTATGGCGCCAGTGGGGCTGAAGCGGGAACCTGAAGAATGAGCGCTAAAAAAAGCTTAGGATTTACCTTACTTGAAGTCATGGTTGCGCTAAGTATTTGTGCTGTCGCTGGTATTGCTGCAATGCAAGCAACAAGCGAACATATAAATCATATCAGCTCGCTTGAAGAGCAGACTTATGCGTCGTGGGTGGCAGAAAATCGCTTGGTATTTTTGCGCGCGCAAGGCGATGACTGGCATGGGAAGAATGGTAACAAAGGCGAAGAGGAAATGGCCGGGGTCACTTGGTATTGGCAACAGCATATCCAACAAACGGCAGATCCTAGCTTTGTAAAGCTCACCGTGCACGTTTTCCGCGAGCCTGAACTCAAAAACTCAGTGTATGACATCACCACTTTTATGTACCGGAGTAAGTAGTGACAGTGCATACACCTCAGCGTGGTTTCACGCTAATAGAAGTATTGTTAGCACTGGCTATTTTAGCGGTAGTGGTGACAGCGACTCATCAAATTTTAGATTCAACGTTGAAGGCCCAAGCGGCTTCAGCGGAAAAAATTGCCGAAATTGAAGGTCTACAAACGACTTTCCGCTTGATGGATCAGGATTTTAATCAGATCACTAAGCGAGAAGTCAGAAATGAAGCAGGGGATTTTAGCCCAACTTATATCATCCATGGCCGGTATGAGCTTGAGAGCCAATATGATGGTATCGCTTTTGTTCGTGATGGTTGGACTAACCCTATTAGTTTATTGCCACGTTCTGAACTACAGGCCGTGGGCTATCGGGTTATCGATGACAAGCTTGAGCGTATTTATCGAGTATATGTTGACCAGCTTGATGGAACAGAGCCCCGCGCGCAGGTCATCTTGGAAGATGTAGAAGAGTTAAAGTTTGAATTTTTGGATGACAAACTAAAATGGCAAGCTGATTGGAAGTCTAAATCGTTACCTAAAGCGGTTAAAGTGACGTTGCAAAGAAAAGACTCGGATCCAATAAGCCGTTTATTTTTAACGCCAGGCAGTGGTGTCGCTGATGATAAGGGGCAACAGCCATGAAGCAGCAAGGTGCAGCACTCGTCATCGTACTTTTCATCGTTGCATTGGCAGCGACAATTGCCGCTGAAATGGCGAGTAGTTTAATGGTGCAGGTACAAAAGGCCTCGAATATTCAAACTCAGCAACAAGCCAAGTGGTATAGCTATGGTGCTGAGGAATTAGTCAAAAGAGCGTTGATACAAGCAAAAAAAGATGATCCTGATACCGTTAATCTAGACCAGCCTTGGGCTCGTGAAGAAGTGCCTTACCCTGTTGATCATGGTACGTTGAGCGGCAAAGTTACAGACTTACAGGCATGCCTAAACCTGAATGCCTTGAGAGCAAAGTCACAAACAAATGGAAATAACCAAGGTGGTCAGCAGATTGGTGGAAAGAATACAAACCCAGCCCATGCAGCGCTATTGGAACTTTTGAAGAATATTGAGGATTTGCCGAGTAACGAGAGCGAGGAAGCCCTTGCTGATAGTGTGTACGATTGGCTTGATGAAGATAGCATTACTTATCGCTCAGGGGCAGAAGAAGACGAGTATATGTCTAATCAGACTCCTTATTTAACGGCTAATAATTTGATGGCGTCTGTTAGTGAGTTACGCGTGATTAAGGGCTTTAACCCGCTGGTGATGGAAAAGATTAAGCCTTATGTTTGCGTGATCCCTGGAAGTGAGGAGCTCGCGGTAAACGTCAATACGATATTGCCAGAACAAGCGCTTTTACTCAGTGCGCTTATACCTGGTTTATCGAAGTCAGGTGCTGAAGCTATTATTTCTGCAAGACCAAAAAAAGGTTTTACTGATATTAATGAATTTTACACGGAAGTCGCGAATCAAGGGGTCAAAGACCCTAATAAGACTTCCAAAACTTTTACGATTAACAGCAATTATTTTCAGTTGCGAGCAACAGCTGTGTTTGATGAGCGACGCTTTTCTCTCACATCAATTATAGAAACAAAAGATGGTAAAGCGTACGTGCTTGCTCGTAAATTTGGAGGCGTAGAGTGACAGAACAATTATTGATCCGTGTGGATCAGTCACACCAGGCGACAATACACTGGTTAGTGTGGTCAACAGAACAACAACAAATTATTGCCAGTGGTGAACTAGAAGGGAGTGAACAGCTTGGTAGCCTTGCCGAAAAAGCGCAAACGAGACCGGTTGTATTGTTACTACCAGCGACTGCGGTACAGTTACGCACGCTAGAATTACCAGCAAAATGGAATAGGAAACTAGAGCAAGCCTTACCGTTTATGCTTGAGGAACATGTTGCGACCGACATCGATGCGCTATTTATCGCGATTGGTAAACCGGGCATGAAAGCCGACACACATACTATAGATGTTGCGATTTGTGATAGCAGTTGGCTACAAAGCTGGTTTAGTGCTTTCGATGATGCAGGGATCAGTGTAAGTAAAGCGCTACCGGATGCTCTATGTTTGCCGCTTCATGAAGAGATGACTAGTGCCGTGCAGTTAGGTCAGCAATGGCTATTCAAACACAATGCTTGGCAAGTTGGCACTGCTGAACTTAGCTGGGTCAACGAGTACCTCACCATTGCGGGTGTTAAGCAGCTGGCGCATTTTAGCCCGGCAATCGATTTCTCAGAAACGATAACGCTTACAGCGCAACAACAAGATTACGATTTACCTTTAGCCATCTTCGCGAAATCGCTATCAAACATTGATTTTAATTTGCGTCAAGGTCGGTTCGCTGCGAAGAAAAAGCAGCCGCAGTGGTGGCGTGACTGGCGCAGTGGACTAATAGCGGCGAGTGTGGCAGTAGTGAGTTTTATCGCAATTAAAGGCACTCAGCTGTATGTGATAAGTCATCAAGCTAATCAGCTAGAAACCCAAGCGGTCGCTATGTATCAACAGGCATTTCCAAATAAAGTAGTACGTCCGCACTTATTGAAAAAACAGATCCAAAATGAGCTTGATGCGTTATCTGGCACGGAGCAGGGCGGTTTGCTCGAATTAACTAATCACTTTGTGGCGATTTATGAAGAGGTCGATGCTTTCGCTCCTGAAACGCTGCGTTATGACAAACGTAGGAATGAACTCAGAATTAGAGCGCGCGCAAAAGAGTTTCAGGTATTTGGTCAGGTCAAAGCAATTTTAGAGCAACGCGGTGTAAGTGTTGAACAGGGCGCCCTGAACAATGATGGTGACTTTGTGGTGGGTGAAATTCGCATTCGAGGTGCAGCATGAAGCAGCAAGTAGTAAACTATTGGCGTGGTTTAAAAGAGCAAGAACAAAAACTGTTGATTGTTGCTGGCGTTATTTTTGTCGTTTTTGTTCTAGTAATGGGTATATTCAAACCTTTGAATCAGGCTGTCAGCGATGCCGAAGCTAAGCTAAAACGTAACCACGAACTCGTAAATTGGGTTGGTCAAAGCGTGAGTAAGCTGAAATCTAGCAGTCCCGCACAGGTGATTAGCGGCGGCAATATCAGCCAGATAGTCAATAACACCCGTGGCCGCTTTCAAATTGATATCAGCAAAATGCAACCTAGTGGCGAAAGCTTGCGTTTAACCATCGATGATGTGGAATTTAATAAACTTGTTGCTTGGATAGATGAACTGACAAATAAGCATGGAGTAAAAGTAGAAAACCTAGACCTTACACAAGGGAATTTACCTGGCTTTGTGCGTGTTAGTCGCTTGGTTTTAGAGAAATAATTATGAAAAAAACACTATCTCTACTCATTATATTTTTACTCGCATTTATTATTTTTAGTGCTTTTTCTATGCCTGCAGCGGTGTTGCTGCAAGTTTTTAAAGGCCAATTGCCAGCTAATTTGCAGCTAGGTGCAGTAAATGGTTCTGTTTGGCATGGTCAAGTGAGCGGTGTGAGATTTAATAACATTCAATTGAATCAGGTTAAGTGGGAGCTTGAACCGTCGTCATTACTACTCGGTGAGTTGGCAGGCAATGTACAGTTTGGTAATGCGAGAGATAAAAATGAGATCTCAGGAAAAGCTAATTTCTCATCGAATTTAGTAAGTAAATCCGTGACGGTAAATAATGCCTCACTTCGTTTCAGTGTTGAGCAGGCTATGGACCAAGTAACTCTGCCATTGCCGGTTGATGCCAAAGGGCGCGTTATTGTCAATGTGAAGGAGTACCAAAGTGGTGCACCGTACTGCGAAGGACTAAATGGTGAGATAAGTAGTCCAAATATTGATGTTAAAGGCATGAATGGTTGGTTTAGTATCGGCGACCTTAGTGGTCAGCTCGATTGTAAATCAGGAGATATTGCCGTGGTTGTTGACCCTGAAAATCGTCTGGGCTTACAGGCTGATGCGACACTAGCTGCCAATTTCCAGTTTCGCGTGTCTGGTAATGTCAAGCCAGATGCAAGTCTACCAAAAGAAGTACACGATGCTGTTAAGTTTTTGGGTAGACCGGATGGCGAAGGTCGTTACCCAGTAAATTTATAATATACTTCTGTCATATCAGACTTTAGTTATACCAATTTGCTTAATTAAGTGACCTATTTTGAGGCGAGAAAATCTTGTCGATAACACCGCTACCGCGTCCTGCTATCGCCAAGGTACCTACATCCATGTAGGCAAGGCGAAAATTTTGCTATTTAGTTGTTCTAAATGAGAAATTTTTAACGCAGTTAGCGTAAGATTTGCTCCTTCAAATTGAACAAGTATTAAGACCAATTGGTATTAATCTAATCTCAGGTTAGTTATTAATATAAAAGCATTTTTGTAGGCGCTGAGACGGCGCCTAAGTTCAAGGCAACACTATGCACGACTTCTCTTTTACTGCAGCTGATCAGCTGAATTTAGAAAACTACTTTTCTGCGCGCAAACTTTCTATTGATATTGCTTTTTTACAAGGATATCTATTTGCTACCTGTATAGACCCAAACGGTATCGAGGTAGATAAGTGGCTTAAGACTTTAACCAACGCAGATCCCGAACTAGATGAGAGTATTGCATTTGCATTGATGGCTTTACATCATGAGATTTCTGAACAGGTATATGAAACTGAGTTTCAATTGCCTTGGAATGGTGAAACACCACTTGAGCAAAAAATTAATTGGGCCGAAGGGTTTTTAATGGCGGCGACGCCCTTTTATGAGCAATTGATGTCCAGTCCGCTCGCCGATGATATTAAACAAGCTTTGCAAGTGAGCACAGAACAACTGGGGCTTTTTGCACTTGGTGAGCAACAGTTAACGATTTACTGTGAGAAAGTAGGACAGTCACTGACCGAGTTTCAACTAACTCAAGCGCAATTGGCTGACGAGTTTGCTGCTTCTTATGCTGAGTTAGTCGAAGTTGCCGCAGTGAATAGCGGACTATTTGAATAATCAAAAATGCTTTACGCGAGATCTAGCTCGATAAATGTGCAACCCTGTTGGCATTGTGCCACAGCTCTATTTGATGTCGATTGGCTTAAACTGAGAGCAATGGGTTGCTGACAGCTTGGGCAATTGACAACACGTCCCTGACTAAGCTTTTTGATGAGTGCTTTTTGATCATTAAAGGATTTTGCCGACTTTTTATTTAATTGACTAAAGTCCATTATAATCCCTTCGCTTCATGTATGGCTTGCTCTGCAATTTCACAGATTTTGACAAGATCGGGGCCGTAAAAATACAAGTTATAGTCGTTTTCTTTACAATACTTGAGGTGGAAAAGCCTTACTTTTTCATCTGTTGCAAGGGCTTCGTCAATATAGCGCTTTTCGTCATCTGTCATGGTAATTGCTTTTACGACATTGGCTCTGGCGATTCTTGCAGCCGTACTGCGTTGTACTTTGCTGGACTCGCTTAGCACTTCAACGCCTTGACCGAGCAATCTATCTCTTGGCTCTTTAATCAATGGATGATCCACAGTAAACAGAGCAACGACTATAATGGCTAATACTAAGAATTTTTTCATAATCTGACGCTGATTTGATCTAGCTAACAAAAATCTTGTTCCTAGTGTAATAAACTTGTCTGTCAGGTCGCAACAAGTCTCTCATCATTTATGGTGGGTTTTAGCTCAACTTACTATTAATCATAGAGTTTCAAAGCGTATAATAGTAAGCGCTAAACTATGTCATGGGGCACATTGCAATAGTTTAGCCTGTATTTTTAAAGGTCACTGTAGCAAGTGCATCTCGTTCCAAAGCACTAAGGAGCTTCCATGGAGAACGAAAGAATCAAGGTTAAAAACATACCGTCTGAAGTAAAAATTCAAAAGCCAATAGGTGGCACTGAAGGGAAATCGCTCAATAGCTCTACGCCCGATCGTTTTAATCCTCGTAATCGCATATATGTCCGGGCGGTGTCTGGCCTACATCAACTGCTAAGAAGGCGTATCGGCTTTATTGGCATGTTGGCATTTATGGCTTTACCTTGGTTAAACTTTCACGGCCATCAAGCGGTGTTGTTCGATATTTTTGAGCAGAAGTTTAATATTTTTGGTATGACACTATGGCCACAAGATCTGACTATCTTTGCTTTTATTCTGATGATAGCGGCATTTGCTCTGTTCTTGGTGACTACCTTCTATGGCCGGGTATGGTGCGGCTACACCTGCCCGCAAACCGTTTGGACGTTTATTTTTATTTGGTTTGAAGAAAAATTTGAAGGAACAGCAAACCAACGGAAAAAATTAGATCAGAGACCGATGGATTTTGACAAGTTTTGGCGAAAAACGGCAAAACACGGTAGCTGGATACTCTTTTCACTGTATACCGCAATTACTTTTGTTGGTTACTTTACCCCAATCCGCTCGTTGATCCCTGATTTACTCACTTTTTCTGCAGGCTTTTATTCCGTCATTAGCATTATTGTGTTTACCATTTGTACCTATGGTAATGCTGGCTGGATGAGGGAAATTATGTGTTTACATATCTGTCCTTACTCTCGCTTCCAATCAGCCATGTTTGATAAGGATACATTTACCGTCGCCTATGATAGCGAACGAGGTGAAAGTCGAGGTCCTCGAGGACGCAAGCAAGATCCAAAAGCACTAGGTCTAGGAGATTGTATTGATTGTAATCTGTGTGTTCAGGTGTGTCCTACCGGTATCGATATTCGTAATGGTTTGCAATATGAATGCATCAACTGTGGTGCGTGTATTGATGCCTGCGATGGTGTTATGGATAAGATGAACTACCCGCGCGGATTGATTGCTTACACTACAGAGCGCAATTTAGAATCATCCAGCGAAAAGACCAAACCAGTACGTGGTAAATTAATCGGTTATTTAATGATTCTGGTCGTTATCACGGGTGCATTAGTTGCGAACATTGCGATGCGTAAGCCGATGGATCTTGATATTATTCGGGATAGAAATCAGCTTTATCGTGTCAATATTGAGGGATTGGTAGAAAATACCTATACCTTGAAAGTGATAAACAAAGCGCAAGTTGAGCAGAAATTTTCTATTGCAATAACAGGTCTAAGTAATTATCAAGTGATCGGTAAGCAAGAGGTGCACTTAGCTGCAGGCACGACATTAGATGTGCCACTCTCTGTTGTGATTGATCCATATGATTTGAAAAAGCCAGTCACTGAATTTGAGTTTGTGCTTATTAACCAAGACGATCCTGAAGAGCGGCTGGCGCAGCCGACCAATTTCTTCAAAGGAAGATAATAGAGTAAGGTAAAAGCGAGGTATAAAACCTCGCTTTTTTATAAACATTATGAACGATTTTAGTTTTAACGCGTTGACACCGGATCTTATTTTAGATGCGATTGAGGCACTTGAGATATATCCGACAACGGGATTATTGGCCTTAAACAGCTATGAAAACCGTGTTTATCAATTTGGTGCTGAGGACGGCAAGCGTTATGTGGTGAAGTTTTACCGCCCAGCGCGTTGGACGGATGAACAAATTCTAGAAGAGCATGAATTTGCATTGGCAGCGAAGGAAGCTGAAGTGCCTGTTGTAGCGCCTTTACTTATTACTGGACGTAGTCTGCATTTTTATGAAGGTTATCGCTATACGTTGTTTCCAAGCGTTGGTGGACGCCAGTTCGAGCTCGATAATCTAGACCATTTAGAAATTTTAGGCCGTTACCTAGGGCGCTTGCATTGTCTGTCGGCTGAGCGAGCATTCGAGCATAGACCACAGCTCAATACCCAGCGTTTTTTGGTTGATGCGCAACAAACACTGCTAAAAAGCCAGTTAGTGCCTAGTCATCTACATACTCCATTTGTTACTATTCTTGAGCAAGTTATTAACAAAGCAACCTCAAAGTATCAAGTTGCCAAAACACTTCGGCTTCATGGGGATTGTCATGCTGGAAATTTATTGTGGTCTAGAGATCAATTGATGTTGGTGGATCTTGACGATTGTCAGCAAGGCCCTGCAATACAGGACTTGTGGATGATGTTAAATGGCGACCGCAACGAGCAATTGGTACAGTTAGATACCCTACTTATGGGTTACGAAGAATTTATGCCGTTTGATTCAAAAGAGCTTGCGTTAATTGAGCCGCTACGTGCCATGAGAATGGTGAATTATATGGCTTGGTTGGCACAGCGCTGGCAGGATCCTGCATTCGAACGGAACTTTTCTTGGTTTGCGACAGACAAATACTGGGAACAACAGATCTTAGCGTTAAAAGAGCAATTTGCTGCATTAGATGAACCAAGTTTGAGCCTATTTCCTTAAAATTAGAGAGAGTAACATGCTAAAAAAATTAAAAATCGCACTTATTGCATTACTTTTGCCCATTGCTGCGATGGCTTCAGACTTTACCGAAGGTGAGCACTACACAACCTTAACAACCGAACAGAGTGAATCAGAGAAAGTTACCGAGTTTTTCTCCTTTTACTGTCCGCACTGTTTCCGCTTTGAGCCAATTGCTAAAGCGATTGAAAAGAATTTACCTGATGGGGCGTACTTTGAAAAAAGCCATGTGAACTTCCTGCGAGGCGTTCCTACAGAAACGCAGAGCAACCTAAGCTATGCCTATATTATTGCTGATCAAGCAGGCAAAGCGGATGTGATTGCTGAGAAGATTTTTAATGCTATTCATGTTGAAAGAAACAAACTGTTAGACATTAAAGATTTGAAAACGCTAATGGAGTTAAATGGGATTTCTGCTGAAAAGTTTGATCAGGCTGTAACGAGCATGCCAGTAGTGAGTGCTGAAAATAACATGCTTAAAGCACAAGAAAAGTTTTCTGAAGCGGGGGCGCTTACAGGCGTTCCAACTTTTATCGTAAACGACAAATACAGAATCGAAATGAAAGGTATCAAGAGCCAAGAGCAGCTTGATGAATTGATCGCATATCTATTAAAAAAATAAGGACTGGAGAAAGTTAGTATGTTGAAAGTATTAAAAGGCTTAGCGGTTGCACTAATGCTTCCTCTTCTTGCTCAGGCTGCGCCATTTGAAGAAGGTGTACATTATGAAGTTATTGCCGAGCGTGGCACGAAAAAGCCTGAGGTAATGGAGTATTTTTCTTTTTATTGTCCAGCCTGTAACGCAATGGAAAATTTAATCGTTGACGTTAAACCAAAGCTAGATGAGGGCGTTAAGTTTAAAAAGAGTCACATAGATTTTGTTGGTCCAAGGGAGCCTGAGATCCAACAGGTGTTGGCGCAAGCACTTGCAACTGCAGAAGTGCTGCCTCAAAAAGACAAGATAATTGCAGCCATGTTTAATCACATTCATGGCAAGCGTGCAAAAATCAATGAACTTGCTGATGTAAAAGATATCTTTATTGCGCAAGGTGTTGAAGAAGAGAAATTTGATAAACTTTATGCTAGTTTCTCCGTTCGTACCAAAACATCAAAAATGCAGCGTATGCAGAAGACCCTTTCTGATAAAGGCGCGCTAACAGGGGTACCAATGTTCGTGGTAAACGGTAAATACAAGCTATTGCTTCGTGAGTCTGGTACGACTAAGCCTGAGCAAATTGCTGCTTTGGTGAATTATTTAGCAAAGAAATAAAACCTAATTTGTATTAGACTAGCCCTGCAATTGTTGCGGGGCTTTTTTATGTTTAAGATTTTAGTTTCTAGTTGTTTATTAGGTTATCCGGTGAGGTATGACGCCTCTTCACAAAGCCTTCAAGACAATACCTTGCAGTATTGGCGGCAAAAAAATTGGGTCTTACCGCTATGCCCTGAAGTATCAGGTGGTTTACCAACACCTCGTCCATCGGCTGAAATAGTAGATGGTAAAGTTTTGAGTAAACAAGGGGATGATTTTACCTCTGCGTTTGAACTCGGTGCTAAAAAAGCGCTAGCGGCTTGTCTTCAGCACGATATAAAGTTTGCGTTGTTAAAAGAGTCCAGTCCGTCTTGCGGTAGCAATCTGATTTACGATGGTAGTCATACAGGTAAAAAAATAGTAGGGCAGGGGCTGACGGCGTCTTTATTGCAGCAATCCGGTATTCAAGTCTTTAGCGAAACTCAACTGCCAGCACTTATCAAAGCGATGGCAGCCAGTCGTAATCGTTAGAGATCACTTTCGCACTAAGTAAACGCCAGATTCAATATGATGGGTATAGGGGAACTGATCGAAAATCGCCATACGTGCGATTTTATGTGTTTCACATAACAAGGCTAAATCACGCTCTAACGTGTCTGGATTGCATGAGATATAAATAATGTTGTCGTAGTTGCTAACTAAGCGACAGGTCAATTCATCCATACCAGCACGAGGCGGGTCGACAAGAATCGTTTGGCAATCATAGGACTGTAAATCAATACCATCTAATCGAGAAAACTTCTGCCCTTTCATGGCTTGTGTAAACTCTTCACTCGACATACGAATAATATCTAAGTTATCGACTTTGTTTGCTGCAATATTAAATTGTGCAGACTTTACTGATGATTTAGAGATCTCAGTAGCCAGCACTTTATTGAATGAACCAGCCAGTGCAATTGAAAAGTTACCGTTACCACAATAAAGCTCAAGTAGATCGTTGCTTAGCGGTTCACTAATGGACTGCGCCCAAGCTAGCATTTTCTGATTCACTTCCGCATTCGGTTGCGTAAAGCTGTTCTCAACCTGCTGATAAATATATTCTTTACCGTCAACGCTTAGCTTTTCAGTTACATAGTCATTGCCAAACACAATCTTTTGTTTTCTAGCACGACCTATAAAATCAACTTTGTAGGTTTGTTGCAACTCGGTTCTTAATGTCTGCATGGCAGTTTGCCACGCTTCATCTAACTGCTTGTGATAAAGTAAGCTGATCAGTACTTCACCGCTCAGCGTAGTGAGATAGTCGATCTGAAACAGTTTACGACGCAATATTTCGTTGCCTTTCAGCTGATGTATCATCACCTGCATCATTTCATTGACAAGCAGCGCACCAGGATCAAAGCTATCAACACGGATCTTTTCTTTTGTTTGCTGGTCAAACATGATGTGAAACAGATCTTCACCCTCATGCCATACTCTAAATTCACAGCGCTGGCGGTAATGGCGAGTTGCAGACTCATACACTTCAAGTGCTGGTGCATTAAACTGTGCAAATTGTGTTGTGATACGCTCAGCTTTATCTGCTAACTGTTGCTCGTATGCTGAATCATCAATTTTTATTACTGCCATGCTAAAACCATCTATGTTGAATTAAGAGGCGCTATTTTAGGGAGCGTTGCTAATTTGTCCAGTCTAGCATCACTGATGCGTCTGGTTTGCTGTTTTTTTAATCATTATACTTTAGCTTTGCGCAAATATGCCGATAATCTAACTAATATATTGGAGGGCATACCATGAAAATCGGGCAATTAAATCAGTTGCTCAATCCAGCGATGCAGCATAAGCCTGGAAAGAGCAAAGGGATAGGACCAAACATCCAAATTAATTCAGACAGCTATGCGGGGAATAAATCTAAGCTAGCGGCTAAAATTCTTGATGATAAGCTAGCAGAAGCGTTGGGGATTGAGAAACCGACACAAGATAAAAAAGACAAGCCACTATTTGATTTTGAATCTATTGTCAAAAATGTACTCGATTTTGTTCAGGGTGCAGTGAAGAAAGCCAAAGTCGACGGCAAAAATGATGACGAATTGAAATCCATGCTCGATGGGGCACGTAAGGGCGTGTTACAGGGGATTGATGAAGCCAGCGAAGAGTTAAAAGGCATGGGCGCTTTCAATCCCGACATCGAAGATGGTATTGAAAAGTCACGAGAAGGGATTTTTAAAGGTTTAGATGATTTTGAAAAAGAGCTGTTTGAAGAAAAATCGCCAAAGGCATTAGCGATCAGTGCCGCACAGTTTGCGAGTCTCTCTAATCAGGCTGAATATGCATTTACAACTGCTGAAGGGGATGAAGTCGTTATTTCATTCTCCGATGCGTATTCTCAGGGAGCCGCTGCGAGTGTTGCACAAAAAGGTAATGATTATGGCATGGCATATGGCACTAAGTCCTCTCATGAGGTCAGTTTCTCAATTAAGGTAAATGGTGAGTTGAACGAAGAGGAGCAGCAGGCAATTAACGATATGATGGAAGATATCCGCAATGTCAGTGACTCTTTTTTCGGTGGCGAATACGATGAAGCTTTCGATTTGGCAAAGTCGCTTAGCTTAAACTCTGATCAGATCACTAATTTCACGATGGATCTAAGACAAAGTAAAACGTCAGCTGCGATTGCTCAATATCAGCAAGGCAATCCAATGAAGGAGTTAGAGAAGGCATTTATGCCACTCAATAAGCAGTTAGCAGATATGCAAGAACAAGCTAAGGGACTCAATGCCGATAAGGAGTTGCCAAACCTGCTTGCTTGGATGAATGAAGGTCAGTCGAGACTAAATGAGTTTCTGGATTATGCTAGTAGCTTTTTTAGTAAACTGAATGAACTAAATAAAGAGCAAGTAGAGCAAAAACAAACAAGCTAAGCCAGTTTATTTTCGCGAGGACTCATGGCAAACTTCATACTTCTTTGATTTGAGGTATGAAGTTTGTCGCATATTTTGGTTTTCGATTCAGGGATCGGTGGCACCAGTGTGCTGTCGCACTTAAAGGCATGTTTGCAGGGGGTTTCATTTAGTTATGTTATGGACAACGCTTTTCTCCCATATGGCCTTCAGCCTCAAGAGCTAATCAAATCACGTATCAAGGGGCTTATTTGTTGGCAACAGCAATGCTTGGGCAATGTTGATCTTATCGTTATTGCATGTAATACCGCTTCAACATACGCATTAGAAGAAGCCAGAAAACATACCCATATTCCAATTATAGGCGTTGTTCCCGCTGTTAAGCCTGCTGCGTCTAGTTCAAAGACCAAGCACATCGCACTATTGGCAACACCTGCAACGTCAAATAATGCTTATACGCATAAGCTCATCATGGATTTTACCTCAGGTTGTAAAGTTGAAACTCTGCATTCAACGGAGCTTGTAAGGATCGCTGAGTACTTTTATTGGCATAACGAGTTGGATAAAGATGCACTTTGCGAGGAAATAGCTCGGCTTAACATTCCTGCCACTGTTGATAGGCTAGTGTTGGGATGTACACATTTTCCTTTGATAGCTCACGATATCAAGAATTGCTTACAGAAGCATGTTGAGCTGGTTGATTCAGGCAAAGCAATAGCCAATCGCGCAGTGTCATTGCTGGGAAGTCAAATAGTAGTAGGGGAAAAGGTGCCGAGTGCATCGGAAGTACGTTTCTATGCAACGGCACCAGTAATAGGTAATAAAGAAGCAATCTCTATTATTAATTTAAATAAAGATTAATTAAGCGGGTGAGTGATCCATCTCACTTTCAGGCTTTTGCTTTGCTTCTCTTACTTTTAATGTACGCTGTTGAAATTCACGTTCATTGAGTTGAGTAATCGCCTTTTCTGCATCTTGCTTAGACATCTCAACAAAACCAAAACCACGTCGTTTGCCTGTGTTTTTATCCTTAAGTAGACGAACTGAAAATACTTGCCCTTGCTCTTCGAAAAGTTCGCGGACAACATGTTCGTTGGCTCGATATGGTAGATTACCTACATATAATGTAGTAGTTGATAAGTTTGATTGTTTTTCTTGTTGTGTATCACTTTTTAAAAACTGGCTTACTACACTACCGATGATAATACCTACGGCAAGCATAAGAGCAGCGTCGAGCTGTGTAGAGCTTAATGCAAGATCAACAATGAAAAAGCTCGCTACTGCAATAACCAAAGTGATCAAAATTACTTTATGATCAAAAGACTTCATATAAATATACCAATTAAAAGAAGGTTAAACATTAATTTAACAAATGAGTTAGCTATCTTAACGAGTTAATTAAACTTCGCAATAATTAATATAGTTCTGATAGTAAGATTTGTCCTTTTTTGCATGGTTTTTATACTAAAAAGCGGGGTTTGGTTAATGTTTGTTCGAACGATCAAAAAGATCGAAAAAAAGGGTTGCACTAAAATCGGATCGCCCTATAATGCGACCCCACTGACACGGGGCGCCACGCTGAAAAGCAAAGCAGCAACGAGTTAGGGTCAAGTAAAACTTAAGTTCGAAACTTCTGCTAA
>NZ_JAMXSE010000035.1:0-57891 GCF_024124685.1 Pseudoalteromonas sp. OANN1
TCTAAGTGCAGGGTGTGTGTACCTAGAGTATATCGATAATCCTTCGATATACTTTTGATCTTTAGAGCTCACAACTCTTTCTAACGAATAGTGTGAATTGAGATTCATAATTAGTAGTTATCCTTACATCTTTTTCTATGCCAAATAAAACCAGACCACGGACAAAACTGCAACAAAAAATTACATAAATTCAACAAAAGTGCTGTGCTAACTCATCCCAAAACCACAATTTTTATTTTCGAAACCGCAAAAAGCCTCCTTCCATGCAAGCAGACAAAATAAAAAGTTCAATAATTTCAGTTAATTAAATTTTGGCATGCGACTTGTTATCTACTGAGTAATAACAACCTTCATTCCACCAGAGATATCAACATGGATATACAAGTCGAATATAAAAAGCGCAACAAGGTTAACTGGTTGTGGGCTGTTGGCGGAACCATTTTCGCCGTAGTTATTATATGGCTGCTAATACAGTCCTCAGCGCAGGCATCTTTGCCCATAGCGAAAACATGGATTGCAGAAGTCCAGCAAGGGGATTTAGAGGTCAGTGTATCTGGATATGGACAGCTTAAATCGAAAACGCCGCGTTTGATAAGTGCCGCAAGCGATGCCACGGTTGAAGAAATTGTGTTGCGCCCGGGTGCACAAGTTAATCCCGACAGCATCATCATGAGGTTACAAGATGCAAATTTGGCCCAATCTTTAAAAGATGCCAAACGCAGTTTGGCGCAATCGCAAGACCAATATCTACAACTCGATATCAATCAACAACGAGAACTGCTGTCTCATCAGGCGGATTTGGAAATTCTGAGATCTGAGTTAGAAAGTGCCGAACTGGAGGTTACCGCTCAAGGAGAATTGGTTGAAGATGGAGTTGTTTCTAAACTCGACTACCAACGCGCGGTACTTACCCATCGCCAGCTGAAACGTCGCATTAATATTGAGCAACAGCGAATATCATAATTGCAGACCTTACACAAAGCCAACCTGCAGCTTGCGCAGTCGAATATTGATGCCTGTAATGAAGTATTTTTATTGGTTCAAGATAGGGTGAATAAGCTCACCGTACGGGCTGGGATCAAAGGGGTATTGCAGCAACTGCCCAGCCCCATCGCAATTTTCGATAACAATACCGCCTTGGTGCATGCCAATGAAGCCTTCTCAAATTGGATTGGCAAACCATGGCAAAGCCAGCGTTTGTTAAAAGCGCATAAGTTTAGCCTTGAGTATCATAGTAGACATTGGCGCTTTAACCACCCTACTCTAGGTGATGAGTGACAGCTTCGCTATAGTGAGCTTACCATTGCAGGCATGCAGGCACACTTGGTGATCCTGACCGATGTGCAAGCGGTTGTCAGCCAAGCTCAGCGCGACGCTTGGCAAAAAATGATCAGAGTACTCAGCCACGAGATTCATAATTCTCTCTCGCCGATTAAGTCACTTGCTCAAACCTTGATAGAAATTCCCACCACGCAAGAAAATCAAGTCGATTTTGAACAAGCACAAGGCGCAATTGCTCATATTCAGCTTCCACTGACGGCAGAGAATAGGTGAGTGTTCATCGCCACTTCTAGGCAACATTTATTCAGACATTTTAAGCATCGCAATCAACTGACGGCCAGCAGCAATGGTATTGGTTTCACCACTATAGATGTTGTCGCATTCTTTCGATTCAAACACTTCTTTAATCCAAACAAACAAATCTTTGTTAAACATCACCAGCATCTCAACGGGAATATCTTTATCGTGCAAATGCGCCGTTAAACATTCTGCAACCTCATCAATTAATAACGCGCCATCATTAAACTCAACACAAAAATACAAGCTATTAGCCAATTCTTTGTACAACTTTACAATTAGTTCAATACGTTGCTGTGAATATCCGTTGGCTTGAATAAGGCCAACTTCGGCATCTACCTCTTCTACGGCTTCAAGTAAACATGCAACATCATCGCCTTCTATCGGACACTCAAGCCAAAATTCGCTGGCAGATTCCGCCTCTTTTTGCAATTTACTTGAAAATGCTCCGAGGTCGTCTGGGCCCATATCGAAAAAAGCATCATCGAATAGATCATTGGCGGCTTCTGAGCGTAAATTACCGTTGAGTAATTTTTCATTTTTCTTGAGCTCTTCGAGGGTTTCATCAAACAATTCAATTGCCTCTGGCGCAATCTTTCCTCGATCTCTTTGGCGTCGCGCTTCAGGCCCAACAAATGCCTGATTATGTGAGATTTTAAAGTAAAACTTCTTAAAGACTTCTGTCGACTCTTGGATTTGTTCTGCGAGTCGACGCAGATTAGTTAAGTCTTTTTGCATCGAAATATAATGTGTCACCTCCCCTTGTTCATTACGAATAGCGGAAATATTCCACTCTACCGGATACATACTGCCATCTTTACGATAGTTGATAGAGGATCCGTAGAAAAAGCCGTTGCGCTCAAGGGCATCGCTTAGCTTAGCAATAACGCTTTTATTACTTTTAGGCCCTTGTAAAATCGCCGGAGAATTGCCAACAAGCTCTGCGAGCTCATAACCCGTATGCGTACAAAACTTTTTATTGGCGTAGACGATGCGGTAGCCATTTTCCCTATCTGCATCGGTGACAACCACCGCATGATGAGAATGCATAAGTACTTGTTTTAATAATTCTATTGCTGAGGTTTGCTTTAGTAACTGGCTGAAAAACAAGGTTTCTTCAATGTTATCTTGCTGGATATGCATATAGCTTCCTTAAACCAAACACGGCTTATTTATATACCTTTAAACAGTAGCTCAATTATCGTTACCTGCTACTTTTTCAGCATCAAAACAAAACAATAATACCTGTTAACCGATTAACTTTGACCCCTCGTAAAAGTGCTGTCGATGCTCAAGGTAACGCATCCACACTCTATCCATTTGCGACTGATATAGTTTTGCGCCATGTTTGTAATCCATGCCGTGCAAAAGCAGCATATCCGCAAGTTGCATGCTGCTGGTCATGGCGTGCAACATTCCTTGCGAAGAGAGTGGATCAAAGCTCATGCTCGCATCACCTACTGCGTACCAGCCTTTTGCTGCGCAACTATCCAAACGGGCCGAATTTGCACTTACCATTGGATGCAGGTGTGCTGTTTCTATATTCACCAAGTCCACTAAGGTGTTAAACCCCCTCACCAGCTTTACTTTGGCTAAAAAATCTCGAGCGCTGGTGATGTTGCACTTTTTGATCGCATCAGCGCAAGCCTGCCAAGAAAACACCCGCGGCTGCATATTGGAGTCGAGTGAAGAGCATGCCGCGCTCGGTGCACTATACCACCAGCCATTTTCTTCATCGCTTATCACCGCAAACTGTTTCGTCGTGGCAACCTCTGCGGTAAGCCACAGTGCCATTTGCTTATCAAACTGTTGTAGTTTTGCACCGAGTCGCCTCGCCAGATGACAGGCGCGACCGGTGGCATCAATAAGCAGTGTTGTCGTGATAGACATGTCAGTGTCGCAGCCTTCAACCCTAACTTGCCACCCTGATTGTGTTTGCACCACATCAGTGAGCTTTGTAGAAGATAACAAAGGGATACCACGAAGCACTAATTGATCACGAAGCTGCTGTTCAAAATGCTGCCGATGAATGTGCCACCCCAAACCATCGGGGTTTTTAACGTTATCCACTATGGTAGGCGATTCACTGCCCCAAAACGAAATCATACCGTGACAAGTGAGATGTTCCGGGCTTTGTAATAAGTGCAACAGGTTAAGCTTTTTGAGAATTCTAGAGGCCGCTGGCGGTAAACACTCGCCCACTTTGTCTTTAGCTGTAGCGAGCTTATCGACTACTATCACCTGATAGTGGGGATGCAAAGCAAGTGCAGCAATGCATCCAGCAATGCCTGCACCTACAATGACAATATCCGATTTCCTTTCAGCCATATTAGCCCTTATTATTTGCGATTCCGGCGGTGTGCTTTGTCGGTTTGTGACAAATCAGGACGACAATCTCGCATGCTTTCGTTATTATCCGCAGCCAGCAGTTTTTCCGCTTTGACTGGTGTTAACCCTACTTGCATGGTGGTTGGAAAACCAGTTACGCCTTTTTCTGTTTTCGGTAATACCACCGCCAATTGACCAAACCCAGTGATCATACTGTTGATCTGCTCAATATAGTTGGTTGAAGGGCCTATCGGCAAATCGTTTAGCCACAGCTCCCGGTCATTAAATGCTGCTTGTCGCTCTGCAAATGGCTTAGTTTCATCGACTACCCGGTGATAATTTTGCTCGCTAAGCATATTATTTGGCACTCGTGCAGGCCAAAAGGTCGGTAAATAAGGGTCGTACGCTTCATTGTAGCCATCGCGACAACTCGCGGTGTCTGTTTGCCAAGGAATGGCCATCCAACGTGTAATGCCACCAGCAACCTGCCCCGTTTTTAATGGGCCGCTCGAATGCAGCGCGATTTCTGATGTCATTTCCACGCCATAATTGGTGCCGTGGGTCGGTGCAGTATCTTCTGAATGTTTAAGACGGAAAGCCTCGCTATACATGCCCGCTGTACGCATTGGCCAAGTCATTTCACATCCAGGGTGGAAAGCATCCGCTAAACAGAACTCCATCGCCGCTTTAGTTAACATCTCAGGCTGCTCAGCAACCGGAATTTCATCAATGCTGGTTGGGGGGCAATAACAAGGGTCGTAATCAGAGTCAAATTCGCCATTCGACCACTGCTGTAACATATTCAACTGAATGTCTGTCAGGGTGACAAACTGCCTTGGCGAGTCATCGGCATCTACACTCATCGCATCGCCGTACAACCAAGGCCACAACTGCGGAGCGGTAGCGGCAAATTTAGGGTTCCAACTATGTTTTTCATCCGCCGTGGTGACTTTTTCTATCTGTCTAAAGTTATTAAAGAGATTACGTCTTGCTTCTTGCCATGTGCGTGAATTGTCATTTAAACGGCTGATCCAAGTCTCTGAAGTAAAATCAAAGGGGCTATTCCAGCCAAACCCAGCGGCAAATCCCGCATTAACCCATTGTAAATCGGTTAACCTTTGGAAAATTGGCAGAATGTCTTTACTAAAGGAAGGCTTACCCTTAGGTACTGGTAGCATCTTGGCGTCAACTGCAACCTGACGCATTAAATCCCACATGGTTCGCGGAGATTTTTGCATTGGTGCATAATCTGGTGGCGCACAAATAACCCATGCTGGTTTCACATCAAGTGCTTTGCCTTGATATTTAACCTCAGCAGTTACAGGGCCGTCCGAAGTATCGTCGTACCAGCCTTCATTATTACCGAACGTGATCGCCTCGTGGCCTTGAGGATTTTCTGACACCCCGTGCCCACCAAGCATAAGTAAGCGGCCCTTATCATCGGTACGCATTTCGCCTAAGTACACTTTTTTACCGGCAAAGCATCCTTCAAAGCGACTACAACCGCACCCTGAAGCAATACCACTGATCTGCTGCGCCCCACCATCAATGAGCAAACTGTTACGTTCGTTTACATTGAGGTTGCGCAGTAAACTCGGCTCGGCTTCAGCCGCCTCTGGAATATCCAACGCTAATTGAAACTCATACCAAGATGCTTTTTGATTAGCCAAGCGTGCATGCCAAATGATAGAAGCACCATCGTCACAAGTGAGCTCTTTAACGATGTTGCCCTCGGCGTCCAATCCATAAATACGAAATCGCGCGGCTTGGCGCTTCAACGCTCCCGTGCTATCGCGATAGTAATTCATCTCTCTTGGAATGGCGGTATCGACCTCAGGACCAATAAAAAATTCATCAGGGCTGTTACCAACCCGCATTACTCCAATGGGTGGGTATATCGCAGCTGAAACAATGGGATTTTGATTGCAGTGATGTGACATGTTGTAATCCTTTTTGCAGTAGTTCAATTCATGAAGCATTACTGCAGTGTAGAAGCTAATTCTGACTTACACCATTACATCGAATTACAGGTAGGAAAGAGGCCAGAGCCTCAAAATAAGGATGGCCCACATGGAGAAAGGGTGATATCTCATCAGTGATGGATGAGATAAAAGTACACCCTGTGCGGGACACAGGGAGAAAGGAAAAATTAAGGAAGGGAGCGCTCAACGCGGTAATCGCTGACGCCTAATATAAAAAATGTGGGATTTAACTTAACCTAATGCTTCGCATACTAAATAGCTTTTAAAGCCGGCGTGATTAATTACATGCTTGACCTCACAGACAAACCAGTCACCGTTGAGATTATCGTCAACCTCTTCGATAGTTATCACGCCACCTGCTAGTAAGTTAGGGTCGCCAACCACACAAAGCTGCACACTGGTATGCGCTCGATTTAAACGCTGTAACATGGCCGTCGCCGCGGTTTGTGCTTCCGCCTCGTTATGGTAAACGTAAGAGAGTGTCGTGTTAGGTGAACCGCCACCGACACTTACCAATGTTTTTTGCGCTAACGCTTTATCGTAAAAATAAGCCTGCACCCCTTTAACTAACTTGTTGTGGTTAGCATTAAGCTGCCATGAAACCAGCTGCTTTTTACTTACCGTCACGCTAGGTAAAGCTTTGCCAGTTAACGACTTTCCGGTGCCTTTAGCCATAAAGATAAGCTTGTCATCCGCAATCTTCATGATTGCATCAAACTGCACGGCAAGCTTGCTTAGCAATTGCATATCGCTTTCACTTTGCTCAATGTGCGGTATCTCTCGGCCCAGAAAGGCATCACCTATTTTTGCCTGTAGTCCATACTCACCGGCAATGTCTTGGATAAGCTTGTCCAGCATCAGCGGCTCATCCTTACCCTGCTCTGGCCATGAGCGTATTTTTAGCGCTTTAAAGTCTTGATCCCACAGCACTTTATTACCATAAAATGTCAACGAGCGATTGGGGCCAGTCAATTCATAAGCGCCCACTTCGAAAATACCTAATTTGGTTGAGGGAGCACTCTGATCTTTGGTGCCTTCTTTATATCCCATCGCAATTTCTAGTTGATCCGTTGGTGCGGGTAAGGCAATGGGCGCGTCAGCTAAATTATCAAATCGTACATAGCAGGTATCACTCGCAAGCCCCGTGCGTGTTGTAACACTGAGCTCAGCTAAGCGGTTCTTCAGTGTTTTTGATACCTCATTGCCATTTGCTTTAATAGAATAATGCGGTTGTAAGTCCATATTAATCCCAAATATTGATCACTTTAGACACAGTAGGTTTTGCGATTTCGGGAAGAAAAATACTGATCTGCTCCGAATAAATTGGCCCAAGCTCTGCCAAGCCATGATTGGCTTCTAGCACCTTTTCTACCATGCCACTACTGCGGCCATAGTGCTTAAAACAGATGAGATCGAGACAATCGCCATCTCGCGTAATATAAGTTACCCCTTTGCTCATAACGACTCCTTAGCACTCAGCGCGCTTAATAGCGGCTGAGCTCCATTGAAAATTGGATTTCTCGTGGGATCCCATCATTAAAAAATAAGGTCCGCGTTTCACTTATCCGTTTGATGACCCACTTACCCATTACGCGCCCTACGCTTGGACTAGATTTCCCACTTTCTTCAACATAGCCAAGCGTCATCGGCTCCCCTTTGGCGGCTTCATCTCTCATCATGTCTAATTGCTTCAAGCCGTTATCCACAATTTGCGGGAAGATCACCCCTTCAATGTTTAAGGTTTGCTCTCCTACGCCAATAAATTGCATCGGCGGAGAGTCCTTATCAGTCTGAGATTTGTGGGCTTCCCAGCGATATTGAGAATCGTACTGGAGCTTATTAAACGCTGCGGTGCTTACTGAAAACTTGTAGTCTCCCAGTTGCATCATATGTTTAGCATGATTAACTTTGCTCATTTAGTCCTCTATCGTTATGCCACTTGATTGTAATATCGAGCACTAAGCTCTTGCTCAGCTTGTTGTTGTTGCTGATCCAAAATTTGCTTCACTTGCTGCGCAACCTCATAAGCCTGTTGGCCATCTTTTGCATTGACTGTGATATTGGCGTTCACCGTTACCGATGCAGCGCTCGGCTGCGGCGCCGATGAATATTCAGATACTTTATTCGCACTCACATTCTGTTGATTTAAACTATTCGGATCTGGTGCTTTAGCCTCATTGGTGGCTGATGTTTTGTCATCGCTAAACCAACCTTTAATGGCATCACCAACCATATTGTTGGTAAGGTAACCCGCCATAGGGGCCGCCATTCTCACATAGGGATTTTTGCTCTTTGACAGTGCACCAGATACAGCATCAGCAGAAAACATGCCGCCTAGCGTGCTACCAATGCCAGCCGCTTTTTCTTTAACAGAAAGCCCATCATTATTGAGCGTTTCCCATACCGTGTGTGCGTTTAACGCTCTGCCTGCCAAATCACCCGCCTTGCTGACGCCGTGAATTTTGCCGGTTGTCATCCCTTGATTAGCAGCAAACGCAGCAGCCGTGCCTGTGGCTAAATTCAGCTCATTAATGACATTATTTTTAACAAAGTCGAGTGCATTGTTTTTTGTTGCTTCACCGTGTTGAGGCGTACTAATCACAGCCGTTTTGTTGTCTGTTTGCGCAACGTTTTCATCGCCTTTTGATAACCAACCGCCGAGGGTGTCGCTAATTAAGCCCAGCGGCCCCATGGTGGCAAAACTCGTTGCGCTATCGAGCAAGCGCTCTGTCACCGAAGGGCTCGAGGTACCTGAAGCTGAGTCCTGAGCATCGTCAGAGAACCAGCCACCAAGTTTGTCACCAAACCAACCTCCGATTGACTCACCGCCCATCGCGCCGAGTGCACCACCGACTAAGCCACCGATTGCAGTGCCAACCACAGGAATAACCGAGCCAATTGCCGCGCCTGCTGCGGCGCCAGCGAGTGCGCCGCCTGCGCCACCCGCAGCAGCTCCAACCTGAGTGGTTTTTTCTTTAGTCGTTAACGTGTCATCAGTTAATGCCGCAAACGCATCGAATGCACCTAACGCCACACTAAGCGGTGCAGCCGCACGCCCAAGTAACTTTTTAGACCCCTTGAATAACTGACCAAGTTTGCCACCTTTAGCTGGAGAGAAACTGCCAAGCTTTTGATAACTTGCATCATTTGCGGCAGCCATCATTTTGACTTTTTTGGCTTTTGCTTTGGACTTTGGTTGCGATGCTTGACTATCTAACTGTGCTTTTACGCTAGGGGCTTTCCCGCCGTCCAACAGTTTCAAAGCGGGTTTATTGGCACTTCGCTTATTGATTTTGCGCGGCTTGTGCTCGCGCTCCGCCGACGTTTCTTGTTTATCCGCTAGATTAGAAGACCTAGCTCGCTTGTTACGCTTTCTGCCTCGCTTCTTGCGTCCTTTTTTACGCGTAGATTTCTTCTCTTCAACATCACTTTCTAACTCAGCAAACGACTCGGATAAATCATCGCTAATACCGTCTAATCCAAACTCACCAAATAAATCTGGTAAGCTGTTGGTAAGAGAAGATAGATCTCCCTTGAGAACGCCTTTTAAATCAACATTGGAGAGTAGATCAGCGTGTTGCTCAAGTACACTTGCCGCATCGTTTAGCCCAAATGCATTCAACAATTCAGGTCCTGCGCTTACAAGGGACTTGATGTCGCCCCCCAAAATCGCGTCGACATCCAGTTTTTCTAATGCCGGTAATGCGCCTTCTAGTACGCCAGCTGCACCGTCTAATTCAAATGCCTTTAGTAACGAAGGACCTGCCGCCATAAGGCTCGATACGTCACCGCTGGCAATTTGCTTGAGATTCAGTTGTTTTAAGCCAGGAATCGCAGCTTGTAGCTTATCCGCAGCATCGCCAAGTTCAAATGCTCTAAGCACTTCAGGTGCGGCATCCACTAAGCTGCTCAGCTCACCATCCATTAAGCCCTTAAAATCGAGTTTTTCAGCGATAGGAAGAACTGAACCAAAAGCCTGTGACGCACCTTGCATATCCAATGCATCTAATAATGCCGGAGCACTTTGTAGCAACGACTGGATATCACCATCTGCAATTGCGCCTAAGTCCAATTGTTGTAGCGCTGGCAAAGCCGCAGATACCGAGTTTGCGGCACCATCAAGTCCCGCCGCCTCAAGTAAGTTTGGCAACGTTGCGGCCAACGACCCCAGCTCACCATTAGCAAGCCCCGCTAAGTCAAGTTGAGCAAGCGCCGGTATTTCTTGCGCAAGAGTTTGGTTCAATGCCTTTAGATCAACGGCTTCTAACAAGCTTGGTAAAGCCTGCTGCAAACTTTGTAAATCGCCTTGAATAAGTCCTGGAATATCCAATTGGTTCACAGCTGGCGCAAACTGCGTAACCACATTTGCCGCATCGTCAAAGCCAAATTGAGTTAATAACGCAGGAGCAGCTTCTGTTAGCGAACCAAGCTCTCCTTTGAGTACCTCTGCAAACTCAATATTGCTCAACAAATTGCCTGTTTCGAGCAGTTGCTTTGGCAAAGCAGCTAAATCTAAACTCGATGCAAAGTCCGGCAAAGCTTGACCCAATGACGCTGCATCTAGGCAAAATTGCTGCTGAGCATCGATTACAGATTGACCTTGCTTCGATGCATTTGTCGCCGCAGTCACGGCTGGTGCAACGGAAATTGCGTTAAAAAGTGAAGGAACCTGTTCGGCTAATGCCGTCAATTCAACTTGTACGGTTTGGCTTGCAGCGCTGAAATCCAGTTCTGCAACCCGTTCAGACAAGCCGCTTATTGCATCTTGTAAAGAATCGGGCAACGCCAACATGACCTGCTCAGCCTGTTGAACCAGCTGGCTACCTGGCACAGCATTTTCACCAGAGGCAGGTGCCTGAAACTCGGGTACTGAGAACGAAGCCTGTGGACTTAACACCGCGCTGGCATTAAGTTGAGTCATGATGGAGATTAATTGCTGGATCTGCGCACTGGTCGCAGAATTGGCGTTGAGTTTTGCAACTAGACTACCTAAATGTGCAACTTGGTTAGCAAGCGAAGTTACCTGTGGCAACTTATTTTTGACTTTGTTCGCCTCTCGTGAACGAACCTGTTTACCTTGTTTTGTCATGGCGTTACCTGAGGAAAATAGAGAAAAGTGAAACGCTTTAGCTTAAGCTGAGGCCTAAGCTAAAGCGTCTAAAAGTATGGAAATGCGCCCCTTAAAGGGTTAAGGGGCGGTTGCGGTCATCGGTTTAGCCCGCTTCTGTCGCTTGTTTGTAATCAAGCGCTGCTTCAAACCACTCGATGAGCTCGTCTTCGGTCAGCGCGTTGAGTTCGGCCAAGCCCCAGCCAGTATATTTGGCCAGAGCGATAACCATGGCTTTTAAGCGCTTTGGCGGGACACGAGAAAAGCTTGTAGCGTTTCTCGCAGCTTCACAAAATCACTCCAATCAAGCTCTTCGATGATATCTGGAGAAACTTCGCATAAGTGCGAGAAATAACGAATTTCGCTTTCAGACTCGCTGATATCCGCTCTATCCACCATTAACCGATCGCGTACTTTTGGTCGTCTCATTGTCAGTTCTGCATACTCATGCCCATCGACCGTAATTGGGAATGCTAAGGTAATGATTTCTTTCATGGATTAAGCTCCGATTGCTGCGCGAAGTGCTGCCATTTGGTCCTTACCATTAACGGTACGAACGTCGTTGTATAGGTCAATTTCGTAAATCACATCTTGACCGATCTGTAGCTTGTACTTCTGAATTGCATATTGCAGCGTAAGCTTAGCTTCTTCGCCATCTTTCCAGCTGCCCATATCCACTTCTTTGAAGAAGCCTTCAAGCGTTACCACCACAGGTACTGGCGCTTCGCCTTGCGCTTGGATTGCACCACGAGCCGTTAATGGCGTTGTTGCACCGCTCCAATCGCCAAGTAGCTTCATCATGTCAGCGTTGTATTCAAGTAACGTGATTGTGCCTTCTAGCTTTTCAAGTTGGCCAACATCAAGCTCAACCGGCGCTTGAAAACCCGACGTCACTTCGCGAGTTTTTACGGTTACTTTTGGTAGCTGGATTTCATCAGCGATACCTAGATAGCCTTTACCGTCTACAAACAGCTTGAATTTTTTAAGAATTTTTGGAGAGATTGCCATTATACGATTTCCTCTAGGTAGTTGTTAGTTAGAATACTCTTGAAGGTGATGTGCTCAGCCGGTGTTGGCGGCGTGAAGTCAAAGCTAAAATACACTTTACCCGCTTGAATATTGGCCGGTGTGTTTAACTCTTCGTCAGCCCAAATTTGACCGCCAAGAATTGCACCTTGTGCTTTTAAGCTATCAAGGTACGACTGCACACTTTGCGTAACATCTTCGATGTAAGTTTTGGTGATATTGCGGTCAACCGCCCACATGTGCGCACGCAGTAGTGAGTCGTTGATCATATCTGCGGTACGTACCACTGACAGGAATGCCCATTTAGGGTCGTCAGAACAAGTACGGTTACCCCAAAGCTTAAAGCCGTTTTGACGAATAATGGTCGACACTTCTTTTTCGTTCAGCATATTCGCACGTGCGTTAGCATCGCCCAGCTGGAAGTCGATTGGGCGCGCAGTTGCCACAATACCGTTCATATTGGTATTACTTGGGCTCCACCAAAAGCCTCGGTCGTTGTCCGACTTTGCAATCATGCCCGCAACACGTGCACTTGCAGGTTCAACTTCTGTTTTACCATCGCGGAATACTTTGACATGAGGGTCAACAACGAACACACGACGCGAACCAAAGTCGGCACGATATGCTTTCGCATCTTCATCGTTTGTGTTTGGACCATCTGCGATGATAACCGCACGAAGACGCTCAGCCACATTCACAAGTTCTGTGATGACTGGGTTACGATTACCTTCAGGGCGTTGATGCGCATAACCTGGCGCCACAAGAATACGTGGTGTTACCCCAAGTACTGACTCAGCACCAAGAAAAGCTTGCACACCTTCATAAGAACCGTCTGCTGCCACACCGCCAACCATGTTTGACATAATTGCCGCTTCATCAGCGCCATCGACACGAACCACAACGACTACCGCACCAGCTTGGTCAAAAATACCGTCCATTGCCGCTGGTAGTGTTCCTTCTGTACCCAACGGTGCAGCTTCAGCACGTTTACCAGCAACCAATACAGGTGTGTTAAGTGGAAACTTTTCTGGATCTGCACTAGGTGCAGTACCAATCACACCAATTACTGAGCTTTTTACTGTTTTGATTGGACGCGTGCCGGATTGCGCCTCAATGACTTCTACACCGTGTAGAAATTTTGACATAGTTATCTCCTTTAAAGACATGTCAGTTAGAGAATAAAAAAGGCCATACAAGCTGCCTTGTATGGCCCTAATAACTTCATAAAAATTAGCGTTTGTTGACCTTATACCTAACGGATAAGGTGGATAAAAAATGACTTAGATCTGGATACCCTCGATGGTGACAGGCTCCCCGTTGATTAAATACAATCCTTTTATTTCGATAGACAACTTGCCCTCACCTGCTGGATGTACCGCAACACCATCAAGTTGAAAGCGTGGTTCCCATTTCTCCAGTGCATTGGCGATGGTCATAGTAATATCCCCCACCAAAGAGTGAGAAAAAGGCCTATCTACAAGCTCATATAAGCCGCAGCCATAATCGCGTCGCATCACACGACTCCCAAGCGGTGTGGTCACAATATCGCGAATACTCTGTTTTAGATGCTCAACACCACCGAGCGGCTTGCCCGTTTTGGCATTCATTCCTATCATGACGACTCCTTAAGTCACTTTGTAAATTCCCGCGCTGGAGCCTCCTGATACAGGAACCTCCGCAGCCTGAGTCATATGTTCAACTACGGCTTTAGCAATCGCAGCAGCCAGTTTGCCAGCTCCTGCATGCGCACCTGCCAACACAAAACCCTCGGCTTCAAGCTCCGCTTTGATCATGTTTTCTAATGCATTTGCATCTAATGCCATGTCACTTCCCCGCTGTAACTGTAGATGAGCCGTCACCATGTGGACTGCCAGTAAAATGACATACATGTGCCGTAGTCACACAAGGTGAGCCACCATTTAAGGCAATACTTGCCCCTTCAACACTGACGTCCCCCCCCGCTTGAACAGAAGCACTCCCATCACACTTCAAAGTTGCATCTTTTGCACTCAATACGGTCGCATTAGCTTGTGTTTCTACTCGGATGTCTTTGGCTGTTGTAATATTCAGCGTCCCTGCTGAAAGCACATCCACAGTGGCATCCGCTCCTTGAATATCAATCAGATAACGATGACTCTTTCGGTCATACGTGATTGAGCTGCCATCTTGATATTGAACCTTATGAACATCAGGGCGATTTTCAGGCGATACTCCCAATTGTTTTGGCGCAAATTTTTGACTATACAAGCTGCCAAGTACTACTCCCTGGGAAGTATCTCCACAGGGAGATAACACCATCACTTGCTCACCTACTTCAGGTGCTTGCCAAGTCATATCATGAGCAGCTTGCGCCGTTAGCCAAGGTAACTTTGCCGTGATCCAATCACCCATTTTGACCTTGACGGTCGCCGTTTCGTAATCCACTTCATGCACCGTTCCTAGGCTAATTAACTTAGTAAGACGCTGCTGTAAGTCGGACATGGCTAAGTCTGAAAAATGTTGATTGGCTATCACGCTATCGGTCCTTCTTCTGGGGTTTTGTAAATTAAGCGATGCTCGCCACCATGCGGGCCAAGATACACTTCTGTTACCTCAACACCGGCCTCCTCGGGGTACTCAACTTGGTAATAAAACTGCCAAGTCAACGTCGCCTTAGCGAGCATTGAGTTGACTTGGTTGCTATAACTAAAACTGCTTTTTTCGCAAATAAAGTGTTGCCAAGGGACGGGCGTTTCGTCCTTTATAATCGAAGCCTCAGCGGCACTGACCAAGTTATCCAACCGCGCTATCAACGTCGAGGCATCAGCCTCTTCAAGCGCCAGCTCAAGCTGCAAAGTCATCACTCGTCTATCGAGTGCATTTGGGCTCAGGTTTTTATTGTACGCAGGCCCATAAGTCACGCCTTTATCGGCGCCTTTCGCTTGCAGTTCACTGGCTTGTCGCTCAGCGATTGGGATAAGGGTAAGCTGTGCACGCTCTGTTAAATCCGGTTGTGGCTGGCTTGCTTTTAGTAAATCAACTTGAGCAAGCTCAGACAGACCGGCACTCAGGCACGCCAACACCTTAGCTATCAAGGTTTGTCGATGCATAGTTGTGCTCTCAAATTATAAATTGGCTAGATTAAAAAGCCGAAGATGGACGGAACGCCCGAAAGAAGGTTAATTAAATGGAGTGATTATTGCTTCTCGGGCGAGCTTGCGTAATTCTTTCACATCAGCAGGAATGGTTTCTCCCGTTTCCAGCTCTCTTATCACATACCAATCCGTTTTTTTAAGGTACGCTCTTAATTCACAATCAATGTCGAATTGGCTGCGCTCTCCGCCTAGCTCATCTTTTCTCATTACGATTTGTTCTAACATTATAGTTGCCTCTCAAATACTGGTTTTTCAAAATATCCCCATCGATTTTCTGGAACCTTACCTGCAACTACTGAAGGTAAAGCAATTAGGCAGCTAGCTCCCTTTTCTAGATAAATGTGAGGACCAAAGGTGTAATTCACACCACCACTACTAGGCATATTTGATTGTCGAGTTACTTCATGCCATTTGTCATCTGTTGGAACTAAGAATTCATCGGACGGATAAGTAAATCGAACCTTTCCTGACTCAGCTTTTATCCAACCACCAAAGGTCAATGCGTTGTTGTAAGGTAAACCACCTTGATAAATGGAGTATGCATTTTCAAATGCTGGATAATCATCTACTTCTAACGCTTTAATACGTACGATTGCAAAATCAGGCTGATTATATTTTGGAGTACCACCTTGAATTTGGTCATACATAGCTCTGATTTCAGGGTGTTTATCTTCTTTGATCTTCCCATGCTCTGAATAGGCTACGATTTCACATTCGTAATGATTACTATTCCTACAGTGGTAACCATCTGGGATCCCCTTAGTTCCAGGGGTTAAAGAGCCATTAATTTTCAGCTCTTGATTCTTAGTAATACGGAAGAACGGCAGTTCAGCTCTAAATTGACTATCAATAAAACTATTTACCTGCGCTTTCATTCCATTCGTGGCTGCAGTGAGTTCAACAGTAGAAGAGTCAATATGCTGATCTACTTCCTCAGCTTTATTCTCTAGCGTACTTTGAATAATCCCAACCTGATCTTCAACAGTTTGGCACAGTGCATTGGCACGTGTGGCAACTTGGCTCAGGCGCTCCGTCATGGTTAAATTGTCATTTGACATAGTGTTTCCTTATTGATGCTCAAGATTGGTTAATCTAATTTCTTGATTGGTTTGGCGGTTCATGGTGTCTAGCTGTACCGTCGTCACATTGGCAAGTTCTGCGTTAAATAAGCCATGGAATGCTGCTACGCGATTATCTAGCCGAGCGGCATGCGTTGTATCTAATCGTGTCACTTCACTGGTGAGCAATTGTTTCAGCTCACTTAGCGCTGTTTCCTGTTGTTGCAAACGAAATTCCTGTTTGATTTGCCGATGCATGGTATCTAGCTGCGTTAGCGTCATTTCGGCCAACTCTTTGTCAACAATCAGATTGAGATTGTCGACTCCTAGCTTTACCTCGATACTCTCACTAGGCAGTTGTGCCAAACTTAACGTTAACCACTGTAGTACTTTGACGTCAGGTGTGCGGTAACCAAGTGTGGTGTTGGCTTTTGAGTAAACCCCCAGCAAAATCAGTTCCGGCTCACCGCTTGCGTCTACTGCGCCGCTATCTAAATAAACACCAATTTCTCTGATGGCATATTCAAGTGGTGCGTCGAATTTGCCTGCAATTTTAAGGCTCGTACTTTCACCGTCTTGATAGTCGCTGTCGGCAATAGCTACACGCTCTTTAAGGCTGCGTAGCTCAGTTTGATTTTGTGATGGCGTATAAGCGGCATCGCCAAACGCCATATGGCTGATTTGTCCCTTAAAGCCTCGCGCTTGAGCGCTGAGTAGGGCATCAAGTCCCGCATGGGTAAACTGCAGCGTTAGTGCAGACATTAAGTCGCTCCTTGTAAATGATAATGTTGATATTGAAGTCGGTGCATACCACTGGCGAGTACCACTCCTTGCATTAACTCATCAGGATGAATGCCCACTCCTTGGCTGATATGCATTTGTGCATTCAGCTGTTTTGCAACCGCAAACACACCTAAACTCGCCTGCGTTTCACTAGGTAAAACGCCTGCGCCTTCGGTATTTAACATTTGATAGCCATAGTGATTTATATGGCCACATGCCCCTAATGCGACTTTGCCTTGCTCAGGTTTTACCCCTAACCCCAACACTTGGGTATTGCTCAGACCCAAAGGCGCTTTGCCAATACCTGCTGCACCAATTTGCTCTTTAAGTGCAATACCCAATTGTAAATCAACATGGATAGCACCGCGTTTCACTGCGTTTACCACACGGCGAATACGCTTGAGCATCTGGGAGGTCAACAATCCTTGTTGTCGGTCGTCCAAATTCTGATTAATAAGCGCCCAGATCTGTACAGTGCCAGGCAAACCATCTTCCTGCTGCCACCATTCCTTGATCTCGGTTTCAATATTGAGACTATCGAGCGCTTTTTGCAGCGCAAATGGGGTCCCCTTGCACTGATGAACCGTGAACGCATCAGTAATGACTTGGCGTTTAATCGCCACAGGCCAATGTTCATCCCACTCATCCACTGAGTAGTTCCACGCCAAAAAAGGCAATAAAGGCTCGGGGCAAAGCTCTGGTTGCCAAAGACTCGTTAAGAGCAGCCGTGTATCGTTTAGTACACAAGCATCACGCAATTGGGTTCTTGCTTCATCATCCTTGAGGGAGAGCCCACTTAGTCCGACACTTACCGCTAGCCGCTCAAGTGCATCTCTTGGGAAAAACACTTGAGAGTAAATAATTGGCAGCAATTTATTGCTTGATAAGCGTTTAATTGCGCTGCGTAAATCAAGGCAGCCGGCCTCCGTCAACGAGAGATAACGCGCAATTTCCACTAGCTCATCATCGCAGCGCTGTTCAAGTTTTAAGGCCGCTAATAAACCCGCTCGGATAGTTCGAGGTTTGGCTTGCAGCTCTGCTAACCACTGCTCTAAGGTTGACGCATTGTGAGGTAAAAGCTTAGTCATCCAGCCCCCTCACCTTTACTCGCAAATCCATTTGCTGACAATACGCCACCTCAATATCTAGAGGTATAATGTCTTCACTTGGCAACTCCAACCTAATGTTTTCAACGCCGGATAAAAACAGAGCATTGCTAATGCCCGCTCGCGTGCTCTGCCGACCAAGCTGACGTCTTTCAGTTAAGTAAGCGTCGAGCGCGGCTGAGGCACTGTCCACAATCACCTCAGGCGACGGGCCAGGTAAAATCTCAAGTTCCGCAGCAATGTTAAACATCAATATCTGTGGCTGCTTGATTGTGACTCTATCGCCAAGCGGTCTCACTTTAGAGACTTCAGGCTGTGTTGACGATTCAGGGGTAAAGGCGATGTGTAATTTATTCAGCAGCTCCGCGCTTAGTGTACCTTTCCCTATTCGACTCAAGGCGGTTAGTTCTATTTCACATGGCCTCGGACTATGAACTTGCACATCGCAAATCTCATTACTCACCGACAATGCATGAAAGCGATAAGAGGCCGCGCTCCCTGCGGTATTCAGTCCATCAAACGCCAGTTGCGTTCTCGCTCTTAAACGCTCATCATCCTCATTCCCAAGCCTGGCAACATTAAACCTCGCTGCGATTGCGTCTAAATCACTCCCTGAAGCACTCGCGAGCAAGTTCGCTTCTATTGCGTCATTTAGCATGCTTTGCTGAGTCAGTCCTTGATATGCCATGACTTCTAACAGTTTAGTCAGAGGTTCACTTTCCAAATTTACTACTTCTTGGAGTGCGTTATCCTTTTGCAGCAATGCTTGCTTTAATGCTTCTAGACGCTGCTCAAAGTTTAAGGATTTTAATACTTTAGGAATGGGCAACTGCGATAAGTCCAATCGCTCAAATGCCATCATCACCTCCTCGCTTTGCGCCATAAAAAAACCCACAGCAAATACTTGCTTGTGGGTCTTGGAAATTGGAAACCTGTGTGCTTGTTAACTTTCTCAAGCATAGGTCTATCTTACTGGTTTTTAGGGAGTAAAACAGGTCAATCCTGACCGGTTGGAGACATATAGTAAATTCCTAGTCCCATTCCCATAAGTTAATACCTGTATAATATTCAATAATACTTGCCAGCCAATTATCTATTTCTGATATTGGCCAATATACCTTTGAAATAGGCACATCCCTACCAATAGGATCGCTAGGTTCATTCTGTCTATCTCCGAGCATGGCAACCGTATCAAATGAGATAACCTTTGGATTCAATCGCATGGTACTAAATGGCATAAATACACGATAAGGTAAGATAAAAGTTTTTACTGGACTTGTTGCTGAGTTTAAGTGAAATTCAGGACCAAACCTTAGCTCAACCTTTAGCTGACCAAACTCCTCATCAGGTTTGCATTGAAGTAGAGACACTAAACCATTGACAAAACCATGAGGTCCTCTGCCAAAACCATAATCTTCAGCTGCTTCAATATCAATAGTCAGCGTTGTCAAATCTACAGGGATTTTCTTACCCCTGCCTGCAATTTGACCCGATAAATACAGTTGATTATTTTGAACTACAAAATAGCCAAAATAGTGCTCTATTGGCAGTGACAAAGAACGTACAATTCGACCATTTACTAAATTGACAGAGACTACTGTTGAAAACTCCGACGCAGTATTACGCTCTTTAAACGTCAATAAGACATAATTTTGACCATCTAATTGATAAAAAAATACGTCTTTTTGAAGTACACCATTACTGTCTTCCGAATAGATTTTTTGCCATAGTTCAGTAGTTTCATGATAATAGTAAACTGCATTATGGGCTATAAACAAACAATGGCCTTTTTGATACGGGTTGTTTATATAAGTTCGATCTTTATATTGGTTCTGCAAATCTCCAACGGTTTTCAAATCGATTGACTTTGGCTTATAGAAAGGGAAATCGCTACTTGTATCGTCATAATCAGTTAATACATTACTCATGCTAAAATCCACCCTCCTTGTACAAATATAAAGTCACGTTGTGTATTCGGTATTGTCATATGATATTCAGCTCCCGCTTCCTCACCACGCCCAATTGATTGCCCACTTGGGGGGCACACTTTGGCAGGAGATGCTTTACTTGCCCCCGCATTGCTCAGTAGCTTCACCGTAATATGTGAACCTTCAGGCGCTGTTTGTGGCAAATGTAAGGTACAAGCCGTTGCAAACAAATATGTACCACCTGCAACCGCCCCCATGTCGTTTTCAACTACTTGATAAAACCCCATCAAAACCGGCACACCACCAAGTGTTTCGCCATCACCGACATAAAGCTGCTTTGTGTCTGTTGAAAACCCCGGTTCGCCGTTACCAAGTACAGTTTGTAATCGTGTTGCTTCTGGGCCTCTTCTAAATTGGATCCGTCGCCCCATTAAAATACTCCCCCGTCAATATCGCCGCCTTCAACAGCGAGACCTAATGAACTAACCCAGTCTCGTACCCAAGCGGTGGTTGCAATATTGGTGCTATTATCTGAGCGTGCCCGTGTAGGTGATTTTGGCGTACCGGTGAACATAGGTGAAGTAAACAGCTGTGATTTCGATAAGTTATCAACTTGGCTTAGGCCAACATCTGCTTTGTTAACCGTTACAGCCCCTGTTTTACCGTTTACAGATAAAACATTATCTGTTGGTGTGCGCAGCAGCACCCAGTTTGCTAATACATTCGCAGGTGTCGACTTGAGAATATAAGATTTGTTCTCGTCGGTGCGAATCGCCAAGTCACCAGGCTGTGCATTTAGCGCTAACATGGCAGATTGACTGGCGACCTCAAACGGCTCACCTATTGCAAGACTGGGTAACACATTTTCAGGAATTTTACCGGTACTGTCTAGCAACAACACATGGTTTGCGCCGCTACCTGCATCACGATGAATAGCACTACCAAGGGTGGTGAAAATATCCACCCCTCCAGGGGTTGTGCCATCACCGATAAATAGTTTTTTGCTGTCGGTCAACCATATTGGTTCACCATTACTCGGCGTGACATTGGTGCGGTTTGCCGCAGGTCCGCGCCTAAACTGAATTTTGTTCGACATTAAATACTGCCTCCGTCTAACGAGGGAACATTGGGGTAAGAATCAGAAAATGCGCCACCATCAAGAGACAGTAAGCCTACAAATTTATTAATTTCATTATTTACATAGTCTTGCGTGGCATAAACCATAGATGGATCTATTTTTAAATTCACCATTTCTGACTGCACCACATCAATCACCGCTTTTATTCCAAGCTCAGCACTGGCGTTGTCTTCAATACTTGGCTTGTAAGTTTCAGGGTATTTAACAATGGCAAATGCTTGATCGTCTTCAGTGTAAAATGCGGCTTCACGCACATAAAACCCACCTTCCGTGGCAGGGACAATACCGATGATCTCAAGCATCGCAGGATTGTTTTCTAGCGTTTTGGAGCTATTTATCAGTCCTCTAAATCGCTCACTCGTGAGATGCTCCGCATCAGGTAAAATATTGCCATCACCCACGGCAAATTTGACTAAGTTGATTTTAACGCCAGTACCAATGGCATTGGCTATTTTAGCGCGACCCGCTGGTGTCAGCATGGTCCAGTATTGTGGTTGGGGCATAACTACTCCGAGGGTAAATATTGGTATAACTGCAAGACTGACTGGCTACCACAAGGCGCATACGGGTATTGCTTACAATCTCGCTGGCATAGTATGGATAGACAGTGACAGAAGCACTAAATAGCGCTGCTGAAGCCAGCTGAATTTTTGCTGTAGATAATAAACTGAGCGATAAATTAAACTGAATACTATGGCGCTTATTCGCTGAGATGGTTTGAAATATCTGCTGATATAACGACTCATTGAGCCTCCTATCAGACACCGCAACATCAATAGCGATTGTCCCGGCAGGGCCTTTGGGTACTTGTTCAAACCATTCTGTTATACGGGTGTCATATCCAAAAGGCGCTAACGCGTTAATAATGGCAAAACGCGTCCCAAGGTGTTTGTGTTGTTCATAGCTTTGCGCAATGATCTGCCGTTTTATAGGCTCTGGCCACTGCTCATCCCACTGCGTAACACTTTGGCTCCACGCCAACCAAGGTAATAATTCGATTGGGCAAGTCTCAGGTTGCCATAATGTTTCTAGGCAATTTGCCGCTCCATTCAGCACAGTAAAAATTGGGGATTGAGTGGCTTGTATTTGCTCAATCAGCTCAGTTCCTCGGTGTACTGGTTTACTATCACTCACACATCACCTTCAAATATCACGCCAGCGATGCCATTTTCACACCAAGGGACTTCATGGCTCGCAATTATGACATTCTCACTCGGTCCAGCGAGTACGACATCTTCCACACCGCTACTATATAAAGTGGCAAACAGTGCTGAGCGCTTTATCGCAGTGCCCATGACACTAGTTTGTGCAAAGAAATCTTTTAAATTGGCCAACACTTGTGCTTTAACTTGTGCTTTGCCTGGTCCCGGGGCTAGTTGCACTCGGGCATTGATGGTATAGGGCTTCACTGTCACTGGCACAATTTCAACTCTGTCACCAATGGGCCGCACTTTTTGCAATGCAAGCACATCAGATACGGTATCAGCCGCATCTGCTTTGAGTCCAAACGTTGCTCTGAGCTTGTTCAGTAGTGCGTCTGAAGGTATACCGTTGGCTGATTCATGACTTAAAATGGTCAACACTACATGGCAAGGTGAAGGACTTATAACATGAACATCTTTAACGCGACTATCTGCAGAAAATGTATGATAGCGATAACTTTCAGCTGTTCCAGCCGTATTTAGACTATGGAATGCTTGTTGTATTCGGTGTCTAAACCGTTCATCTGACTCTTCTGGCAAACGGCTTACACCATAACGTGTTGCAATATGGTCTAGGTCACTATTTGTTGCTGTCGCCAACAAGTTACCTTTGACGGTGTCATTTATTCGTCCTTTAAGCAGCATGCTGTGATATGCAAATGTATTGAGTAACTGTGTTAAAGGCTCTGATTCTAGCTCTAGTGTCTTACTAACATCTGGAACTAACTCACTCAATTTACTTTTCAACTGCTCCAGAATTTGTTCATATTCCAGATTTTCTAATAGCTCTGGAGGTGTAAGCTTAGATAAATCAATTAACTGAGATGATGGCATTGCACTCTCCGGTACTAAACAGAAAATAAAAAACCCACAGCAAACACTTGCTTGTGGGCTTTGGAGATTGGAAACCTGTGTGCTTGTTAACTTTCTCAAGCATAGGTCTATCTTACTGGTTTTTAGGGAGTAAAACAGGTCAATCCTGACCTGCTGTGAAATTATTAGAACGCAATCACAAACTGTAGTAATTCAGCTTGAGTAGTAAGGCTAAGCACCGCTGCTTCTAACTCACCGCTTTTTTCACGCACCACTTCTCTTTGCTGCAAAATGTCTAGTAGGTTTGCACGCTCTGTTGCTGCACCTTCTTCATTACCGTTCAACCGCTCACTCAACTCGCGCTCTTTTGCGCGCTCTACTCGCCACTGCTCCGATTGCAATTTGCTATAAGCGAGTTGCTTTATGCGCGTAATGACTTGCTGTTTTAAATACTCAACTTCAGAGTTTTCTTCAGTCTCTAACTGAGCTTCAGCTATAAATTGTGCTACCGACTCTTTACTCCATTGCTCACCCGTTTGCGGGTGTACCAACCAAAAGTTACCCGCAATAGACATCCCTTTATTATTGTCGTAATAAATATTCATTTTCACTCCTTAAATCGCGCGACAGGTTCTAGCAAGGCCATACTGGTTGAATAGGTAGTGCTCATTAATAATACCTATATGTGAGTACGGATTCATCGCTTGAATGGCTGTTGCTATTACGCCCCCATCGTATCCTACGCTATCGGCCTTAGAACGATAGCAATACGAACTCAGTAACTCGCCATCTAATGTTTCCATGGCCACATTCACTTCGCCTTCACTATTCTCTGTGCCATTTGAATTTTGCGTTTTATACGGCTCACTGTTACTGGTAAAAATATAATTGATCGGCTGAAGCTTCTGCTCTTCTGTGAAGAGATAATGTGCGTTGAATTTATCACCTGCCATTTTTACTTCACTACCAAGTAGACCAAAGTAACCGTAGTAATTATATGAATAGCTCGACATCGCCCCCTCGCTATGGTTATAGCGATTTATTCCATGCGGCTGTGCTAAGGTATTTGCGATAAATACTATCGTTGTAAAGTCACCGCTATCCACATAACTCTGATATTCAGCTGCATTCGCAATGGCAATATTAGTAATGTGGTTGCCGTCACGATATTTTTCCACAACCAAGTTAGTACCCGAGTCGATAACCACTAAACAGTGCTTTTGGTTGTTATACAACACAGCTACCTCATTATGGTTGTAACTAGAGCGTGTTGGAATACCAAATTTATCTCGGGCATTGAGATCTTGCTTTGGCAAAGTACGCGAGGTAAATCCCTGCCCTAAAACAAAGATACCACCATACTCTGTCGCATTCGCTGACTGAGACTCTTGGGTGCTATATACGATTTCAAAACTAACATCATTAGGTTGTGCTTTTAACCCCAGTGGCACAATGGCACTTGCGCCATGTTGATACACCTTAGTCGCAGGGTTTTGCTCAAAGGCATTATTATGGACAAAGCTTGATTTTAGTACGGTGGATGACGTGCCATCTTGGCTAATTTGTAAATGATCTAAACGACATGTGTCCGTTGCGGCATTCGCGGTAACACTCGGTCGAGTGAGATAGGAAGCACCATCACTATTATAGATAGCCAAAACCGATGTGGAGCGGCGAAAATTAGCATGACTATTCGCCGTATCAATACTTTTTATCGCGAATAAGTTTTTTGGTGTTGCTGCAGTGTTGTTCGCGACCACTTCATTAATTTGTTGCGTCAATGGAGCTATTTGATCCAATAGCGCCAGTTTTGCAGCTCTGGTAACCAGCTCAGCGGTCGACGCGGTTAAATCAGCTTTAGCAGAATCAATATTGTTAATCGCTGAGGTTGCAACCTGTTGCAATAGCTGGGTTGAGTCATCCAAATGTTCCTGTGCAACGGCTACAACGGCTTGCTCAAGCTTAGCGTTATCTGTGAGCCGTGCAATTGCATTCGTGACTAAGGTTTGCTCCTCTGCACTCAACGGAGTGCTGCCGTTCATATCAGCGACCAGTTTGTCGACCATTACCTGAACGGCTTGTTGAATTGTTGCCATAATTTCCTCTTATAAATCCTTTAAATTGGTAGCAGGGTTTCACCCAAAACTTGATTGAGCCGAAGCCGTCTGAAGCGCTTGTCGATTTCTACTTGGGCTTGTTGATGTGCCAATTGCTGCTGGTGGATATCTGCATCAACTGCCCTAAGCGCATTGATCAATCGCTGTACGTCTTGTTCAAGCAGATTATCTGGGTGAGGGAGTGGATATTGCTGAAATGGAGTAAATTGGTTGATGTCCACAATTTCTCCTACAAGGTAAATGTACGGAGATTTCGTACTCTAGGGCGCTGCGCCGGAGTCCCCTTCAGTACTAATTTTACGCGTGTCGTCGCGGTATCTACACCGTTAAAGGTGTAGTTGAACTGCTGCCAACCATCACTCAGCACTGAGCTGCTATCTAGTGCAAGCGGTAGCCAAACATCCCCTTTTTGCATCAAGGCTTGTACTTCTGAGTGGCTTTGAATATTCGCTTCAAAGCTCACCGTTAAGTCACCGCCTAAACGACAGCGCAGCTCACGAGAGATATAGTCTCCGGTTTGCGCGACTTGCCCATGAACGCACTGGCTGCCTGCAAAAAGTACTGGCGTTAGGCTTTGTGTTCCCGTCAATACAGCAGCGACCTTAACCTTGCCTGTTATGGTTTCTCCAAGCGTACTTGGTTGCCACTCTTGAACGCTTAGCACTTTTTCTTTATTGCCAGTAGGGTACGTGAGTTCAAAGGTAACTTGAGTATCTGCACTTGGGCGCTGGACTACAGCTAAAAGCATTAAATCCGTTACTTGTTCAACCTCTACCTCGCCGAGTTCAATCCGTCTACTTTGCTCTGTGAATTTGGCGGCCTTTAACCTAAATGTCAGATCTTTATCCTGATGTGGCGTCCAGGTGCTAGCGTTGCTTGATGATAACAACACCCCAACTTGATACGGCTGCGAGGTAACCCAGTTGTGCGCCTGATCAAGCTTACCCAGCTCAGCAATAGCAACACTGTGCTCGGCCCCATCAGTTAACACAACCAACGCATATTCCTGATCGGCATTTAAAAAGGTTGGAGTAAAGGTAAACAGTGTCGGTTGGTCATTTAGCCTTATCTCATCGCTGCTTAACTTGCTACTTGCCAGCACGGTTTGTGTAGGAATACCTTGTACTACTTCACGAATTTGTACTTCTACCGCTTCCTGACCTTTGGCAGTAAACCATAATTCAACACCGGCAATAAATCGCGATTGCTCCAAAATAAAGGTTTGTGCGAGTGGGTCAAAACGCTGAGTAATAATACTATTTACGCGCCTCAATGTTTCCACTTCAATCACGCCACTACCTGTATAACTAGCGCTTCCTGCCGAACCTTGCTTACCAATAAATCGCACCAGTTTAGTTCCGGCGGGAACATTATTTGGCACTTTAAATCGACCAGCTAATTCACCGCGTGTATTTGCTTGGATCATGCTTGCACCTCTGAAATAATTTCAATGCCATCGAATAACAGTGAGTCCAGTTGCTCACCTGGATCAAACCCAGAAATAGCAAAGTTGACCCACCGAGTGCGCAAGAACTCGGCTTGCTGACGGCGCACACCAACTCGCTCAGTACTCGTTTGAGTAATAACGCGACGAACACGCCCTCCACCGCTAGTTAACCTGCGAGTAATGGGGCTTGTCCACTGAGTCTGGGTTTGTGTCCAATGATCAACACTTGGGGTTAACGTGACATCCGCAGGCAGTGGTTCAAATGCCATATAAGGATTAATTTTCATCTCCCCAGTACGGCTTTCTTGTACTAAGACGTCTTCGAGTTCGTACGGTAATGTTTGGACTTGTGGTTGTGACAATTGAGTTATTTCTGCGGCCATTGGCAGCATAAGTTCGCCATCCACAATAGCAGCGCTTTGTTCAAGTCCAATATCGCGCATATCGTCATCTAAAAACGGGTCAACAAACACGCCGTATTTGCTAGCAGGTGACTGAGCATTGGTATCGTTACGTAGGCGTTCAATAGCCAACAATTGGTATAAATCTGAGATCTGCTGTTGCATCAACGCAAGATCTGTCATTTGTACCGCTTCAATCGCAATATTTTGGATATGCGGCGGCGCACTCCCCCAGTGTTGCTGCACTTGGGCAAGCCCCAGGTGTTGATGAGGCACTAAAGGTGCTTGCGGGTTGATTCTGTCGGGTGCACCTTTGATCCGCTCAACATGACCATTGGGGGTAAGCACGAGCAGATCGATACGTGGCATAAACCAGTGATAATCGACGACCACAAGGCCATTTTCGAGCATTTCTTCAGCCTCGCTTAACTGCTGCTCGAGCCAAAATCCGGTTTCGTCGGCATCAACTTCAATAAGTCGGCGATAGGTATACACCACGTCATACGACGTGCCTGACGCCGGCTTATTGCCACCATCGCGCCAGCTAATATGATTACGGGTAAAGATAAAGTCGATACCCTGCTGATATTCAATACCACCTTGCGAGATCTGCAAAATTTCAATGACAGAGTCATCATCAAAGGGATCGGTGTTTTGGCCGGTTTGCGCGTGGCCTCGAGTCAGAGAGGTTCGCTTTTTCACCTCTGCGGTCACCTGATCAATGCGCTGCACCGGTGCAAAGTCTAAATCGACTCGCATAGCGCCTTGGGCATTGGCACTAAATCGGCTCGGCTCATTGATCACCTCTCGTACATCGGGGTCGTTCGGCAGCGTAACGGGCAGTGCGGTGTTAAACGCTATTTCATAGCCATTGATATGCGCTTTTCCCTCTTGCACATTAAAGTGCTGGTGGCTTGCCGTGCTCTCTCGATAGCTGACATTGAGCCCGCTCACCACATAACTCCCGCCGTTTGACTCGCGGTCGTAACGCGCAAGTGCGCTGGTAATTGAGTCTAGTTGTGGCGGCGGCTGTTTAACGATAAGCGTGCCATGATCGATTTGGTAAACGGGAAAAAAGTCGCTATTGGGATAGTCAAGGCTGTCGCTCAATCCCCAACGGCCCGAGATTTTCAGTCGCGCGGCACCCGCTTCGTCAAAATTGTGTGCACCAATGGCTGGATCTCTAAGTGTTGAATCTTCAAGCTCTGTCACCACTTCCTTTGCTAACCACACCCCGACAATTTCGAGTTTATTTAGCGCAATCGCTAACTGTTTGGTGTCGACCTCATGTACCGCACCTTGCAGATATACTGAGGATGCACCAATGGTTGCAACGGCATGAGCTTGGTCAATAACCACCTCGCCCCCCTTAACCACATCCCCATCTTTCATCAATACATCAGCGATGCCTTTTACATGGTGCTGAGACTGCAGTTGTAGGTCGTTGAGTTCACGACTTTGCAACCCTTTACTCGCTCGAAACAATAGCTGGCTGTAACGCTTTGCAGGATCAAACTGCTGGTAATAATCTTTTATCATTGCTTTCTTCTTAAAAACTGATCACAAACTCAAACGTTTCGCGTACCCCTTGGTCACGAAATAGCGCCGTGCGATGCTCAAGCAAAATAAGCTCACCTGCCTCTGCAACCTCGTCTGGTAAGAGGTAATATTTTCCAGCTGGAATGCCCGTTTTTGGAGTCGTGCCAAGCATTAAACCTAGCTCTCGAATATGCTCACCTAAGCCATCTTCGAAGTCGTAGGTGAATTGGCAATATAGATGTTGGCTGGCGGTATCGCTTAAGCGGAACCTTCCGGTTGGTACTTGAATTTCGCCCTGTTCATCCGGCTCACAAAAGCGAATTTGCTTTGCTTTGCGATAACCAATGAGATTAGTGAGTTGTGTGGTATTGGTAGGGGTTGGCGGCAAAGTATTATCCCAACTTGATGCGCCGTTTCCCCATGCCAAATAAATAGCCTGCTGCTGCATTAGCCGTGCAAGCGCCTTTCGGCCTTGAAGTGTTAAAGTGGCCAAGGACTGCTCCTTAAAGAAATAAAACCGAGCCAAAGATTAAGCTCGGTAAGAAGGTAGAGGTTTAGTAAGATTCAATCCAGAGGTCGGATTGTTGCTCTGCGGCAAGTAAACAAGCTTGAGTAAGTTGTGCTTTAGTTACATCAGCCACGGCGTTATTGGCAAGTACCCAGCGCTGCGTGTCGTTTTCTGTCATCAAGAGAATGGCTCGAACCATGCGCTGCTGACTTTGTTCGTCACCATCAAACACCAGACCGTCCACTTCAACGGCGATTGACGCCACATTCGCTGCACGCTGATTTTTAAAGCGTTCACGTTTAGTGTCTGCAATTTGTTGTTCAGTATGCGAAATGGTCGCAGGATGGTGATAAGCCACTCGCGCTTCGTCGTCGTACTCTATACGCGAGTCAACAGTTTCTGTGGTTAATGCTAAATCCACCTCCACATGCTCAACACGATAGCACGCTCTTCTCGCTTGCAAGTCCAAAACCGGCTCCACAGGTAGCGGTGGCATAGGTATTGGTTCATCTGGATTAGCGGCATTGTGCGCTTGTGCCTCCGCTATCTGTGCTTGCACTTCAGTCGTTTCAGTCTGCCACGCAGCATGCGCCTCACGATACGCCGCTTCTTCTTGCTCAATGGCAAGTTGTAGCGCTTCGTCAATCTGCTTTTGAGGATGACGCAGCATTATTTTTGTTTGCACGTCCGTATAGCTCAGCGTTAATACCTCTACTGCATCCGCCGTGAGGTTCTCAGCCTCAGTATTCATTGCAATCTCCTTATCCATTGTGTGCAATCCCTATTGGGAATAGGGTGTGATGGCAGAACACTTTGACGGTATTGCCGTTGAGATCGGTTTTGGTGTTTTCGCCATCGATAATTGGGATCGTTTGGTCATCGCCCCAGTCATTGTTATGGACTCTAATGAGTGAATATTCTGCACCTGAACTTGTCATGATGCGGCCATCATTTACGACGCGATAGCCATCAAATGCAGACGCTGAAAAAGTGAAATTCAACCTATCTTGTAGCGCAATGACAGGTCTATTTAAGTGACCGTTATCAAACCCTTGCAGCCTGTATACCTTCCCTTTAACAACGCTCGCTTCAACACCGGCTTCAATGACTTCAACATCACGTAGATGAATTGATTTATATTTGAGTTCCGTACCATGAAACTGTAAATACAGCAGCCCGTTCTTTTCAGTAATTGTCGATAACGCTTTTACTGCTGGCGAATTATCATTCGGAACATCAAGATTTAATGGTTCATGGATTGGTTCATCACCTGTGCGCCTTGTCCAGCCAAGAGTTTGGTTTGGGCTATAATATGCGTGTTTTGAAACATTCAGGTACTCTTGAAAATAAGCACTGCTATTACGTTTACCAACCTGCCCTGTTAAGCTAGGCAGCAGTCGATTCCCATAGTGACTCAAATATGCTTGGGTCGTATAGACTCGCCCTATATCCCCACAGATCGCTGAATTTGTTGCTGCATGAGTGAACACGGAGTCTGACTGATACTGCAACAATGCCACGGTATTCGCATTCCAGCTTGCTGAATTTATATTTTTTACAGGATCAAACGGCACATTATTTTTAACCCAAGTTTGTCCCTGGTCGATAGTGAAGGTTGCTGATAACGTATCACCGGATAGCTTCCGATTTAGTGGATAACCAGCTGTCCCGTCTGGTAACTTTGGTATCCATTGTCCTTGTACCCCGTCAGGAAATGTAGATTTAAAGTTGTCAGGCGTAGCAACAATGTCAGTCCAAGACAAAGTCTCAAATTCTGCATTACTTTGCTCTGTAGGAAATAATAACTCAGCCTGTATAGTTGATGCCCTGCCTGAGCTGAACCAATGTGAATTTCCTGTGTTAGGATTTATAAGCGCGATGAATAAATGACTTTGCATATCAAATTTATCAATGACAAACCACTGCCCTAGTGGAGTGCCGCCTGCAAAGGTTGTTAAATCGGTATCTCCTGCGTCCGTAAATTTTATTGCGACCGCAGAGGCTTTAAACTCTGAGTATTTAGGGTAGCTTTTTACAATATCATCCCCTCTATAATACTTATCGCTTCCAATTAAACTACTCTCAGACGAAGGAACATTTTGAAATATGTAAATAGTCATGCCTGAGTCATAACAAAAACCAGACTTTACTTTAGTAAACGGAAGCTTCTCTTTGCCTCTTAATTTACCTGCGATAGCGTCACTTAATTTGCTTTCACGTAGCTCCTTAACATCTTGCTTTTTCGCACTTAGACGCAAATCTTCAACCTGTCCTGCGTAGATGGCGTCATGATATTTGTATTGGTCCGGCCGTCCGCTATAAGCAACACCAATACTGCCCCAATCTATTCCACCTGCAGGTATTCTCGCGATATCGGAATCAAAACACTGCTGTGTGGATACTGGTTTTTGCTTTACAGCAGCGCTATTCCATGTCACAGCATGACCTTGGCTATCAGGTAAATCAGTACGTGAAAAACCTGTCGTCCCCAATGGGTTGTAAGTAGGATGATATGCCCCTTGGTTTAAACGCTGTACGAGGGCTATTGGAGCCGCCCGTGCAGAATTATTATGAGAAACGTGCTCACCATAATTACGTTGAACCCAAGCATTAACGTCTGCGTCGGCATTAATATTCGCGGTCGGCAATGATGTCCAAGCATTATTATGATAAAAGTTATTACCATCTACACAGTAATCTAGACTATCAACTTTGCCAGCTCTTACCGCTATCCGCTCTATGTTGGTGCCAAATTTGTAACCCATGATTGTGGCACCAAACCAAGGTCTGACGGTACTTTCTGTCCAGTCATCTCCTTTACCCTCAACAACCCTCACACGATACCTAACCTGAATATACGCTTTGGCTTCTGGGTCGTAATAAATATTATGCTCAGGCTCTCCAAAGAAAATAGCCTTTTGCGCCTCTGTTAGCGATGACCATTTAACGCCATATCCCTTTGTACCAGTATCCCATTCACCAAATGCGGAGTACCCCTGAGCAACGAGGTTATTCCGAAGGGAAATGCCCTTATAGTTATTTGCGCCATATTGCACATTGCCAAGCGGATACACGACGTCTTTATCAGCAATTTTCTCGTGCCAAGACTCCAGAAATACTAAGTCTTTACGAGAGGTGATCACCTTATTGCTATCGGTTTCTGCTGCAAATGCGGTTGCAGCATCGTTGTGTTGGGTGACGGTGCCTGAAGCTGAGTCATAGGTTTTGGTGCCATCTGGCGCAGGAGGAAATTTGCAACTCACAATACCATATGGATAATCAACACTTTGCAAGTCAATCGATACGCCGTCAACCAGCCCTTTCGGGAAAGGAGTGGAAGATTTATCTGAACCAAACCAACCTCTTGTTTTACCTGAGCGCCCCAAGTTCAATTTGTTTTGATACACCCACATGCCATTATTAACAGCACTTTCAGCACTATCACCCAAGCCCCACTCCACAAACCCACTTCCCGCATATTGCTGTTTACGCATGTCGCGCAGTGCATCAAACTGGGCTTTGGTCATTACATGGGGATGCGGGTTAACGCTTTGTGCATCTGCAATCAGTGATTTAAGTGTTGGCAGTGTATGGCTATTGCCGTTTAGATCTTTGAGGTTGACGCTGCCAGACTGAGTTTGCCAATCATTTAGCGCTTGGTTGTTCTGATTAACCGTTTGATAGGTTTTTGCAATATCTTGCTTAACCTGATCAATTTCCTGTAAGCCTTCGGTGATATTATTGGCAAGTTGAACACTTGCTTCGGTTTGCTCAGTTGCAGCCTGTTGCAACTGGGCAAGTTGTGATTCTATGGTCATGTATTATCCTATATTGGCTTTGCGCAGACGCATCGCCAGTTGCATGGTTTGGTTAGCTTGCTGAATTAGACTTTTACCTTGTCTAAGATGTGCATAAACAGATGTAGCCAGCTCTTTTGCCATAAAAATATTGGTGTTAAGCACGCCTGTTTCAAAACTGACTTGCTGTGAAGGCAGCGCTGCGAGGTTAAGCGAAATGACCTCTAACCATGCTACGTCTTTGCTTTTATGATTCAGCACTTCACCCCCTGCGCTATATACCGCAACTAAAGTGCTGCCAGACCAAATTCCTAATTCTTTAACTGGGTAATCTGCTTCCCCCTCAAACACGGCGCTAAAACGCACTTGTGTTGCAGTGAGTTGCTCCGCCTGTAAAATCGGGACCTTTTGTTGCTCTTGTCGTAACTGAGTTTGCAAGTGAGACGCAATGTAACCTGCGCTTCCTGCGGACAAATGCGTCAACGTAAAAGCTTGTCCTTGCTCTAGCGCCTGCGCCAATTTGGCAAGCCCCGGTGTCGTCCATACAACAGAGGCAAATTGTGATGATTGCATTGAGAGTTCCATTTATTTGGGGAGTATTATTCAGGGAGCACCACTTGAAAACGACTACAATGAACGTTAAGCCGTCCAGTAGTGGCGAGCGCAGCTGAGAGCGGCATCATTTGACGATGTTGCCAATGTACAGTCGTTGCATGAAGCGGATCACCGATAAAAGCGTCGGCTTTAGTCCAGCTTTGTTGCCACCCCCCTAGCCATGTTCTTGTCGACCACACCCGATGCTGCGAAAGCAGCCTAATTCGGGCTGAGCTCACAGGCAGTTGTGAAGGCTCTTTGTCGCTGAGCTTGTATTCACTCAAGCGTTTTGTGGTGAGGTAATGACTGCGCTGACTATGTGTTCTACTGAGGTGTACGGAGGCATTCGTCACGTTATGACTCACACCTTGCTGGTGGCTGCGGCCAAAGCTGACTTTGCACAGCGTGTTATCGCCATCATGAAATGGCACGCCAGAAACATCAGATAGAAGCGCTCCAAAACCACTTTGAGATAACTTCAGTTCACGCACATCATAACCATGATAAATACGTGAGAGCTTGGCTCTTACCGGGGCAGATAGTCCAAGCAGCTGGTGTATATCTTTAAGCGCCTTGTTCCCCGGAATTTTGCCAGATGCTAATTGATAGCGATAAAAGTGACGTCCGGGTTTATCAACCTCAAGCTCAGCCTCGTCAAAGTTGAGCCAATTGAGCGCAATATCTACACTTTTTGGTGTACCGCGAAGTCGCTGCCAAACCAGACCTTCTTTGATGGTTTCGCGAAGGTCTTGGCTGTAGGGCAAAATAGCTTCTAAGCCATACTCCCAAACGAGCCACATCAACAAGTTGTCGTGCGGATCGGCCTTAAACCCAGATAACCTTGAAATACCCGAATGAATATCGTCACTCACGGCAACACTTTGCTGCAATCGCCGTTGCAGCAAAGTGTGATTAGGAGGTAATAACGTCATCTTAGCCTCGCTTTAATGTCAGCGAGATTGACTTGGGCATAACGTACTGATGGGCTGCCACATCAATTAACTGTGTTGGAGCAAGCAGTTCGATATGCCTAATTCCCGTACTATGTAATTGTGCATGCAGCCAGCTTGGCGTTAAATCCCAGCCAAGTGTCGTGATGTTGAGCCAGTTGTCTTGCAACGTTTGCTCCAGCTTATTGATAATAAGTTCAGAAGCATGAGTATTGAGATAAAGCTCAGCTTCAACATCTACCCAAACGGGCTGTGCAAGTTTGACCTCTAACGTGTCTGTCAGCATTTTCACCGAGTCATCAAATAGCCTCTCTTTCACTTGTGCTAAAACCTGTTCTGCTTCAGTGTCAAACTTTGCAAGTACCGTTACCACCACCAGCCCATCCCCTGGGCTTTGCACCGACACATCCTTGATTAATCCCGGTGCAGCTTCAATGGCTTGATGACGATAATGCGCCGCACTACCTGCCGTACTAGACGCTATGGTGCTGTTGCGAATACGCATTCGTAAGGTTTCGTCATGCTCATCGGGCAACCGAGCCACTCCATAAAAAGCACCAAGATGCTCAAGATCAGCGCCTTGGCTGGTGGCTAACAAATTAGCCGCCGCGGCTTCATTGACGCGCTGTCGTAATAACAGCTCGCGATAGCTTTCAACTTGCAAACAAATCGCAAGCGGCGAGCTTTCGAGCGCTAGCGCTTCGGCATATTCAGGTGCAAGTTCAATAAAACGTTGTTTACGTGCTTGGAACAGGCTTTCGAAATCAAGTGGTTCAAGGATATTTGGCGCTGGCAAAGTGGAAAGATCGATTGATTGATTTGCCATAGAGTGCCTTATTCTGGAGACGTTAAAATGCTTGCAACACCAGTAGCGCGAGATTCAATTTCTTGGTAAACATTTTCAGCGCCTTTACCTTGATAGGGAAACTGAATCTCATTATTCAGCACTTTTGTGGTTAATGTACCTAAGCCATCACGCCCCTGTGATGCCGCTGCACGCATCTCGGCAAGTGTTGTTGCTTTGCTGAGGCCATCAAGCAGCTTAATAAACTCAACTAATACTAGGTGGCCTGTATCTGCAGTAGTCCCAATAATAGATTCTACATCCGCCACTTCTCGGCTTATTTGCCCGCGCTTTACTTGCTTGTCTAGGTACACGAGTGTCGCTAAATGATCTTGTTGTGAAGGAATTTGTTCTTGCATAATTACACCTCGATTCTTGGATAGTTAATAACACGGTCAACTGCAAAAGTGGCGTTACCACCAAATTCAACGATATTTTGTGGTGTTTTGTCACTGCCAACGGGCGATGGGAGCATATTAACAAAGCGAACAAATAGCATTGAATAAGGGTGCAGACCATGAAGCTTAATTGTGTCAATAGTCTGGGTGGTTGCACATGCATTCCATCCACCAGTAATTTTTGGCTGAAGGCCTAAACGCTCAACCTCAGCGTTAATCTGATCACTTGTTGCTTCATAATTCGCTAATACAAATTGAGGAAAGCTTCTAGACCAATCATGACTATATTGATCTTCTTCACTGTGACCAGGTGCATAGCTATAACTACGAGTCAGATGTATTTTGGTCAGCGCCTGAGGAGCTGGATAAGTGTAGTAACCCTGCGTAGCGATAGGTACTTTTACCCATTTTGAAATATGTGGAGCTTCAGGTTCAGCTTCTATATTTAACGAGCTCTTAGAATGATCTGCCCTATCATAATAATTAATTCGCAAATCAGAGTGGCTATCTGCAAAATTAAGGATCGCTTGATCTGTTTTTGCTCCTGCCAAAACAATCGCTTCGCTAATATCTTGCTGCGCGTCACTCAGCGCATGATTAATTTCTCCCATTTTGCCAACCACGGTTTGTGTGAGGGCATTATTTGAATCGATTAATTTGCCGTTCTCGGCTTGCAGTGCGGCGATGCGCTGCTCTAATGTCATTGGCTGATAACCCGCCATATTACACTCCTAGCTGTAGTAGTCTGTTGTTGAATTGAATTTGTCGGTGATTAGCTTGAATTTGCGCACTGAGTTGTTGGGTTTGTGCCACCAGCATGTCGAGAAATTCACCGGCATAGAAAAGCGTTAAATCGCCTGTGGTATTAATCGTGATAGCGTCTACGGGTGCAGCACTTAACAGCAGATCAAACCCTTGTACAATTTGTGCAATGGGTGTTTGATAAAAAAGTACATTTTGCGGGTGCGACCAAACGGCAAACAAAGTGCCATCGGCAAGATAAAAACCCACTTCGCGCACCGCGTACTCAGCATCGTCAATAAAATGTCCGGTAATATGAAATTGCCCGTCACCAACAACTTGCCCGCCGGCAATCGCCACGCGATTTTTTTCACCTCGCAGCCTAGTTTGGCTACGAGACGGCGTATAGCCAGATGTGCCTACCGCAACCGCGCTAATATCAATGGTAAAACCATTGGCTTTGGCATTAACGGCCGCGTTTAATCCCGCCTGCGTAATAAGCGGCGTAAATTGTTCCATGAGTCATTCCTTTAGAGTCTGTTAATCTTCAAGTTTGTTTTTGCAGCAGCTTGAGCGTGTTTAGGTATTAATAGCAATAAAACGACTGTCGCTGGATTTGGATAGCAAAGGGCGCTGCGTGAACATAAAGGCTAGAAGCGCTTTTGAGATCAGAGCGCACTTCACCGGATATTTTGCCCACCCCTTGCAAAACAGAGGTTCCAGCAAGATACAACTGGCTTAAATTTACAATATTATCTGTGTGTTGAGGCATCCATGTTCGCTGGAGGCTCGCAGACTGACTAACGGTATTGAGCGATAAGCTTGTACTTTGCTGTACGCCTACACGCAAACTAATTTGGCTGCGACATGGTTTTGTCATCACCACAGCTTGCCAAAGTTGTGCTTGCAATTTAGGAGTCAGTAGCGTGCTGCCTGCTGGATCTAGGTTCTGCGCGGCCAACGCAATGATCTGTGCAGAATGCGGCGTAAACGCGTGAGGATTTTCTTGTTGCCACCACTCTTTAAGCTCAACTTTTGCAGCTAGAGTAGAGAGCGCGCTTTTTATTGCAGTAACCGTCCCTTTTATTCGATGATCGGGCACGCTATTCGCTATAATCTTGCGCTTCACTTCAATTGGCCAAGCGCTATCCCAAAAGTCCACGCTGAGTGCATCCGCAAGCCAAGGTAAAAAATGCTCGGGACATCGCCAGGGATCCCAAAGACTACCAAGTGGAACAGGAGTCGCGGAAACTTTGCTTAGCGCCTTTGCCAGCGCATGCTCAAGCTTAGTGCTTGCGTGCGGTAATAGTGTATTAAATATCTCTTCCTGCAATGTTTATCTCCACTTGTGTACAAAACGCAGCCTGCCAAGGGGTATTGATAATATCCGCGGTGGGTGAGAGCAGCTCAACACGTTGCACACCTGCTTGGTGTAACGCACTGTAAAGCCCAGACAACCGAATATCATGATTAAGCTTATGATGTGTTTTTAACCATTGCTGCACGCTTTGCTCTACTGTAGATCTCACTTTTTCTTCATCAGGGCCTGGATATAAATAAAGCGTGGCGCGGAGGGTAAATTCTTTTACTTCTGCTGAGAGTACTCGTGGCCTATCTGTCAGAGGCCTAATGTCTTCATGAAACAAATGCTCTGTAATTGCTGTGATTTCGTCTTGATTTGGTATGCCATTGCCTCTATTTGTCAGCACCGTTATGGCAACATCCCCCGGCGCGGCATCTTGAAGCCTAGCGGCATGGGTACAATGCAGCAATTTCGTATGCTCTGGTACTAAGTCTGATAATGGCGGCTCGACCTGAAGCAGCTCAAATTCGGGAGACTCAACAAAAACATCCTTAACTTGAGGTAAGGCTTTAAGCGTGTGAAAACAATAAGCACCAATTGGCCCTGCTGTACTAAACCCTTCTAGTGCCAATTGAATACGCGCTCGAAAGCGCTCATCACTCTCCCCAGCTTCTCGTATCACCGCAAAACGATTCCCCAAATAATCGAGTTCACTGCTCGTGGCTTTTGCCAGCAACACCTGCTGCGCGCCTTCATTAATCTGTTGACGTAATAGCAGCTCTCGATAAGCAAAGACTTCCATCAGCTTGACGATGGGGTCGCTAGGTAGTAGCTCAGAAAGTTCCGGGCAGGCGTGTTCTACGGCTTGCTTTAGTTCGTTATAAAGCGATTTAAATTCAACGGGTTCAAGTAAATCGGATGCGGGTAATTGACTAAGACTGACCGCACTGAAGTTAGTTAAAGACATAATGGGGCCTGTTGTAACACGACCCCCTTCAGGAGCCGTGTAATTTGATGTTTAAAGGTTTGGCAGTGTTGACTTAATTTCGGCGCGCTTATTCATCCAAGTCTGCTTTGCTGCCACAGCTTTTTCTGACGTTTCACCATATTCAGTAACCGCAGCCATATAGTCAAAGAATAAGAAATCGGTGTTGGCGCTGTAATGTTTGCGTCTTAACTCACTTATTTCTTTAGGGCTGTATTCGATTTCACATAAAGCGAAATCAACTTCAGCTTCTTTTGCAAGATGTGCCGCGTGTACATCATCAACAATACCACCAGCAATCGCTTTACCTGTTGTTTTTAATTTTAAAATCGCCATATTTATGCTCCTTCGCTTAAAGTTGGGCCTACGTGAGTGTATGGGTAGCCGACACTGTCAGCCCAGATCATGTTGTCACCATGATCGCCCGTACCAACATAAGGCAACGCAATGGCCACCTTCATACTGCCGAGTCCTACAAAGCATTGTTGATGACATCCACCCCAGCCTGTTCTTCTATTCGACTTGTATTGCCAACCTTTACCTGCATCTGAGCTATCAACAGAAATTGATGCTGAGCGATTTTGGGATGGGTAGAATCGTAATGTACCGGTTTGTTCCAACACATTAATCCAGCAACTTGCTTGTGTTAAAAACTCCCCCTTACCCCAACCAATATATCTTTCACATCCCTGATTCAGTACAAATAGATTACCTTCAGCGGGGTTATCATCTCGTCCTTTATTCACAACAACATCCAGCAGAAGGACTCTATAATCGCTTCCATAGTATTTGTCACCATGGGAATCTTTCGCTCCCAAACCTCGCCTTAGAAACTCTTCATTTGGAGTGAGACCGAATTCAGTCAACTGAGCTAGTGATAACTTAGTGATTGTTCCAGTCCCCTCGGTACCACGATGATAAAAACTGCTCCACGGTGCGGCATGCGCCGCAATCACATCAACAGCTGTGCCGTTAGGTACATCGGCACAAATATTATTGAAATGCTTAGTATCAGAAAGTGCATTAGGGGCTAAAGGCAAAGCTCGTTGGAAACTCGTAATTTTTGCGTCCACATCCTGCTCTTTAGCTTGCAAGCGGGCATCTACCTCTGCTCTTTTCGCATCTAATTTCGCCGTGATATCTTGAATTTTATTATCGACGGTTGCGGTGAGGTCGTTTGACGCCTCAATCAATTTGGCAATATCTTGTTCTAATGCCATATTTTTTCTCCATATGGTTAATACAATTTATAAAAGGAATGCCGAGTGTTATCTCAGCGGTAAATCAGGCATAAAAAAGCCCACCGAATGGTGGGCTTAATAGCCTAAAGTCGTTGTAAATTGGTGTTATTGCGGTTTTGGATAGCGATTTTTAATGGTGCTTCGCGCTTGCAGCCACGCAGTTTTTGCCGCTTGTGCTGCTTCACTCGCTTCACCAAATTCGGCCATTGCCGCTAGATAATCGAAGGCAAGACCATCTGACTCGCACTGGTAAGCAAAACTTCTAGCGTGCATACATTGCGCTGCAAGCTGAGCCTGCTTTGCCTCAGCTAAAATGCCCGGAATATCAGCACTCGCGACACCCAAATCTGCCAATGTTTTTTCATCTGCCGGCACATTGATAAGTTCATCATCACCGATTTTTAAGGTTTTAATTTCCATTGTGACTCCTTTAAGCTGTTGGTGGTGTGTATGGATGGTTTGCGTATGGAATAGAACTTAGTGTTGGGGCTAAGCGTTCGGCAAATGGAATTGGCTCTGCATACCAACGAACAGACCATGTGTCACGGGTTGTTTCGTAGATGTTTCTTCTATTCATATCAGAACCATCATGGTATTTGACATCACCAGTCCAGTTTTTGATTATACGATAGCTTAAGCCTCCGCCCCTTAGATACAAACCACTAAATGCTCTGCACCACGGCCCCACACTTCCATCGGCGCCTCCACCATAACTATCTAGTGTTGCGTCTACTTTTTCAGATTTACATTGCGCAGCGAAACTAAGGTGACTGACTGTTGGATGATAACGCTCATGAAAACGCTTAATGTGCATAAAGTTAGCATCACCATCCCAAGGTTGGGCATTACCTTCCAGTTCTAGCAGAAGCGCTGCTTGGTGAGGTCGGTTCGGATCTAGAGGTCTAGTGTCACTATTTCGAGAATAGTGCCGTGCTACTGTTAACTTACTCGCGCCTGCAGAGTTGCTGGGAAAACGCCACCACACCGGATAAAAATAATCCTTTGAACCGCCGATAAAAATATCCTGAACATAGCGTGTTTCTGGCACCGCCTCTTGAATAAATTTGTCGACATCTTGCTCTTTTTTCGCAATACGCGTGTCAAAGGCAGCCATTTGGTTATCGAGCTGCTGCGCCTTGTTATCCACCACCGCCGTTAAGGCATCCGTAGACTGAATGAGATTAGCAATATCTTGTTCTAATGCCATGAGTTGCTCCTATAAAATTCCTTTGTCCATCAACTCAAACTTCTGTTTAAGATGACGAGTCATATTGTTAATTTGCGCAGCGCCTAGCTTGGCAAGTTCAGGGGCGATAAGAATATTTAGATTAACGCCGTTATCGACGATGGTAACAGCGTCGGCAGGCACGCCCGTTAGCACCAAATCAAAAGCAAGAAGTAAATCGACTTCCGCCGATTTATAAGCAATAGGCCTATCTGGTGAAGAATACACCGCAAATAGCACCTCTTGTGTTTGGCCATTTGCTTCGCTTTCGATATAAAAGCCTACTTCATTGACCCAAAAGTTGTGATCGGTATCATCAATCACACTCATATGGATTTGGGCATTCCCCTTATCTTCGCCACTTGCCACCATAATGCGGTGGACTTCTTGTTGTAGCTGGCGGCGGCCTTGATCTGGCGTATAGTTGCCAGTGCCAAGCCCTACCTTGCTGATCTTCGCTTGAAAGCCATTTTTTTGGGCGTTAAATACTGCTTCCAAACCCGCGGTGGTGATGGTCGGCCGTAAAATCGTGCTCACAGCACCTGTCTCCTTTTGTTGAGTGATATCAACCCGCATCAATACACAGCTCGTTTGATAAGCTGGTTTATGAAGCACATTGATATGAAATGACAGCAATGGGTTTTATACCAATAGGTACTACCGCTGAGTAAACGCTGATGACATCAATTGAAGTGTTTATTCGCTATTCCAATAGCGGTTGTAGGCTAAATTGCTGCGATGATTAATACCAATTTGCTTAATTAAGTGATCTATTTTGAGGCGAGAAAATCTTGTCGATAACAAGGCGGAAATTTTGCTATTTAGTTGTTCTAAATGAGAAATTTTTAACGCAGTTAGCGTCAGATTTACTCCTTCAAATTGAGCAAGTATTAAGACAAATTGGTATAAGTGTGGCAGTAGAATCTAGCCACTTGAAAACGACGGTTATTAAAGTGCAAAGTGCTCGCAAGTTCCGTCGTAAAGTCAAACTTGGCGGCAGGCAGTCTTTGCTCATTGGTAAAATAAATTCGGCTAACCACATGACGGCGGTTATTTAAGTGAAGCCCTACTCGCGCAGAGCTTTGTAAATACGCATTCACATGCTGGCTTTTCATATACCGGCCTGTCGCTGCGATTTGTTTATTGCTTGCCAATGCAAATGCCGCTGATACGGTGGCAGCGGGTGCTTTTACAGCTTCGGTTTGCGCTGACTTTCTCGCAACTTGCAAGCCACTGGCAATAGAGGCTGTTTGCAGTTTTAGGCTCATTTTGGCACCGACTAAAAAGTCGAAATGGGCACGCTTCGGTTTAGTGCTATCAGTAACATCTTTAACGGCTTGGTAAAGCTCTGGGCTTAAGATCACAGCGTCACTGGTATACGGAATTTCATTCGCCCACGCGATAAACATAAAGGTATGTGGCTGCTTTGATTGATAAGGCGCCAGTGCTATATCATCAATTTCTTGAAACCATTCAAAAAACTCAACACTTACCCCCAGCGCTGCCAATGCTCGCTTTACTGAGCCAACGGTGCCTTTGTGCTTATGCACTTTGACCGAATTGGCGATAAATGCCCGTTTAGTATCTACCGGCCAGCTTTCATCCCACTCATCTACTGATAAAGACCATGCAAGCCAAGGTAATAAAGCTTCAGGGCAGGTCTCTGGGTGCCATTGTTTGCCCACATATTCTGGGATAGTTGGTGTTACCTCAAGCTTACTCGGTAAGTCTTCAACTTGCTCAGCAATGCTGCGAACCAGCTTTGATGTGCCAGGCGGCAGCAATTTATGATAACTTGTCATAGCTCATCTTACTCCGTTGGAAAGTGTAATTGCACATCGCGACAATAAGCTGCATTTTTAGCACTTGGTGAGAGGTCGTCATGCATCGAGCGAAGCTTCACTTTTCTTACTCCCCCTTGATGCAAGGCATCAATAAGTCCCGAGCTGGGTACTTCTTTCCCGAGCAAGTAATGCGATTGAATAAAGTTTTCAATTGCACGATGGATGGACACTTTAACCTGCTCCGTATTAATACCTGCATTAAAGTAAATATCGGCTTCAATCGTGTAGGCCGTTGGCTCTACCAAATGCACGCGTACAAGGTCTGTAAGCGGTCTAACATCTTCGTCATTGAGATAACGTAACACCTCTGTTCTCAGTGCTTCTTTATCTTCCAAAGTCACCACATCAGCAACTGGTAACACATGGACTTCAACAATGCCCGGCAATGTTGATTCAACAAATACGTCTTTCACTTTTGCAGAAGCGGTAAACGCGTGGTACTGATAAGCACCAGACGTGCCTCCCATTGAATGACTTTCAAGAGAAAGTGGGATCCGCAAACGATAGCGTTCATCCGATTCCGCTTCTTCTCGCGCCACACCGAACAAAACACCCAAATGATCCAAGTCACTGCCCGTAGCATATGCCACCATCACAGATTGTGCGGCGTCATTCACACGCTGTCTCAGTAATACCTCGCGATAGGCAAAAAGCTCCATCAGCTTTATTGCTGGATCTGAGGGAAGAAATGGATAATCTGGAAACTGCTGTTGCAATTGCGCTTCTAATTCCTGATAAATAGCTTCATAGCTGACTGTCTCCAACACATCAGGTGCAGATAGGCGCGTCAAATCGATAGCATTATTCATGCTACTCTCCTTTTAAATGGGGTTGGATAAAGAAAGCCAATACGGCCGATAATAGCGGCGCTACGGACCCACTCTGCGGGCACCGAGCAACGTATCTAATTTTTTATCTATAGAATCTAAGCGCTTTTCGATGCGCTTTTGGTCTTCTTGGCGAATTTGCTTGAGGTGATCAAGCTCTTGGGAGTTAGTGGTTATCCTTTTATCTAAGTCGCCAAGGTAAATAACACCAGACACCAACAGCGCAATGGTGGTGAGAATGTGGGCCAAATTAAACTCCTTTTTCATTTGCCATTGTTCAGGATGATTCACTTGCTGACCCCTTTTACTTTCTCAACGGTTCTAAGCCCTGCAAGCCCTAACATGGCAAGCGTAAGCTCTAGCATCACATCAAGCGGCAACTCAGGCGTACCATGTTCAGGCATTAACCACTGTAGAATTGGATTAATCACGAACGAAAACAAAAAGCCTAGACCACACACCCACATCAAAAAAGGCCTCGCCCCCGCTACAAAAACGCTGCGATGCGCTGCTTGAACTTGATTGATCTGCGCTTGTACTAATGCATGCTTTGCTATCAGTCTCGCCTTTAAATGCTCTTGCTTGAGCACTTCTTCTTCACTAGTAAACAATTCATCAAGAATATTGCCAATTGCTTCTATCGGTGCCACTGTTTTTGCAGAAAATAGGCTACCTAATAGACTCATGATTGCCATTCCCCAGAGATCATCTGTTGAGCAAGCTCTTGCGCGCGATTAGGCACTTGTCTTGCCCATCGGCTATCTAACATTTCTAGCGCGGCGGTATCAAAATCACCTTTTTCGACCGCTTGTAACATTCGACTAAAATTAAGTAATCCTGTGATCCCTAAGTTAAATGCCATATTTACCAGCACCGCCATCCGTGCATCGTTGCAGTGTTGGGTTGCAATCCTGCGCGCCACCGCCGCTTTGGCATTTTCTACATCGCTCGCAAGTAGTGATTCTGCTTCTTCTTCATCAATCCCCTTATCATCGAGATTTCGACCATAACCAATAGTCAGCTTTCCCGCGGTACAAAGGTAAGGAAATTGGCGAAACCCCTCATGTTTTTTGAGTTGCTCTACTGTATTCATTACGGACATACAATTCCCCTTTATTGTTGCTAATGTGTCGACATATTAACCATCAAGCTTTGCTCAGCTTTCAATAACCAAAACTCCATTGAACGCTTGCTGTCAAAACCCAATGTTTTTGCTGCATCGACCACCTTGTTATGCATCATGTATTTAGCTCGGATTGCACGCTTACATTCTGGCCTAAGTAACTCAATTGATGCGGTAAGTTGAGCAATTTCATCTGGCACATGCATCTGCTCTGCACTCACGTATTGGCTTGATGAACTGCCAATAGCTTCAGTTGCTGCTTGACGGCTAAAGCCCTTACCTAGCTCTTTACTACACCAAAACTTACCCCAGCGCTTAAGGGCGGTACGTACCTGTTTAATTGTCACTTGCTTGTTGGTCATGGATTTTTCCTATCACTTCTAAAATATCGAGTAAGTACACATCTTCAACTAGGCCAATAACATCATTCCAGCGTGGGCTATATTCCCTATTTTCCCATCGTCTTAACGTACGCTCCTCAATACCATAATGAGCGGCTGATTCAGCTTGCGTGTAACCTCTGAGCTTTCGCGCAACACGAAGAATTTCAGCTCCTGTTGGAGCTGGTTTGCTTTGACCCACCAGTCTGGATGTGGTTGTGTTTATAAGTGTCATTGTTCTCCTTACCTCAAAAAATAAACACGACTAGTGAAAATTTGTTCTGCTTAGCTGAATGGGGATCGCTGAAAAGCGAAAACAACGTAGCCGTTCATCCTTGCCATCGAGTTTTTAGTTCCGGTAAAAACCCACCACGCCCGTTAACATGTTCATCTGATAACTTTCTTCAGCGTAGTGATATAATAGCGATTTCTCGGATTGGAAACAGGTCAAAAATGACCTATGAATGATATGCTTACAATCAATAACTGGATAAATAAACAGTTCAATTATTTAACTTATTAAAAGGTAAATAAAAAATTACAATAGTTAACCAACTTTAGCTTGGGCATTGTTTTTTCCTCGTTCTGAACTATCAACATTGCAGCACTGGAAGGCTTTCTCTAAAATACATCTAACTTAAAAAAGAGATTGGAAACTCATGGCTCAATATATTTATACCATGTCGCGGGTGAGCAAAGTTGTGCCACCTAAGCGCACTATTCTGAAAGACATTTCTTTATGCTTTTTCCCGGGCGCTAAAATTGGTGTTTTAGGTCTTAATGGTGCAGGTAAATCGACCTTACTTCGTATTATGGCGGGTGTGGATAATGAATTCGAGGGCGAGGCACGTCCGCAACCTGGTACTAAGATTGGTTACCTACCGCAGGAACCTGTACTAGATGAAAGCAAAACCGTTCGTGAAACGATTGAAGAAGCAGTTGGCGAAGTTAAGCGCGCACTTACTCGATTAGACGAAGTGTACGCAGAGTACGCAATGGAAGACGCTGACTTTGATGCGCTAGCTAAAGAGCAAGGCGAATTAGAAGCTATCATCCAAGCACACGACGGTCACAACCTAGATAATGCGCTTGAGCGTGCTGCCGATGCGCTTCGTTTACCAGAATGGGATGCAAAAATTGAGCACCTCTCAGGTGGTGAAAGACGCCGTGTTGCTATCTGCCGACTGTTACTTGAAAAGCCAGATATGCTGCTTCTTGACGAACCAACTAACCACTTAGACGCCGAGTCAGTTGCGTGGTTGGAACGCTTCCTTCATGACTACGAGGGCACAGTGGTGGCGATCACCCACGACCGCTACTTCCTAGATAACGTAGCTGGCTGGATTTTAGAGCTTGACCGTGGCCATGGTATTCCGTGGGAAGGTAACTATTCTTCATGGCTTGAGCAAAAAGATGCACGTTTGAAGCAAGAAGAAAAATCAGAGAAAGCACGCCAGAAGTCGATTGAAAAAGAACTTGAATGGGTGCGCTCAAATCCGAAAGGTCGCCAAGCTAAGTCTAAAGCACGTATGGCGCAGTTTACCGAGCTTCAGCAAAACGACTATCAAAAGCGTAACGAAACCAACGAGCTATTCATTCCACCAGGTCCTCGCTTAGGCGACCAAGTAATTGAAGTGAGCAACTTACGTAAGAGCTTCGGTGACCGATTGTTGATTGACGATTTGAACTTCAACGTACCTAAAGGTGCAATTGTTGGGATCATCGGTGCAAACGGCGCGGGTAAGTCAACGCTGTTTAGAATGCTAAGCGGTCAAGAGCAGCCAGATAGTGGTAACATCACTATTGGTGAAACAGTTGAAATCGCCACTGTTGAACAGTTCCGTGATGACATGGACGGTAATAACACGGTATTCCAAGAGATCTCCAACGGCCAAGACATTCTTAAAATTGGTAACTTTGAAGTACCAAGCCGCGCCTATGTTGGCCGCTTTAACTTTAAGGGCAATGACCAACAAAAGTTTGTAAAAGAGCTCTCTGGTGGTGAGCGCAATCGTCTGCACTTAGCAAAACTACTAAAAGCAGGCGGTAACGTACTGTTGCTGGATGAGCCAACCAATGATCTCGACGTTGAAACGTTACGAGCGCTAGAAAATGCGATTTTGGAATTCCCGGGCTGCGTTATGTGTATCTCGCACGACCGTTGGTTCCTAGACCGTATCGCGACCCACATCCTAGATTACCGTGATGAAGGCCAAATCAATTTCTTTGACGGCAACTACACTGAATACGAAGAATGGCTGAAGAAGACCTTTGGTGCTGAGGCCGCAGAGCCTAAACGTATCAAATACAAGAAGATTGGCTAATAATTAAAACATTAGTCTATCGACGATGATAATCTGAGGCTCCCCGTTAGGAGCCTTTTTTATTTTTTAGTAGCCGCTTAGCTTTATTCATGCCGCACTGTTGAAACAAGTAGCAAATCAAATTTCAGTGGCAATTCCATCCAAGCGGCGTAATTTATTGTCATTTTTTAGTAGCGAGCACAATGATATAAGCTATTCTTTACCTATACGGACTATTAGGATCAGTAATGAAAGAACGTCGACGTTTTTCCAGAGTTATTTTTTCAAACGAGGCACAATTTATGGCCTCAAGCGGTGATTTTAGCTGCGAAATCTTGGATTTATCGCTCAATGGCGCGTTACTCACCCTGCCCGATGGTTATGTGCCACTCAAAAATGACCCAGCAAGTTTAAACTTTTATTTACCTGGCAGTGATATCCAAATTACGATGGAGGTAGAAGTTCGTCATGTTGAAGAGGGTCATTTAGGCGTACATTGCCGCCAAATCGATCTTGATAGTGTGACGCATTTAAAGCGCCTTATTGAACTTAACCTTGGAGATGATGATATACTACATCGCGAGCTAGAGCAGCTCACCTACGATGATGATTAATATCTATCGGATTTCAAATTCGATGCTATAACAAAGAGAAAATTATGATTTTGGATTCTTTACAAGGATTTGTCCCTTTTATTTCCTACTTCGGCCTTGCCTACTTACTTACCCTAGTCTTTTTGTTTATTTACTCCAAAGTTACCCCTTATTGTGAGTGGAAACTAGTTAAAGAAAACAACCCTGCTGCTGCAACTGCGTTTTGCGGTACCTTAATTGGTTTTGTCTTACCTATCGCCAGTGCCGCTGTCAATGCAGTCTCTCTTATTGATTTTGCCGTTTGGGGTGTTATTGCGGGAGTCATGCAGTTAATTACCTTCTTCATGGTAAGGCTTTATATGCCAAAGCTATCTGAGAAAATCGAAAACAATCACATCAGTGCTGGGTTGTTCTTAGGTGGTGCCTCGCTTGCGACCGGAATTTTGAATGCCGCTTGCATGACCTATTAAGGAGTCAATATGAAAAGGAGTAGAACAATCAAATTGACTTTATTAATGGGCGCCACAGGAGGGTTGACCGCGTGTGGTGATAGCGACGAATCAGCGTTACTTTTTAAAGACGTTGATGAATGTACATCATTCGGTATTGAAGAAGAAGCATGCCAGTTTCAATACCAACAAGCACTCGATAGCCATCGCCAAGAAGCCCCCAAATATGCCTCTGAACAGCTATGCGAAAGCGACTTTGGCTTTGATCGCTGTGAAAATTCGAGTGGTGGGATCTGGCGTCCAATTATGGCAGGCTTTATGGTTGCTGCACTTGCAGAAGCAGTAGACGAAGGCCTAGACATGATGAAAAAGCGCAAAAAGAAGAAAGCGGCTTACTTAGGTGGCACTTACTACTCTGGCGCAAAGCCACTGTATCGCTCTCGTGATGACTTCTTTAGCTACCGAAATGCGCAAAACGGGTTTGTCGCGTCTGCAAAGTCTTCGGGTACAACATCGGTCAAAAGCTCAACTATAAATTACAAGCCTCGCGCCAGCTCAGTATCACGCAGTCGCGGTGGATTTGGCCGCACAGCTTCTCGTAGTAGTAGTGGCAGTTGGGGCAGCTAAGCCAACCTTCGCTTGATAAAATATAAGCCGAGGTCCACTCGGCTTTTTATTGAGTGCTCTGTAGTTTACCAAGTATCTACGCAATTGGTATTATACCAATTGAATTAATTCTCCAATCAATTTGAAGAGTGAAATACCATATTAGCTTCGTTAAAAATCTCTCATTTAGAACAACTAAATAGCAAAATTTTTGCCTTGCTACTAAAGCTATTTCCCCGCTTCAAAATAGCTCATTTACTTAATACAATTGGTATTAGACGGATCGATTTTACACTTATGTTAAGAATTTCTATTGATGAACGCCCACACTGGCGTGAACAAGCAAAAGCCCACGGCTTTGAATTTCATACTATGTATGGTGAAAAGTATTGGGACGAAAGTGCATATTATCAATTTACGTTAAAACAAATTGAGCAAGACTTGGAAGACCCAAGTGATGAACTCCACCAAATGCTCTTACACCTTGTCGATTTAGTGTGTAATGATGAGTCACTTCTGCAACAGTTTGCTATTCCTGAGTCTCAATGGGAATTAGTGACTCGCTCATGGCGTCGTCGAGACCAAGCGCTCTATGGTCGCTTTGACTTTAGTTACGATGGTAAGTTACCAGCTAAGCTGCTGGAGGCCAATTATGACACGCCCACCAGTTTATTCGAAACGGGTTACTGGCAGTGGCTATGGCTTGAAGAACAGGTAAGAGCCGGTAAGCTACCGCGTAATGCGGATCAATTTAATGGCCTTCAAGAAGCGCTGATAGAGCGTTTTTATCAACTGCATAAATTCCACCGCGGTGCTCCCCTACACTTTTCTTGCTGCAAAGAAAGCATTGAGGACTTGGGCACCATTCAATATATGCGCAGCTGCGCGATGGAAGCTGGACTCAAAACGAAACAAGTTTTTATCGAAGATATCGGATTTAATAACCAACACTTTGTCGACCTTGATGATGGAAAAATCCAATGGATGTTTAAGCTATACCCGTGGGAATTTATGTTTCAAGATGAATATAGTGAACAATTATCAGAAGCAAAAGTGCAATGGCTAGAGCCTGCTTGGAAAGCGATTTTATCAAATAAAGCAATTTTACCTTTGCTATGGCAAACCTTTCCAAATCACCCAAATCTGTTACCTGCATACTTTGAACAAGATAAGCATAAAATCGCAAACAGTGAGTCCGGCTATGTGAAAAAGCCGCTATTTTCTCGTGAGGGCGCGAATATTGAGATCCGAAAAGATCAACAGCTGCTTGCACAGTCTGCAGGTGGATATGGCGAAGAAGGCTATATTTATCAAGCCTACTCACCTTTACCCAAATTTGCAGGCTTCAATACGCTCATCGGTTCATGGATTGTCGGTGATAAAGCTGTTGGAATTGGTGTACGTGAAGATAAAAGTCTGATCACCCAAGATCTTAGCCGTTTCTTACCCCATATCATTGTTGGCTAAATGCTCCGGTTCGCCTAAATACGTTAGTCTGGATGGAACAAGTGTGTTCCATCCCTCAAATTAGTGTTCAGCCGAAAATAAAAGTTTATTAAATTCATACCATTCGTACTTTTTAGACAAACACTTGGCAAAACTGCCGCAAAAATTAACACAAACTTAACCAGTGTACTAAAGTAGTATCTGGGTTTTGCATCAAGCTGAGAAAGCAATACTTGGCTTGCTGCAACAAATTTTTGGAAAGTGCACTCAACAGGTTGGAGTGCATAGATACGTTATAGATCACTTAGCGAGCTAGGAAGTAATACCAATTGGTATAAAAGCAGTCAGCCTCAAAAGTGTGAGACATAGTCGACTAAGGAACTCACATGACTCACTACAAAATAGGTACCGATATTAGTCAAAAACCCATTCCAGACGCGGTGAAAGTCGCTGTGATAGGGGCTGGTATGTCTGGTTTGTATAGCGCTTGGCGATTACAGTGCGAAACAGACGTTGATGACTTCGCCATTTTTGAGCGCAGCAACCGCACAGGTGGAAGATTAGACTCAGATCTTATCCATTTTAGAGATAACCGTGCCGGAGCAAAACCTGACAGCACCATTACGGTCAAAGAAGAACAAGGTGGTATGCGGTTTCTATTTGAGGGTATGGATGACCTAATGGCCCTCTTTCTAAAATTGGGCCTAGAAGATCAGATAGTCCCTTTCCCCATGAATAGCGACGGCAATAACCGACTCTACTTTCGCGGGACCAGCTTTTCGGTAAACGACGCTAAGCAAGACGACTATCATATTTGGTCGGCACTTTATAACCTCGACCCAAACGAACAAGGCGTTAATCCCAAAGACATTATTAATGTTGTTTTTAATCGTATCTTGCAAGTGAATCCACAATTCGATTCAAGGCCTGAGGTTCGTGGCCCAGAGTTTTGGCAGGAGTTCCGTCTGCAATGCCAATGGCAAGGTGAGCCGCTGTATAATTGGTCTTTGTGGGATTTACTCACTGATATGGGTTATAGCCAAGAATGTATCACCATGCTGTATCGTGTTTTGGGCTTTAATGGCACTTTCTTATCGAAAATGAATGCGGGGGTTGCCTATCAGCTTTTGGAAGACTTTCCTGCAGATGTCGAATTTAGAACCTTTAAAGACGGCTTTAGCACCCTGCCAAACGCGCTGGTGGATAAAATAGGCAAAGAGAAGATTTACCTGCAAACAAGCATCGATAGCATCGCCTTTGATAAAGCAGACAATCTATATGTACTTAAGTACACCAAAACCGAGCAAGACGGACAGATAAGCGAAGGAACATTTAAAGCCGAAAAGCTTATTTTAGGGCTACCAAGGCTCGCGCTTGAAAAGTTGTTCATAGCGTCGGGTGTATTCAAACAACTACCAAAGCAGCGGCGCGATGCGTTATGGGATACATTGCAAAGCACAAGCAACCAACCGCTCCTGAAGATTAATTTATACTACGACACTGCATGGTGGGGAACCGGCATGACAGGCCGTCCAGCTGTCAGCTTTGGACCTAACTTTGCCGATTTACCAACGGGTTCTGTTTATCCCTTTTATGCTTTAGATGATGAACTCGCAGCCGCGCTTATGTATAACGAGCGTCATGCAGAGCCTAACTCTGAAACTCAACACAAACTCGAAGGGATAGAAGCCGCTAAATACAGTCGCCCAGCCGCATTGACTATTTACTGTGATTATTTAAATATTAATTTTTGGAGTGCACTGCAAAACAAAGGTGAGCTTTATCATCACCCTCGTGAATCGGAACTCGTCGAGTCTATTCCCAGTGATATTTTTCCAGCCTCTGAAGCGGTTGTACGACAAGCGACACAATTCTTTAGAGACATTTTTAATACGCACTATGTCCCACAGCCCACCCTTACTAGCGCTCGAATTTGGGAAGGGAATGTAAATTTCAATGTCCCTGAAAACCTTCAATTTGGTTTTGGTGTACATCAATGGGCAATTGGCGCGAATGATAAAGATGTCATCGAAGATTTAGTGGAGCCGTTGCCAAATCTGTTTACCTGCGGTGAAGCTTACTCTGATTATCAGGGCTGGGTAGAAGGCGCGTTACGTTCGACAGATTTAGCGCTACAAAAAGGGTTTGGTTTAGCGCCACTAAGCGAAGTCTTTGAAACAGACCAAGGCTGTAGCTCGTCAGAAGCAATACAAATCGCCTATCGGAAAATTGCTAATGAAATGATTATGGAATATATCGATCCTAACTTCTCGCCAAATACTAAAAACAAAGTAACGCTTGCTGATGCCAATAGTGTGCTTGGCGTTAACCTCAGTTATTTCGATAAGCCCTAACTCGCCTCCCTAGGGCCTGTTGACCTTTGCTGTTTGATTTTTGTTCTTCTGAGTGGGTTTTGGTCGCGACGCTCGACTTGCCGCCTAGTAATCTAGGCCAAAGTTGAGCAACAATGAACAAAGCGCACTCAGGTGAACCCAAAGGGCAGCGCTTGATTGGCATTTCTACTGTGTTGCCCCACAAGGATGTGGGGTAAGGTGACTTTGCAGGAGCACAAAGTCTTTATCGCCTGACTCACATAGAACAACTATGCTACGCAGGCTCTGCCTTGTATAAATACCAACCAAACTGCTGCAAAAACAAACTTGAAAGATAAACAGGCCCTAATAATGAGGAGTTTTTACTCCTCATTAGTCCTACCTTGCAGAACTAATTGATAGTTTTCGATCAACTAAAACCGTTCCGGCGTATTTCAAGTTAACCTAAGCTCCGTTGATCTGAGCCCTGTGATAAGTATTCTATGCTTTTGTGATAAAAACGTGATAACTCCGTGAGCCTATCTCAATATCTTGCAGCCATGATAAGGAGACTGTTAATCCTAATAAGAAGAGTACATCATGAAAGCAAAAATCCTGACCACCCTAGTCGCCACGTGTTTATCAAGCGCAGCGCTGGCACAAGACCTTGAAGTAAAGATCACTAACCTCACTCACGGTATTTACTATACGCCTTTACTGGTGGCTGCTCATAATCAAGATACCGCTCTTTTTAAACTCGGTGAGCAAGCATCTGAAGCATTACAAGCCATGGCCGAAGGCGGTGACATTTCAGCTTTAGGACAAATTCTCGAAAGCGCAAACGCCAATATGGTCGCCAACCCAGCTGAGGGGCTACTTGCACCCGCAGGCACTACAATGGTCACGATATCAACCAGTGAAGACAATACGCACCTTTCAATTGTGGCGATGCTACTTCCTACCAATGATGGATTTGTAGGATTAAACGCTTGGCCTATTCCAAGCGCTGCCGGCACCTATGAAGTTTACCTTAATGCCTATGATGCGGGTACTGAAGCGAATAATGAACTGGTTGTCGAAGGCTCTGGTGCACCCGGTATTTTGGGGATCCCAGCATCACCAGGTACGGCTCCAGGAACTCAAGGAGCCGGTGTTACAGCAAGTGAAGAAAACACCATGGTCCATATTCACAGAGGCAACGTAGGTGACGCTGAGCAAGTCGGCGGTAATAGCGATCTGCATAACACCGTGCACCGTTGGTTAAATCCCGTAGCTAAAGTAACAGTAACCGTAAAATAAGGGGGGAGCTATGAAAGCGAAATTAGCATTAATTGCCATGTCTGCGCTCCTGCTCAGTGCATGTGGAGACAATGACAATAATATGGTGATGCCAGAGCCACCGGTCGAGCCAAAGCCGGTTGAGTATGAGTTTGCCATCACCATCACCAACCTTACATATGCACAGCCAATGTCACCAATTGCAGTGCTGCTTCATCAGTCTGGTCATTACTTTACTGTCGGCATGCCAGCAAGTGAAGCATTAGAGCAACTTGCAGAGGGCGGAAATAACAGCGACATCATCACCGACGAGATGACACAAGCATCCGTCTCAACGGATGGACCTTTGGGCCCCGGTGCAACAACCAACCTTTCCATCAAAACTACAGACCTCTCTGAGCTTAAATTATCGCTATTAACCATGATGGTGAATACCAATGATGGATTCTCCGGTCTAAATGCTATAGACCTCTCTGCGCTGCCCGTAGGCGAGATGCAAATGTATCGAACACTTGCCTACGATGCTGGAACTGAGCTGAATAGCGAAGCCGCGGGAACCATACCAGGCCCAGCAGATAGCGGTGAGGGCTTTAACGCAGAGCGCAACGATAATCACAACATGGTGACGATGCACAGTGGCGTAGTTGGTAGTGATGATGGACTCCAAAGTTCAACACTCACTAGTATCCATAAATTTGATAACCCGCTGCTTGCAGTCACAATCGAGAGAGTTAAATAGCCTATGCGCAAACGTCTGCCATAGGCGTTTGCGCTTTCATAAAGGGCTATTTATGTTAGAAAACGTGTTGCTAGTTGAAGATGACTTAGACATAGCGAGATTACTCCAAGTGCATTTAGAGGAGCTAGCTTTAGAGGTAACGCATGTTGCCGACGGCAGCCAAGTATTGTCGGCTGCTAAATCGAACGATTTTTCCGTGATTTTATTGGATTTAATGCTACCTAATATGGATGGACTAACCCTTTGTCGAGAGCTGAAGGCGCTTTACCCTATGAGTAGTGTCATCATCGTCACCTCAAAAAGTAGCGATATCGATAGGATCATTGGACTTGAAGTTGGTGCGGACGACTATATATGCAAGCCTTTTAATACGAGAGAATTGCAAGCAAGAGTGAAAGCACAGCTACGCCATGTCAGGCAACTTAAGCAACCAATGCAAACTGAAAATGCGAATTTCCCAAGCGATAAAATTGCAGTTGGGAGCCTAGTTATCGATGCCTGTTGTCATGAAATTTCGTTGGCTAATGTTAGATTAGACCTTACCGCAACCGAATTTGAGCTGCTGCAGTTTTTTGCTAAACACCCAAATCACGTGTTTTCTCGAACCCAGTTATTAGAGTCAGTATGGGGCTACCAACACTCAGGATACGAGCATACCGTTAACTCCCATATTAATCGTCTGAGGGCAAAGCTTGAAGCTATTTCAAATAATACGGTGATCGAAACAGTATGGGGTGTTGGTTACAAGTTAAATTCAGCCTCTCTTAGTGGGCATAGCGTATGAAGCTCTCACTCTACAAAAAACTCGCACTGACCTTATTTGTCACTTTCGTTGTCATTGCAGCGATTTTTGTGTGGTGGACTCAAGCGCTATCTCAAGTGTCTAAATCTCAAGCAGAACAACAATTACACCTAGCACTTGCGACCCATCTTGTCGACGATAACCCCCTGATAAAAGAGGGAGTGTACGACTATGATGGTTTGAGTAATCTATTTCACACCTTGATGATCTTAGGCCCCTCATTCGAGTTTTATTTTGTCTCCCCTGAAGGTAAGCTATTAACTTATTCTGCAGCCCCTGGAGAGGTTAAACGTCAGCAAATTGATGTTACCCCATTAAAAAAGCTCCTAAAGAGCGATAGCCAACTACCTGTATTTGGTGACGACCCGAGGAGCGTTAACGGCAGTAAAATTTTCTCTGTGGCCCCTGTATTTAACCAGAATATTTTACAGGGTTATCTATATATCATCATCGGCTCGTCAAAATACGATAGCATTATTGAGCAGCTAAAAAATTCAGATAAGGTGATGCTCGGCGTAAGTTGGTTATTAGGCACTTTGTTCTTTTTGCTGGTTGTCGTCTTGCTACTGCTTAATAAAATCACCAAGCCCGTGTCCAGACTGACTCAATATATAGATCAAGTCAGCCAAAACCATTTTAATATTAGTCGTGATGCCCAAATAAATTGGCCCGAAGAACATGATGAGATCCATCAGCTGGGTCGCAGCGTCAATGCGATGCTGGATAAAATTCAGCAGCAATTAACCACACTTAACCTCAAAGATGAACAACGTAAAGAATTACTTTCACAGCTAAGCCACGATCTTCGCACACCACTTGCCTCGCTTAAAGGTTACATTGAACTGATAGAAAAACAAACGAGTGACAAAAATATCGTTTCGCATATCGAAATTGCCAGCAAAAATATAAATCAGCTCAATCATCTTATCGCACAGATTTTTGAACTCGCCCATCTAGAAGCTGGACATACCAAACTTCATATTGAGCCCTTTAATCTACTTGAACTTATGTATGACGTTGCGGCTAAGTTTACATTGCAGGCTAAACAGCGCGGAATAACCATGTTAATAAGCCCTAAAGCAAGCGAAGTTAGTATATACAGTGATATCGGGAAATTAGACAGAATCCTATCAAACCTCATCGATAACGCTATCAGGCACACTCATGCTGGTGGTGAAGTACAGCTCACATTACAGCAGCAACAAGATATTGCTTTAGTGAGTGTTAATGATACTGGCACTGGGATAAGCGCCACTGATCTTCCCTATATATTCGACGCTAGCTTTCAGGCTAAAAATAGCCTAAGTAACCGTAAACACAATGCGGGGCTTGGCCTTGCGATCACAAACGAGCTCGTTAAATTATTAAAAGGAAATATTAGCGTATCAAGCAAGCTAAACCGAGGTTGTAAATTTACAATTTCACTACCACTTTGATTTTCCACCTTTCCTTCTTTTTGTACCTAAAAGGAAAAGTAACATGTTCTCGGCGTATAGACATACAAATCGGTGGATAAACCACCTCCTACCATATTGCACTTTGCTTATGCTGTGGTGAGAGCGAGATTATCTCGCGATGTATTGGATCAAAAAACAAAAAACCCGCTACATTGCTGTAGCGGGTTTCTTTAATTAGGCCCTGACGATGTTCTACTTTCACATGGGTAATCCACACTATCATCGACGCTGTTTTGTTTCACTTCTGAGTTCGGCATGGGGTCAGGTGGTTCCAAAACGCTATGGTCATCAGGAAAATACTGTTTTTTAGTTTTTATTTTTATATTAAATTAGGCCCTGGCGATGTTCTACTTTCACATGGGTAATCCACACTATCATCGACGCTGTTTTGTTTCACTTCTGAGTTCGGCATGGGGTCAGGTGGGTCCAAAACGCTATAGTCACCAGGAAATTCTGTTC
>NZ_JAMXSE010000036.1:0-51652 GCF_024124685.1 Pseudoalteromonas sp. OANN1
CTTTATTTAGCTGTTTATTCTCTTGCTAACCGAGTTACCTACCAAAGTAAGTGGCGTCCCCTAGGGGATTCGAACCCCTGTTACCGCCGTGAAAGGGCGGTGTCCTAGGCCTCTAGACGAAGGGGACACAATAACAAACAACTTCGCACTCGAGGCGTTGCCATTTGAATTATGTACTAGGACATATGCACTAACGATAAATTGGTGGAGCTAGACGGGATCGAACCGTCGACCTCTTGCATGCCATGCAAGCGCTCTCCCAGCTGAGCTATAGCCCCATAATAGTCAGACCTGAACTGCTAGCCTGTATCGCTGAGTGCGGGGCGCATTCTATGCAGGAGCAAAAATAAAGTCAACAACTTTTATGAAAGTTTTTTCTAACTGATTCATTTTAAATCAAGAAGCGTAGAATATAACCAAATGACTCCCCTTTGCAAGCCTAACACCTTGAATTGGATTATTTATTACACAATTTAAAACGCATAGTTACCGCATCTCTGCCTTTTTGTTTTAAATCCAATTAGGCCAGAGTGATTTACGGCTCTTTTCTTTTTCCGAATGGTATCCAACCCTGCTTAATTTCGCGCTATAACATGCAAAGCACAGCAACTTATTTCCCCCAAAATAAGATGGTTCTAGGACAAAAATATAAGCCCCCTCACCTCTTCTATAATGAAGAGCTTAAAGCATTGAGCATAAAAACATCACACAGCATAGTTTTTTAAAGTTAAGTGTTGACTCTTTTCAAACTAAACCTATAATACCGCCCCACAACGGCAGACGTTGTAATACAATTTGGGTTGTTAGCTCAGTTGGGAGAGCATCGCCCTTACAAGGCGAGGGTCACTGGTTCAAGTCCAGTACAACCCACCACTTCTACTCTTAGATTAGAATTGGACATTAAACTCTATTCGAGAGTATAAATTGAAACACAATTTGGGTTGTTAGCTCAGTTGGGAGAGCATCGCCCTTACAAGGCGAGGGTCACTGGTTCAAGTCCAGTACAACCCACCACTTCTACTCTTAGATTAGAATTGGACATTAAACTCTATTCGAGAGTATAAATTGAAACACAATTTGGGTTGTTAGCTCAGTTGGGAGAGCATCGCCCTTACAAGGCGAGGGTCACTGGTTCAAGTCCAGTACAACCCACCACTTTATTCTTTATTAGATAGAGTGGTCGATGCAAAGCATCGCACTAAGCCTGATCAAGGCAAGGGTCACTGGTTAAGTCCAGTACAACCCACCATAACTCCATTCAAGAGTATAAATTGAAACACAATTTGGGTTGTTAGCTCAGTTGGGAGAGCATCGCCCTTACAAGGCGAGGGTCACTGGTTCAAGTCCAGTACAACCCACCATAACTCTATTCAAGAGTATAAATTGAAACACAATTTGGGTTGTTAGCTCAGTTGGGAGAGCATCGCCCTTACAAGGCGAGGGTCACTGGTTCAAGTCCAGTACAACCCACCACTTTATTCTTTATTAGATAGAGTGGTCGATGCAAAGCATCGCACTAAGCCTGATCAAGGCAAGGGTCACTGGTTAAGTCCAGTACAACCCACCATAACTCCATTCAAGAGTATAAATTGAAACACAATTTGGGTTGTTAGCTCAGTTGGGAGAGCATCGCCCTTACAAGGCGAGGGTCACTGGTTCAAGTCCAGTACAACCCACCACTTTATTTTCTAGATATAGTGGTCGATTCAAAACATCGCACTAAGCCTAAGCAAGGCTAAAACCACAACTTTAAATTCAGTATACCACTTCACTTTCCGTACTGTCGTTGTTACTTATCACATACTCAAACAGCACATCAAAATGAATAAGTTTAAACCTGCCATTAAGTCCATAGAAACAACCCGTTTTTCTCATTGATTAACTAATTAATTACTCTACTAAGCCTCCCAAATTTTTGTTATACCCTTAACTATTTTGCCGCTAACCTCAGTAAATAGTTGGGATAAGCTAAATAGACTAACCTACTAAAAATGAGTTAATTTTTGTTTTCAAAACTACACCTAAGTACTAGACTAGAAGCAAAGCCATTGTCTAAAAATTGTTTCTATGTCAGCTCCATCTATTCAAAATGCCAAAATGTTAATCGTTGAAGATCAACCATTAGCATTGAGCTATATGAAACAATCTTTAGAACAGTTAGATTTCAGAAATTTAAAATTTGCAGAAAGTGCAGACAGTGCAAAAGAGCTTTGTACCATCAATAAGTTTGATCTCATCGTATGCTCTTTTGGTTTAGCAAAAAAGCAAAATGGCTATCAATTTTATGAAGAGTTGCGCTCCAAACAGTTAATTCGCTCAAGTACCGCTTTTATTTTTATTTCTTCTGAAACTAGCCCCGAGTTAGTCCATAGTATTATTGAACTCCAACCTGATGACTTTTTAGTTAAGCCCTTTTCAATAAAAGAACTACAAAACCGTATAGAACGAGTTTTAAAGCGTAAACAGGCTTTAAGGCATATAAACTTGCTTGTAGACGATAAGAACTACTCAAAGGCCTTGAAAGCGCTAGATCTAGAACTAGATAACAAAGATCATAACTACACTTCCCTACTCCTAAAGCTAAAAGGAGAACTTCTACTCAGGCTCAATCAATTAGAAGAAGCTAAGTCTTTTTACAAGTCGGTTTTGGCTCTACAAAAGTTTACATGGGCAAAGCTAGGCTTGGTCGAGGCGCTCATTACCAACAATGAAGATGTTATCGCTCAAAAGATGTTGAAAACCTTAATAGAGCGACCAGAAACTCGTCTTCCTGCGCTCGATTTATTGAGCAAACTCGAAATAAAGCTAAATCAATATGAGAATGCCCAACAATTGTTAGAGCAAGCAATTGAGATGGCACCAAGAAATATAAATAGGCAACAGTCACTTGGTCGAGTTGCGCAAATTAATCACGACTATGAAGCCAGCTATAAAGCACATAAAGATATAGCAAGTTTCGCGCGCTACTCTATCCATGACAAACCAGAAGTGTATTTGAACGCCGCACGAGCAGGAATAGATTTTGCTCTGAGTACCGATCAATCAGACCAAGTCACTCGTCTCACAAGACAAACGCAACAATACCTGAGTGATTTAAAACAACAATTTCCAAACGCACAAACCCAAGCGCAAATCGATGTCCTCAACGCCCGCGTCCATTATCTAAAAGATGAGCATAAAAAAGCGAAACAACTGCTAGAACAGTTAGAAGATGAACCCGTTATTCGCTCGGTAGATTCCACTTTAGACAAAGCAAAAGCACTACATGAGGTGGGATTAAACCACAAAGCTCAGGAGCTATTTAGTCAAGTTATTGCCCACTGTGAGCGCCACAACTCAAGCGCAGATCCCATCACAATGCACTATCTATATCAGCAGCAGCAAGAGAAAAAAGAGATCACCATGGGTCCTAGAGAGCTGAATAACCATGCGGTCACACAGTTTAACAAAGGACAATATGAAACCGCTTTGGAGGCATTCACTCAAGCCTTTAGAATTATGCCTAAAAACTCAGGAATAGCGCTAAATTTACTGCAATGTATGAGTGATAGTTGTGCTAAGTCAGGAAGTACTTTTAATTCCAATTTAGCAAAGCGTTGTACTACCTTGCTAAATCAGTCTGAGTTGGATAGTGAACAGCAGATCCGCTACGGTAAACTCAAAGCTAAACTAAATGAAATGAAACTCGACTTTGAGTAATCACTTGTTTTATCGCAATTGAGTTATTTCTTTTCCATTGCAAGGGCATTAACACAATAACGCAGTCCACTTGGTTCAGGGCCATCAGGGAATACGTGACCTAAGTGGCTATCACACACATTACAAGTGATTTCGACGCGCATCATTCCATGGCTCTTATCGCCATGATATGCCACCGCTTCCACTGCTGCAGGCTGTGTAAACGAGGGCCAACCAGAGCCACTATCAAACTTTTCTTCGGCATCGAATAACAGCTCGCCACAGCATACACAGTAGTATTTACCAGGTTCAAAAAGCTGACAACTTTGTGAGCTAAACGGGCGTTCAGTCCCCTTTTTCCTGGTGATCATGTAAGTTTCTGGAGCAAGCTCTGATTGCCATTGCTGGTCCGATTTATCAACTCTGCGAGGAGCAACAGGATTACCATTTCTGGCAAAGTTTAGTATATCTAACCACTTTAACATCTCAATTCTCTCTCTTGTTTACTTCTGTTTTTTGCTCTTCAACAGGAAGTGGCCAATCGCCAAAAAAGCAGCTTAGATAGCGACTTTTAATTAAATATAAAAGTACCCAACTCACCAATACAATTTGTACGGCAATATAAGGAGAAAAACTATAATGGGTTTTCCCAGCTTGCAGGGTTAACCACGCCAAATCGAGTACCGCTGTTAATATAAGTGGCAAACGCATATAACGCCAGACGACTGCGAGCTTTGGAGAGCTTGTTGGCCGCCTAAGAGAAAACACAACGGTTGGTATGAGCGCGATACAAGCGATCCCTGTCGCGACAAAAAAGTGAAACTTAGACTCAAAGAATAGCGACATCAAATCCAAGTCTGGGCGTCTCGCTAGTGCAGAAAACACCCAAATAAGCAACGGGCGGAGCAACACGACCAGCGCTAAATTAAAAGCGATTGGCGTACGATAAACGCCATATTTATCCCAGTATTCAGGGCCGTATCGTGTTACTGATTTCATTTTACTACTCGTATTTGTTTAACAGTGCGATCAGCGCCTCTTCATCGAACACCTCAACACCTAGCTCTTGTGCCTTAGTGAGCTTAGAGCCTGCTTTTTCGCCGGCATAAACTGCATCCGTATTTTTCGACACACTACCCGCGACCTTAGCGCCAAGCGCTTGCAATCTCGCTTTAGCATCGTTGCGGTTCAGTTGGCTCAAGGTTCCAGTCAACACATAAGTTAGCCCTGCTAAAGGCTGTGCATCCTCTGACGGTGCTGCCACATCTTGCCAAGTTACACCCACTTCAATCAATGCAGTTACCACTTCTTGATTGTGCTGCTCGGCAAAAAAGCTATGAATGTGCTGCGCAACAACAACACCAACATCACTTACTTGCTGTAGAGTATCAATGGAGGCGACCATCACTTTTTCAAGCGTCAGGAAGTGATTTGCCAAGTTTTGTGCTGTCGCTTCACCAACTTCTCTGATCCCAAGGGAATACAAAAATTTGGCTAACGTTGTTTGCTTTGCTTCCTCAAGCGCCGCAACCAAGTTTTTAGCAGACTTTGGTCCCATACGTTCAAGAGACTCAAAATGCCCTTGTCTTAAGATAAACAGATCGGCAGGGGTTTTGATTAGCTCGCGCTCAACTAACTGCTCAACTATTTTGTCGCCAAGGCCATCTATGTCGAGGGCCTTTCTCGATGCAAAGTGCTTAATTGCTTCTTTACGTTGTGCACGGCACACTAAACCGCCAGTACAACGCGCAACCGCTTCTCCTTCAACACGTTCAACATGAGAATCACACACCGGACAAGTATCTGGAAACTCAATCTCTTTGGCATCATCAGGACGCCTATCTAACACGACCTGAGTTACCTGAGGGATCACATCCCCAGCTCGGCGTACAATAACGGTATCACCAATCTTTACACCTAAACGCGCAATTTCATCACCATTATGAAGCGTGGCATTCGATACCGTAACACCACCAACAAAAACAGGCTCTAAGCGTGCAACGGGCGTGATCGCACCAGTACGACCGACCTGAAACTCAACATCAAGCAGCTGAGTGATCTCTTCTTGTGCTGGAAACTTAAATGCAATCGCCCAGCGCGGCGCGCGAGCAACAAAGCCAAGCTGCTCTTGCTGCGCTTTATCATTCACTTTGATCACTACGCCGTCGATTTCATAGGGAAGCTCAGCACGGCGCGTCATGATATCTTGATAATAAGCCAAAGCTTGCTGTGCATTATCGACAAGCTTTGTCTCAGGGCTCATTGGCAAGCCCCAACCTTGTAATTGCTGTAGTTGCGCATAATGCTCGTTGGCCAGCTCACCGCCTTCAACCAAGCCCATAGAATAAGCATAAAACATCAACGGACGCTTAGCGGTGATTTTTGAGTCTAATTGGCGCAGACTTCCCGCAGCCGCATTTCTTGGGTTTGCAAAGGTCTTATCACCTTTTGCTTGCGCCGTTTCATTTAGCTTAATGAAACCCGCAGTATCCATAAAGACTTCACCACGCACTTCTACTTCATGCGGAATATGTTCTCCACGCAGTTTCAGCGGAATATTGCGAATGGTTTTGACGTTCTCCGTAATGTTTTCCCCAACTTGACCGTCTCCCCTTGTCGCCGCTTGAACGAGCACACCATCACGATACAAAATAGACACCGCCAAGCCATCGAGCTTTGGTTCACAGCAAAAAGTAACATCTTTACTTGTCAGTAGGCGCTCTTTTAGACGGCGATTAAATGCCGTAAATTCACTCTCGTCGAAGGCATTATCAAGCGACAACATAGGTACTCTGTGTGTTACTTGCTCAAACTTGCTAAGCGCTTCACCACCCACTTTCTGCGATGGGGAATCAGGACTTTGTAACTCAGGATGCTGCTGCTCAAGCGCCATCAACTGGCGCATTACACGATCATATTCCGCATCAGGCACACTTGGGTTATCTAGAACATAATATTGGTAATTGTAATCTTCGAGTTGCTGCCTAAGAGCTGCAACTTGGCTTTCAATGTTGTCTGACATTTAAACCTCTAAACGTAAAAAGCCACCAGCAGATGCCAGTGGCTTAAAAATGATTCTAAGTAGCGATTAAGCGGCGAATTCACGCACTTTTTCAACATAACCGCGCACGGCTTCAACCGTTAACGGTTCGCGGTCTTTATCAAGTACCGTTGCGCCAAACTCTTCAGCTAGTTTTTTCGATGCACTGTGAAGCATATTAAATGCAGCCAAGTTATCGCCTTCACAAGGTAAGGTCATAAATAGGCTAATGCCAGCTGTGCTAAATTGTTCCATGTTATCGATGTCAAACGTACCTGGGTTGTACATGTTTACCAATCTAAATAACACAGGACCGTTTCCGGACGGCTCTAAATGGCGATTGAAGAAGCCCTCATCAGAATATTTAAATCCAAGGCTTAACACGGTTGGTAACAACCTTGAACCTGCCATTTTCAGGCCTTCAGGCATATCAACGTGAAGAATAATAAAGTCTTGTGGCTCTATTGCACTCTCTTCAAGCTCAGCCTCTTCAGATCCACTGTTCTCGGTTTGCACCTCAGTTTCAGGCTCTTCCGTCGCTAAAATGCCCTCAGTCGCAGGCTCGTCATCCACCGCACTAAAGGTCATCTCTCCAATTTCAGGTTCGTCAGGCTCTTTATCGTGACTCGGCGTTTGCTCTTTGAGTTCATTGGGCTCCTTTTTTGAAGCTTTATCGCTGTTCTTCTTACGAACAGACCAAAGTCCATGTATGAGTAACCCGCCTATGACCAACGCACTGATCACGATTAATGCCCATCTTAACTCTGTGGCCATTGCTCACCTTTTTTGTTGTTATGCCTGTGCCATTTGCACCGCTTGTTCTATATCTACGGCAACCATACGCGACACCCCGGGTTCTGCCATGGTTACCCCCGTCAGTCTACCCGCCATTTCCATAGCGACCTTATTATGACTGATATAAATAAATTGCACTGTTTGCGACATCTCTTCAACCAAACGACAAAATCGCCCTACGTTTGCGTCATCAAGCGGTGCATCTACTTCATCCAGCATACAGAATGGGGCTGGATTAAGCCTGAATATTGAAAACACCAATGATAATGCGGTCAGCGCTTTTTCTCCACCACTTAACAGATGAATTGTAGAGTTTTTCTTACCAGGCGGTCTTGCCATGATAGAAACACCACTTTCTAGCAGGTCATCGCTAGTTAATTCTAGATATGCATTCCCCCCACCAAACACTTTAGGAAACAGCTCAGCTAAGTCTTCATTCACTTGATTAAAGGTGGCGCTGAAGCGGGTTTTGGTCTCTTTATCAATTTTTCTGATCACCGCTTCTAACGTTTCTAACGCATTAGTGAGATCATCCAGCTGTGTATCTAAATAGGTTTTACGTGCCTTCGCTTCTTCAAACTCTTCAATTGCAGCTAAGTTCACAGCCCCTAACTTGCCAAGATCATTACTGACTCGACTCAAATTAGCTTGATACTGCCCCAAATTTGCATTCTCAGGTAATTGCGCCAGCTCCGCTTTTAGCGTCCGGCCAAGCTCCTGCAAAGGTTCAAGTGCCGCTTGCGCCTTTATCATCAAGCTTTGCTCTTCAAGTTTCACTTGTTGCAAAGACTCATTGAGTTTACCCACTTCGCCTTGCGCATCTTTTAATGCCGCTTGTTTTTGGGAAAGGTTTTCCTTGGCTTGGTTGAGCGTATCCAACATCGTTTGCTTTTGCGCCTTGGCTTCTAGATGTTGGGCGAGCAATAATTCAATGTCTTCATGCGCCTCCGCGAGCGGCTCTTCACAAAGCAAAATATCTGCTTGTGTTTGCTCGATGCGCTGGTTTATTTCATCGCGACGATGTTGCAAGTGTTCCAATTTAGAATTGCTGAGCTGTAGTTCACTTTCAGCCTGCTGTGATGCAAGTTTAGTGGTATGAACTAATTGCTGTGCTTCTTGTAATGCGGCGCGTCGAGATTGACTATGTTGTTTAAACTCGGCCAACTTAGCCTCGGCCAGTTGTTGTGTTTGTTGTGCTTGCGCTAGCAACTCATCACGTTGTAATTGCTGTTCAGTATAAAGTTCAAGTTGTTCGATGACCTCAGCTCGTTCTTGAGCAATGGCATCAAGTTGTTCTTGAATTTTCTGTCCTTGCTCACGCCAAATGCTCAGATTCTCATCCAGCATTTCAATTTTGGTTTTATGGCTGGCGATTGCTTGGGCCTTTTCGTGAACGCATTGCTGTGTTTCCAATAAGCCAGCTTGCGTGTCTTCAAGGGCAATACGTTTTTGTGCTACAGCCTGCTCGGCCTCTTCGGTGAGTTGTTGTAAATGAGGAAGCTGAGATTGGCATGACTGCAATTGGGCATAGCGTTTTAACGCGCCACTCTCTTCATTGCTTTTCGCCTTGGCCTTGAAGTTATCTCCCACAATAACGCCACCGACCGTCACGCCGAGAAGAAATTGTTCACACGATTTAAAGTCTGTAGGTTCAGCGCATAATTTTATTTTCGTTAAAAAGCTGGGGAATAGTCCTGAGCTTATTTTTGTCGCGACGGAATCAACGGGAACTTCGAGTTCGATGGGCCATAGCGTATTCATTTCGCTTTGCTCAACGACCAAATGCGTCAACCCAAGCAGTGCCGCTTCCACGCATTCTTCATACCCGGACTCGACAACAAGTTGCGATAACATAGTCGCAGATGAAGCCTCCGATGTTTCCTCTGCCCAGCGTGATAACGCTTTTATTTCAGATTGCACTTCTTGTAACACCTGGATCGATTTTTGAGCATGAGCCTGTGCCAGTAAGATTTCCTCTTTATTGGCTTGCTCTTGGTCTTGCAACTTACCAGCTTGGCTTTGTAATTTAGCCATCGCTTGAACCAGCTGATGATGTGCATCCTGAGCTTCAGCCAAGTCATTTTCCAACATAGATGCGTGATGCGCGTCTGCCTGTTCCAGCAGTTCAGCCTGACGCTTGTCTATGTGCAGTTTAGCTTGCTGTTGTTGCGCTAATTGGCTTGCCCCTTGCTGTACCTGAGCATGTATTTGTTGGTACTGCTTCTGTGCGCCACTAAACTGCGCTTCTAACTGAGCCTGCTCTGTGTCACTTTGCTCATTTGTGAGTTGAATTTCTTCCAGTTGCAATAGCGCAATTTCAAGTCGTTCAGAAACTTCAGCGACTTTTTCAGCGCTGCTCGCCACATACTCGGCTTGCTCGTCTTGCGCCTCAATCACTTCTTGCTGTTGTGATTTCAGTATTTGAGACTGCTCAATAAGCTGACGCTTTTTGTCAGTTAGATTGACTTTCTGTTGCTCAAGCGTTGCCAACTGGGTTTCAATTCGGTGCACGCTATGTTGTGCTTGCTCATAGCCATCGTTGCAATGCTTAATTTCATGTTCTAACGTCGCTAAAATGCTGTCATGACCAGTGTGAGCTTCATTAAAAAATGCTAATTTTTCATTGAGTTTGGCAATTTCTTTGGCTTTGATTGCCTGCTTTTGCTCAAGGCTTTGCCACTTTAAAATCGCTATCCAAGACTTTAAGTCACGCTCTTGCGACTTTAAAGACTTATATTCGCTCGCCTGTTGTGCTTGAAGTGCCAGTTTATCTAGCTGACTCTGTAGCTCTTGCCTAACATCGAGCAAACGCTCCATGTTTTCGCGGGTACTCTTGATCCGAGTTTGGGTTTCTCGTCTACGCTCTTTATATTTTGAAATCCCGGCGGCTTCTTCTAAAAAAACTCTTAACTCTTGCGGCTTACTCTCAATCAAGCGAGAGATCATCCCTTGCTCTATGATTGCGTAACTGCGAGGACCTAGGCCAGTACCCAAAAAGATATCCGTGATATCGCGCTTACGGCACTTACTCCCATTTAAAAAATAAAGAGATTGGCCATCTCGCGTTACTAAGCGCTTAATGGCAATTTGATTACGATCTGCAAACGTGCCGGGCAACCGGCCTTGAGTATTATCAAAAATCAGTTCTACAGAAGCTTGCGAGATAGGTTTACGTTTGGTCGAACCGTTAAAAATAACGTCCGTCATGGCATCGCCACGGAGATTTTTCGCAGAGCTTTCACCCAGTACCCAGCGAACCGCATCAATAACATTAGACTTACCACAGCCGTTTGGCCCAACCACACATGTCATCTGGTCAGGAAACGGGATCTTGGTTGGCTCTACGAAAGATTTAAAGCCGGCCAGTTTGATGCTACTCAGTCGCATAGCTTATTATTGTTGTTCGCGGTTACTTTTGAGAATAAGGCAATTCATTAGTAAGATCTATGAGTTAGCAATGACAGCGTTTAATATTATCCAAAATGATCCCAGTAGCCATCGCCACATTCAATGACTCAGCACCGCCAAACGCAGGAATAGTCACCTTTTTATTGATGTGAGCCGCTATGGTATCGCTAATACCATGGGACTCGCTGCCCATGACCAACACGGCATTACGACTAAATTGGCACTGATGCACACTTTCACCACCAAGAAATGCTCCATAGCATTCGCCTTGATATTGCTTTAAAAAGGCCTCGAGATCGGTTCTCACCACATTAACTCGCACAAATGAGCCCATGGTGGCGCTGATCACTTTAGGGTTAAATTGATCCGCGCAGTTTTCGCTTACCACAAGCTGCGTTAATCCATACCAATCGGCAAGACGAATAATGGTACCGAGATTACCCGGGTCTGAGACTCCATCTAATGCTAACACCAACCCAGCTGTATTGATTTCTTCTGCCGGCGGCATTGCAACGACCGCTATCGCCGCATTATTTGATACCAAAGTACTCACCTTGCTCAGCATTTCCTCTTCTGCTTCTACACAGGTAATATTAACGAGTTTGGATTTATACTTTGTCATGAACTCATTGGTCGCGAACAACTGTTCAACAGCCAACCCAGCATCAACTAACTCAATCACATTCTTCTCGCCTTGTACTAAATACAGGCCATGTTGTTTGCGATATTTTTTTTGCCCTAAAGCACGAAGTAGTTTTTGTTGATTCTTGGAGATCATGTGCACCTCAAAAGTTGGATTTACCATTATACCTGTTCAGTATCAGATAAAAAGCGTTTCAATGAGGCATTAAGCTAAGAAATTATGTTATCTTGTGCCGAATGATACACAAGGCATAGAGGTAATCATGTCACCTGAGCTAACGCTTATTTTACTCAACTTTATTCTACTTTTTGTGGCCTATGTATTCGTTTACCCAAAGTTAAAAGAGAAAAGCCTCGCCAGTATCAGCAAACAAGATTTATTGGTTACTGCGGTTTCTTTAGTTGTGTCTGGAAGTTTGTACTATGGCAAGGATATCGAATTTTCGTTAGTGTTTTTTAAGAGTAATTGGGTGGTGTTTACGATTGTCGCATTTAGCGTGATTGAAATCCCATTTTTACTGTGGTTTAAACGTCGCTATAACATTAAGTTTGGAGAGTAAGTATCACACTCCCCAAATTTACTTAATTTGAAGTTTAAGCTAACGGATTTTTATTTATTCACAGTCCAATTTAGCTTGAGCTTCACAACGCATTTGCGCGTCAGCTAAATCGGCACCGCCCAGGCAAAAATCAATTCTCATCAACTTTTCTTCTCGCCCAAGGTGCTGCGTATCAACAGGAGACCATTGCCAACTTTTAATAAGTTGTTTAGCGTGCTTAGCCAATTTTGTGGATGGAATGCTAGCAATTTGTACTATATCATCAGTTTTGCCATCAGCACCAATCATCACCTTGAATACGGTACATCCAGCAAGCTTGCGCTTTGCTAATGCTAGTGGATATTTAGGTGTGCTATTACCTTTCTTTTGCCAAATGGAAGTTTCTATAGATGGACTTAACTGGGTTGACTTTATATCAGCATATACTGTCTTTGCTGCAGCTCCCCAACAGCTGCCTAAAATCAGCAAACCAATCAATAATTGAATTTTCATAAATACTCCTTTTTATACTTATCAAATAGAGGTTCCACTCTACTTCTTATTCATTGAAAAACCAAAGCAATAGTTGCTTTGGCTTCCATAGGCAACTCACTCAGCTCGCTTTTCGCGACCAAGCAATGCCATCGCGGCTTCTTTCACATCTTTTTGCTCATAAAGCACTAGATAGATCTGCTCGGTGATCGGCATTTCAATACCTGTGCGTTTGGCAAGTAGATAAACTTCTTTGGTATTGCGATAGCCTTCGACCACCTGACCTATACTCGACATCGCCTCATCGACCGACTTTCCCGAGCCAAGTGCAAGACCAAAGCGGCGATTACGCGACTGGTTATCCGTACAAGTGAGAATCAGGTCACCCAGTCCTGCCATACCCATAAAGGTTTCAGAACGCGCGCCTAAAGCACATCCTAAACGACAAAGTTCAGCAAGTCCTCGGGTAATAAGCGCCGTTCTGGCATTGGCACCAAAACCAAAGCCGTCAGACATGCCCGCGCCAATTGCGATAACGTTTTTGACCGCGCCACCGAGCTGAATACCAATAAAGTCTTCATTGCTATACACCCGAAACGAGCGACCGCAATGCAACAGCTCTGCAAGCTCTTCACGAAACTTTGCACAAATCGAAGACACTGAAATAGCAGTAGGTAACCCTGCTGCCATTTCTTTTGCAAAAGTAGGTCCACTTAGCACCGCCAGCGGCACATCGTCACCTAACACGTCCAGTGCAACCTCTTGCAATAATCGCCCAGTATTCGGTTCCAGCCCCTTGGTTGCCCAAGCTACTTTTGCATTCTCAAGTAGCATAGGTTTAATCTTCTTCAAGGTGTCTGCAAACGCATGACTTGGCACAACCACCAAAATACGCTCGCTAGACTTAACAGCCGTTTCTAAATCGGCCTCAAGTTCAAGCGTGTTTGGAAACTGGGTGTCAGGAAGATAACGTTGGTTTTTACGCTCAGCTGCTAGCGCCTCAACGTGTTCGCTATTGCGTCCCCACAGTGTCACTTGGTGACCATTTCGGGCGAAACAAATAGCAAGGGCGGTGCCATAAGACCCCGCCCCTAATACAGTTACAGCTGATTTTGCTGTACTCATCAATTATGCGTCAGCAGTTTGCTCAGGCTGCGCTTGAGCCGCACGTTGCTGCATATACTGAGCGAATAATGCGTCAAAGTTAACTGGCGCAAGGTTTAACTGTGGGAAAGTACCACGGTTAACTAGGCTAGCTACCGCTTCACGCGCATATGGGAATAGAATGTTAGGGCAGAATGCGCCTAGCATGTGTGCCATTTGCATTTCTTCAAGATCTGCAATTGCAAAGATACCAGCTTGTTGGATTTCACATAGGAATGCAGTTTCTTCACCAATAGTTGCCGTTACCGTTAGCGCTAGAACAACTTCAAAAACGTTGTCATCAAGCTTTGCTGAACGTGTGTCCATGTCTAGCTTAACTTCTGGTGTCCACTCTTTTTGGAAGATACCTGGTGAGTTTGGCGTTTCAAACGATACATCTTTAGTGTAGATGCGTTGAATGTTGAACTGAGCGCCTTCTTGTTGTTGTTCTGCTGCTTGGTTTTGTTCTGCCATGATAATTTCCTAAATTCTGTTGTGATCCTGCTAGTTCCTAGCAGTCATTATAAAAAGTAAGCTGAGCTAAAGCTCAATCAATCTTATGCTTCTAATAGCTTATCGAGTTCGCCTTGCGCTTCAAGCGCCATCATATCGTCGCAACCACCAATATGGCGCTCAGCGATAAAGATTTGTGGCACGGTATAGCCACCGTTGGCTTTTTCGATCATCTCGTCACGAAGCTCAGGCTGTGCGCCAATATCATACTCAGTGTATGTGACACCTTTTGCATCTAATAGTGCTTTTGCACGATGACAAAATGGACAATAGTCTTTGGTGTAAATTACGACTTGGCTCATCATAGACCTCAGTTATTTTCCGTTAGAGATTGGTAAACCCGCACTTTGCCATGCGCCAATACCACCTGATAATACGTACACTTGCTCGAATCCAGCTTTGTGCATATTATCAGCAACAGCAGATGCCGTCATACCTGTGTTACAGACCAATATAATGGGCTTAGATTTATGTTTTTCAAGACCAGCAAAATCTTTTTGCTTGAGTTTTTCCGCATTCACCTGCTCAGAACCTGCAATGTGGCCTTGGTTAAACTCTTTTGCTGCACGCATATCGAGTACCTGACCATCTTGGCGGTTAACAAGCATAGTCAACTGCTGAGGATTAATTTGTCTAATTTTAGAAAACTGACTTTTAAACCAACTACTCACTAACATCGCGGCTAACACAACCCAAATGATGCTAAGTACCGGATGGTTACCTAAAAACGCAACGTATTGTTCCATTAATTTATCAACCAAAAATTATTAAACGATAAAGTGGCAGCAAGTATACCTGCTTTATTCTCGACAAAACAGACTTGTTCAACATGAGCAAATATCAATCTCAAAGTAGATAATTCATCGCTGTGGGGCTGAATATTCATACAAAAACAGGTATTCTACTTGTCAGCAACCAGAGCAAGCTTATCGAAGCGCTGCAGGCCAAGTTAGTTAATCTAACCTTGTAGCGTTTGCTATAAGACATCAACATCGTGCCTAATTCAGGATTTCAGGAGCGCAAATGACAGCTAAGAAAAAGCCATTGGTATTAATGATTTTAGACGGTTGGGGCTATCGCGAAGAAAGCGAGAGCAATGCTATTTTAGCAGCCAATACCCCAGTATTAGATGAACTATGGCGCTCTGCTCCACACACCTTGATTTCAGGTTCAGGCCTTGATGTTGGTCTACCGGATGGACAAATGGGGAATTCCGAAGTTGGCCACGTTAACCTCGGTGCGGGACGTGTGGTTTATCAAGACTTCACGCGGATCACTAAAGCGATTGACGATGGTGAGTTTGAGCACAATCCAGCTCTGGTTGAGAATATCGACAAAGCAGTGGCAAAGGGCAAAGCCGTTCACCTAATGGGATTATTGAGCCCAGGTGGTGTTCACAGTCATGAAGATCACATTGTTGCAGCGATTAAATTAGCGGCTGAGCGCGGTGCAACCGTCTATTTGCACGCATTTTTGGATGGCCGCGATACACCACCTCGTAGCGCACAAGCGTCAATTGAGAAAATGGAAGCCTTGATGCAGTCACTCAATTGTGGCCGCCTAGCGTCTATTATTGGTCGCTACTATGCTATGGACCGTGACAATCGCTGGGACCGTGTCGAGTTTGCTTATAACCTGATGGTAAGTGGCGACGCTGATTTTACTTATCGTAATGGCGTTGAAGCGCTACAAGCTGCTTACGCGCGTGATGAAAATGATGAGTTTGTTAAAGCATCAGTGATCACCGAAGCTGGGCAACCTGCCGCAACTATCAATGATGGTGATACGGTTATCTTTATGAACTTCCGTGCAGACCGAGCGCGCCAGATGACCCGTGCTTTTGTCGATGCTGACTTTAATGGCTTCGAAAAACGCAAAGCACCGGACCTAAGTGCGTTTGTTATGATGACTGAGTACGCTGCCGACATTAAAGCCCCTATCGCTTTCGCGCCTGAAGCACTTGTAAATGTGCTAGGTGAATGGCTAGCTAAGCACAACAAAACTCAGCTGCGTATTTCAGAAACGGAAAAATATGCCCATGTCACTTTCTTCTTTAGCGGCGGTCGCGAAGATCTCTTTGAAGGTGAAAAACGTGAGCTTATTCCTTCTCCACAAGTCGCCACTTACGACTTGCAGCCAGAGATGAACTCAGAAATGCTAACGGATAAGTTAGTTGAAGCCATTCATAGCGGTGAGTTTGACGTCATTATCTGTAACTACCCGAATGGTGATATGGTTGGACACTCTGGTGTATTCGAAGCCGCAGTAAAAGCATGTGAAGCCGTTGATAAGTGTATCGGTCGTGTGGTTGCAGCGTTAAAAGAAACCGGTGGTGAAGCTCTGATCACAGCAGACCACGGCAATGCTGAGCAAATGCAAAACCCGAAAACGGGCCAAGCTCACACAGCACACACTAGTGAGCCTGTACCATTTATTTATGTAGGTCGTGATGCAGAGCCACAAGCAGGAAAAGCACTAAGCGATGTTGCACCAACAATGCTGCATTTACTTGGTATGGAGCAGCCTAGCGAGATGACAGGCACTCCAATTATGCGTTTAAAATAACGGCCTGCCTGTATGCCGTTAAAAACGACATTTCACTATGCCGCACTTCTCGGTGCGGCATTACTCATGCCAACAGCGCCCGCTGTTGCCAACGAATCTAGAACCAAACAAGACTTAAGCGAAGTTCAGCAACAGCTTAAAGCTAGCCAACAAGCGTTAGAAAAGCAGCGCGGTGAAATTAACAGTCACGAAGCCAAGCTCAAAGCCTTCGAACTTGATATCGCCAAAAGTGCCAAAGCTATCTCACTCACAGAAGTAGGGATCAAAGAAAACCAAACCGAACAGGCCGAACTTAAAAAGCAAGAAAGCACGCTGTTAAACGACAAGAAAAAATTTGAAAAGATCCTTGCGGCTCAGCTAAAAAGTGCCTACATGACGGGCTCTCATGATTATTCCAGAATGTTACTTAATCAAGAGCATGCAACAAAGCTCGAGCGCACCATTGCCTATTATGATTACCTAAATAAAGCACGCATTAAACAACTCGAACAACTCAAATCTATCGGCCAAGAATTGGCACAGACTCAAGCTGAGTTAGCACAGACGCAAGCACGCTTAGAAGCGCTACAAAACCATCAAAATGAACGCTTGGAAGCGCTCAAAAAGGCGCAGAAAGAACGCCAAAACCAGCTTGCAAACCTAAATAACAAACTCAGTGAAACACGCTCTGCTATCGCATATTTAAAAGAAAATGAGCAAACCTTAATCCAAACTTTAGAAGAGCTTGCCAAGGCACAAAGAGAAGCCGAAGTACGCTTAGATGGACTAGCCAAACTCAAAGGCAAAATGAGTTTACCGGCCAAAGGTCGAATTAAGCATAAATTCGGCCAAAGCAAGCATGCAGGCATGAATTGGAAGGGCGTCCTCATTGGCGCAAAAGAAGGGGCTGAAATTGCGAGTGTCGCTCCCGGTCAAGTTGTGTATGCAGATTGGTTAAATGGCTTTGGCTGGGTTATTGTGCTTGATCATGGGCATGGTTTTATGAGCCTATACGGCCACGCTCAAACACTACTTCGCGATGTTGGCGATCAAGTTCGCAGTGGTGAAGTGATCGCTTTGGTAGGACAAAGCGGCGGACAAAGAGATCCTGGTCTATACTTTGAAATACGGCATAAGGGAAGCGCTGTAGATCCGATAAAATGGTGCAGATCCAGTTAACTGAATAACCCGTGCTGCACCTTGATGAGGAGCAGCACATGAATAGACAAACCCGTTTTTACGCGCTTGCAGCGCGCTATGTTGCATTATTAAGCTTCCTGCTTTTGTTAAGTTTTAGCGCTTTTAGTCACGCGTCTACACAAAAGTTTTCGGCTCAAGAAATCGATGAAATCCTGTATCATATCCACACCTATTATGTTGAAGACTTACCTCTCAGTCGCTATAACGCAGGCAACTTGTCGAGTCTCTTTGACAATTTAGATCCCTACTCTAAATACCTCAACGAGGAAGACTTGGAATCCATCTTCAGTGCAGCAAATGGGCGCTACACAGGGCTTGGTATTGAAGTCGAAGAGCAAGATAATTACGTGATTATCTTGGATACCCTGCCCAACTCACCTGCAGCTCAAGCAGGAATAGAGAGCGGTGATAAACTCCACGCAATCAATGGCGCTAATGTCGCGGGCAAATCGATAGAAGAAGTGTCTGCCCTACTCAAAGCTGCAAATAAAAACCTCATCAATTTAGTGGTATTAAGACAAGACGAGTTAGTTGCACTTGAGCTTAAACGTCAAGAGATAGTCATTGAAAGTGTCGCCAGTAAACTCTTAAACGACGGTACCGGTTTTTTGAGTGTCAACAGTTTTAACCACCACACCTATCATGATGTTGCAAGACACATAAACCGACTACAAGTACAGTTAGGCAGTCCATTGAAAAAGCTGGTTATTGATTTACGTGACAACCCCGGCGGCACACTTAATAGTGCAGTGGCAATCTCAGATCTTTTTTTAGATAGTGGCACAATCGTCACGACCAAAGGCCGCTTCTATGACGCCAATCAGGCTTACATTGCAAAGCGGGGAGATATTTTAAATGGTGCGCCTATTTTGGTATTAATCAACAATAATTCCGCTTCAGCTGCCGAGATTTTAGCGGCCGCACTCAAGGATAATAAACGTGCCTTAGTCGTTGGCTTACGTTCCTATGGTAAAGGTTCAGTGCAATCCTTGATCCCGATTGGCAATGGTACTACAGCATTAAAGTTAACGACAGCGAGATACTACACACCTGCGGGTACATCAATTGAAGGTAAAGGCATAGAGCCCGATGTATATTTTACCAAACAAGCGCTTTCCCTGTTGGATAAAAGCGCTATAATCACTGGTGAAGAATCAATCAAAACAACAGGTATTGAACAGCTAGCCTCGCATTGGCCTAAGGCGCTAGCGTTAGTTCAATCACAGTAAATTAAAAAACGGTCCTGTAGGGCTGTAAACTATAATAATAATTTGTGTGCTAAAAAAAATAATCGGGATAATACTGACCTGCATGACTTTTGCAGTGCCAGCAAAACAGTTTGCCATTGTTATAGACGACATTGGCAATCACCAACGTGACTTAGAGTTGCTGTCTTTACCGGGTGGGATCACCTTTTCGATCCTGCCCCACACCCCTTTTTCTCAACAATTTGCCTTTGCAGCCAGCCGCCAACAACGCGAGCTTTTATTACATGTGCCAATGCAGGCACAAGACACGGAAAAGGCCCTTGGCCCGGGCGCATTAACTATCGATATGGAAAAGTGGCAGTTGCAAATGACACTTGGCAATGCGCTATCGACGCTACCTCAGGTTAAAGGCGTAAATAATCACATGGGCTCAGCATTAACCGAACAAATAGAGCCAATGAAATGGACAATGGAAATACTAAAAAAGCGCGGATTATACTTTTTGGATAGCCGTACCACTAGCCACAGTCAAGCCCAATATGCTGCCAACCTTTACGGCGTAAAAAACGTCGCTCGACAGGTCTTTCTAGACAATGATGTATCCACTGAGGCGCTCAACAAGCAGTGGCAACATATGCTTAAGCTACTTGATAATCACGAGCATGTTATTATCATTGCACACCCATATAAGGAAACCGCCGCCTTTCTTGCAGCCAAGTTAGCAGAGCTTGAAAGTATTGACGCCAAACTTGTTCCCGTGTCTCAACTGGTTGAACAAAAATACGTACGACTTGCAGAAATTGCTGAGCAGCATGCTATTTCCGGGCAATTAAGACTCCAAGAATAAAGATTAACAATGATTATCATCAGACAGTTTCAAAGCGGCGAAGAAGCCGAGTTACGCAAGCTTATGTTTGACACTATACGCTCGGTAAATATACAGCATTACTCCAATAGCCAAGTTAATGCATGGGCATATAGCGACGTTGCCGATAAAGGCTGGCAAGACCGATTACGGAGCAATCAGCCCCTTGTCGCCGTACTAAATGGTAAAATTGTTGGCTTTGCCGATATCCAAGCTGACGGTCTTATTGATCACTTTTTTTGCCATGCAGAACATCAGGGCCAAGGCATAGGTAAAGCACTTATGCTCGCACTCTTAGAACACAGCAAAATAACCAACACAACGCGCTTATTTTCCCATGTTAGTAAAACGGCTAAACCTTTCTTTGAACATTTTGGTTTCCAAGTGATAAAGGAACAACAAGTGAACGTTCGCGGCGAAGTGTTAACCAATTACCTGATGGAAAAGGATATGCCCGCCTACTACTATCTCCCCTAGTCAATGGGCGCAAACTGCGTTGGTAAGGCACTAAATTGCAAAGATGGGTTTTGCTTCATCCACTTTTTCTTATTCGGGATTTGGATCTTAAACTCATCATCCGTCACAAACTTTTGAGTTTTACCCTTCTCATCCACAAACTGAATTGATGCAGGTTCGGTAAATGTAAACTCTAGTTCATCAAAGCTTGGAGCAAGCCAAGACAAGCTACCTGCCATCAACTCAACAAAAGCGTCCATATCCTCTAAAAGGATAAACAAATCGCGATACATAACCTGCTGCATAGTCAACGGCGCTATATCCGTATTGACCATAATCGCAACAGCATCTTTTTCTTGATTGATCACTAAATTAACTTTATCAGCACGTGACTGCGGGAGAATAGGTAGGTCAATATTGCCGTCTTTATCTATGATACCATCAGCAATGATCTTGCCATCTTGCTCCAGCCATAGCTTAATATCCTCTAGCGCGATATCAGGCTGCTTCACTTCCACTGTAAATTTAGACAAGATATATTGCGATTGCGCTTTGTTGGCGATTAAATCTAGAATTTGATTAATCTCACCATATTCAACACGTCGCTCAGCGGCGAAAACAGAGTTGCAAAGTAAGCTCGCAACAGCACCGAACATCAGTAACTTTTTCATTGGGTTATCCTTTCTTATTGTTATCTTCATAAGAGGAGTACTTCGAGAAATAGTTCAAAACTTGATCTCAATTCCATACATGCCAAATAGATCAGGCTAAACTCAACATAAGCATATGGAGTGAAAAGGAGTAGCAGATGACCCAAACCGTAGCTGATTTAATGACCCCAGATCCGTTCGCAGTGATTGCTGAAAATACCTTGCAAGATGCGCACAATTTAATGAAAGAAAAAAATGTTCGTCACATTCCTGTGATTGACGAAGCAGGAGCCTTGGTTGGTATGCTCACGCAAAAGATTATGATCGCCAAGGTAATGGGAATAATGGCAACCTATGGCGCAAATGCGCTTGCAAGAAAAGAAAAGCAAACAAAAGTACAAGATATTATGGCGACCGATTTTGCGAGTGTGCGCCCAAGTCAATCACTACAAGATGTGGTGCGCTTTTTTGTCGATAATCGCCATGGCTGTATGCCTGTGGTAGACGAGCAAAACAAATTGGTTGGAATACTAACATCATCGGACTTTGTGCGACTCGCTGCTGCACTTTTGTCTTAAACGTGGTAACAAGCGAGTGTATTCCACTGTCTCGCGGAATACACTCAGCTAACGGCATGATTAGGCTTTTTCTTGAAGCGTTCTCGCTACGGTTCTCATACCTAACGTCGTTGCACCTGCAGCCCATTGACCACTAGCGCTATTTTGGAAAGAAGCCGCAAGATCAATATGCACCCAGCCTTGACCTTCATTTGGTACAAAGCGAGACAGGAAACCCGCTGCATTTGATGCACCACCAAAGCCGCCACCTTTTTGGGCTCGGCTGTTAGCTGTATCCGCATAAGGCGATGGACAGTTATTTTGATGCCACTTTTCTAGAGGCAGTGGCCACGCGGCTTCAAATTCGTCACTCGCGAACTGCTGTACATCACCGACAAGCGCTTTGTCTAAACCAAATAGCGCATTGTACTCTTGGCCTACAGCAACGAGCGCAGCGCCCGTTAATGTCGCGGCATCAATAATAAGCTCTGCGCCTGTTTCACCGGCAGCCATCAAGCCATCAGCAAGCACTAAGCGACCCTCTGCATCGGTATTTACGATTTCCACTGTGGTACCATTTTTGTAGGTAAGAATATCACCTAACTTATAGGCATGGCCTGAGATAAGGTTCTCAGCACAACATAGGAACAACTTAACACGACGGTCAAAACCACGTTGAATAGCCAGCGCTAAACCAGCCGTTACGGTTGCCGCACCACCCATATCACACTTCATCGTAAGCATGCCTTCACTTGGCTTAATTGAGTAACCACCTGAGTCAAACGTGATCCCTTTACCCACAAGTGCAGCGCTAACTGGAGCGTCATCATTACCCGTCGGATTGTAGTCAAGCTCAAGCAATACTGGTGGACGCTCACTGCCGCGTCCCACTTCGTGGATACCAATCCATTGCTGCTCTAACAGCGCGTCGCCTTTAATGATTTGATAGCTAACATGCTCAGGTGCCAATGACTGAATAAACTCAGCTGCTTTTCCAGCAAGGCTTTCAGGATAAATGTCTTCGGCCGTGCCGTTGATCATCTGACGCATCCATGTTGCCGACGCTTTTAATGCATCAAGCTCTTTTAGATCTGACTGGTCGTTGTCAACAAACACCACACCATCTAATGCCTTTGGTGACACAAAACCTTGATAAAAAGCCCATTGAGATTCAGTACACCACAAGTCACCTTCTAGATGAACTTGTTTAATCCCTTGTTGTGCGATGCTACGAGCCGCTTTTTGAATATTTTTCAGCGTTTCGTCTTGTTGTAAATGGATAAAAGCACCGTCCTTTTCAAACGACAATGCAGCACCAGCAGATAAATACTCTGGTTTTGCGTCTTCACTCAGTCGTACAATAAATTTCTCTGACATTCTCTTTTCACTCTTGTGCTTGTAAGTGTGGTTAAGTGTACACTAGCCACTAAATACACCCAACCTAAAGCGACCAATGAAGTTTTCTAGGCAATTACAACAAGCAACCTTGCTCAAACGATATAAACGCTTTCTTGTCGACTTACGCGCCCCAAGTGGTGACGAATTCACCGTTCACTGCGCCAATACTGGTAGAATGACCAATTGTGCAGACCCAGGATTTACAGCCTATTATTCCACCAGCGATAACCCTAAACGAAAGTACATTCATTCGTTGGAGCTGACGCAAGATAATGATGGTCATTTTATTTGTGTAAATACAGCGGTGGCTAATAAAGTGTCTGTTGAGGCCATAGAGCAAGGAAGAATAACGCAACTGCAAGGCTACAAAACACTTCAAACTGAGGTGAAATACGGGGCTGAAAATAGCCGAATTGATATTTTGTTGAGCAGCCTCGAAAATGGACAATCCTCGCAATTCTGCTACGTTGAAGTAAAGTCGGTGACTTTGCTCGAGCAACAGCAAGGTTTTTTCCCTGATGCAGAAACCTTAAGAGGTCAAAAACATCTTAGAGAATTAATCCACATTAAACAGCAAGGTCATCGTGCGGTGTTACTGTTTGCCGCGCTCCATACAGGGATCAATTGTGTCAAACCAGCCAGTCATATCGATCAAAAATATGCAGCGTTAGTAAAAGAAGCAATTTCTCATGGAGTAGAAATCATTGCTTACCGAGCACATATTGACGACAACCAAGTACAATTAATTGAAGAAATTCCTTTTGATTACGCTTGACTTTTTTCATGCTGCCCACATATAGCCGTGATAGTTTTCTCCCCCAAATAGTTAAACATTGAAAAAAGTGGCTGACATTTGCAGTAAAAAAGTGTTTGCTAAGGGGTAAAGATTTTGCTATTTATACCCGCCGGCGAAAGCTGGGGTTATGTATTAAGGATTTAGGAGAATGGTATGCCAGACCAGAAAAAACTAGGGTTATTGGCTCAAGCCGGTGTAGAGCCTTATCAAGAAAAGCCAGGCGAAGAATACATGAATGAAGCACAACGTGCTCATTTCAAAGCGATATTAGAAGCATGGCGTGCCGATCTACGTAATGAAGTAGATCGTACTAAGACACACATGCAAGACGAAGCGGCAAACTTTCCTGATCCTGTGGACCGTGCAGCGCAAGAAGAAGAGTTTTCTCTTGAACTGCGTACTCGCGACCGCGAGCGTAAGCTAATCAAGAAAATTGAGAAAACACTTCAACTTATCGAAGATGATGACTTCGGCTTTTGTGAGTCGTGCGGTATTGAAATCGGCATTCGCCGTTTAGAAGCGCGTCCAACAGCTGATCTTTGTGTTGATTGTAAATCTCTCGCAGAAATCAAAGAAAAACAACAAGGCAGAGGATAATCTCAGCCCTGTGTCCCCAAGCTTAAAGCAAACTGGGAGCTATCGCGGTCGATTTGCTCCCTCGCCTTCTGGACCGCTTCATTTCGGCTCTCTAGTGGCCGCCCTGAGTAGCTATTTAGATGCAAAAGTCAATCAAGGTAAATGGCTCGTTCGTATCGAAGACATAGATACACCGCGCGTAGTTGCGGGTGCTGCCGACAATATATTAACCACTCTTGAAGCATATGGCCTTTATTGGGATGAAGACGTTGTCTATCAATCACAGCGCCATGCTCTATACCAAGCCTATTTGACGACACTGAAATCAGACTCCCTTGTGTATGCATGTCAATGTACAAGAAAGCAAATTAAAGCAATGGGTGGGTTTTACAACAATCATTGCCGAGCTTTAGCGCTAAGTTGGCAAGATAATGCTTTGCGCCTACAGCAGCGCTGTCCAGTTACTGAGTTTAATGATGCAATACAGGGCACGGTTGTCATTCCCCCTGCAATTGCGCATGAAGATTACATCGTTAAACGCCGCGACGGCTTATTTGCTTATCAATTGGTGGTGGTCGTTGACGACATAGAGCAAAAGATTAGTCATATCGTGCGTGGTGCCGACCTGCTAGAACCCACAGCAAGACAAATTAGTTTATTTCGACAACTCAATCGGCCATCACCTCAGTACGCTCACGTACCACTGGCTGTCGCAGAGCCCGGATATAAGTTATCTAAGCAGAATCATGCTCCAGCTATTGATAACCGCAACCCGTTACCAACCCTTTATGCCGCGCTGCGTTATTTGTATGTGCCAATTGATTCTCTCCATAATTATCAAGATATTGAGGCATTACTGGCTCACGCTATTGACATTTTTAGTCTAGATCGCGTTCCTAAAGTACAAGAAATTCAACTAGACTCTCTAGAAAATGGCGATTTTGCTTTTCGCCCACTGTTTTCAAGTACTTCAATTTAGTCTCATTTGAGTATATGATAGCGAGCCTTAAATGCGACCTGTTTTAAGACAAAAGCAGTGGTTCACAACGACTAGAATAGAAAACTTGATTGCTCAGGAGACGAGTTATTATTTCCAAGCTTGTAAACTTTTGCCGCCAGTTTGTAACTGGAAAAGGCGATGAGACGGTGAAAATGGCCAGCCCGACACCTGCGATAATTCCTCGCAGCGAGCATGGTATATCTCGTAAACAATTTAGCCCTAACGCTATCAAAGTGCTCTATCGCTTAAAAGACGGTGGCTATGATGCCTACCTAGTTGGTGGTTGTATCCGCGATATCATGCTAGGAATAGAGCCTAAAGACTTTGATGTCGTTACCAATGCGACACCTGAACAAATCAAAAAGCTCTTCCGTAACTGTCGCTTAATAGGTCGTCGCTTCCGTCTTGCGCACATTGTTTTTGGACGGGAAATTATTGAAGTTGCCACCATGCGTGGCCATCATCAAAGTGATGACTCTTGTGCCACGACAAGTCAAGCAAGCGAACACGGGCAGCTATTACGCGACAATGTCTACGGCAGTATTGAAGAAGACGCCGAGCGCCGCGACTTTACTATCAATGCGCTATATTATTCGATCAATGACTTTACTTTACGCGACTTTGCCGGTGGTGTTGCTGACATTAAAGCGCGTAAAATTGAGCTGATTGGCGATCCTGAAACTCGCTATCGCGAAGATCCGGTACGTATGCTGAGAGCTATCCGCTTTGCAACCAAACTGGATATGGAGATTGCTACGCCGACCCGCACTCCAATTAAAGCATTAGCGCCGTTACTTGGGCACATCCCAGCTGCACGCTTGTTCGAAGAAACGCTAAAGCTATTTTTAAATGGTAAAGCGGAAGAAAATTTTCTTCAAATGCGTGAATACGGCTTATTTGCACAATTATTCCCCGCGCTCGATAAAATCCTAGCACAGCCTGATAATGACTTTGAACGTCGCTTTATTCAGCAAATGTTTGCCAATACGGATAGCCGTATCAACGCGGATAAAAAAGTAACCCCTGCATTTATCTATGCAGCACTTTTATGGTTCCCTATTTTAGCTAAAAGCGAAGCGCTCGCGGCCGAAGGTATGAATGAATATGATGCCTTTATGCAAGCCATTAATCACGTCCTTGCTGAAAATGCTAAACACGTTGCAGTGCCTAAACGCTTTACTTTAGGTGCCCGAGATATCTGGCATATTCAACAACGCCTAGATAAACGTTCAGGCCAGCGTGCATATCGCCTAAGCTTGCAGCCGAGATTCAAAGCCGCATATGATTTCCTATTATTGCGTGTTGAAAGTGGTGAGCAAGAGCAAGAAGAACTTGCAGCTTGGTGGACTGATTACCTAAAGAATGACGTCACCGGCCAAAAAGACATGGTGCGCAACTTAGGTAACCAAAGCAAACCTAAGCGTCGTTATAATAGACGTAAGCCAAAAAGAAAACCAAAAGAAGATTAAATGAATATTGCGTACATTGGATTGGGTGCAAACCTATCCGAACCGATGGCACAAATACAGCGAGCACTCGATGTGCTCGCCGCCCATCCAGACCTCTCGCTTGTCCAGCACTCTAGCCTGTATGGCTCAAAACCTATGGGCCCTCAAGATCAACCTGATTATGTGAATGCCGTAGCAAAACTGGCGACATCATTAACAGCAGAGTCTTTACTCGATGTGTTGCAACAAATAGAGCTTGAACATGGTCGTGTACGCAAAGCTGAGCGCTGGGGACCGCGCACGCTCGATTTAGATATTCTGCTTTTTAATACCGATACCATTAACAGTGATAGACTTACGGTGCCACATTACGGCTTGAAAGAAAGAGAATTTGTCGTCTATCCACTATTAGAGATAACGCCAGAACTCAAATTACCTGATGGCACTGAGCTTGACTCTTTAACACAAAAGTTACCACTTAACGGATTAGCAATCCTCAAATAAACCAATCCAAGGGGTTTACCATGGCAAAAATTTCCGTCTCAACACTTGCCAAAATGAAGCGTGAAGGAACAAAAATAACAGCCCTCACCGCATACGATGCAAGTTTTGCAAAGTTATTTCACGACAATGGCGTAGATGTCATCTTAGTGGGTGATTCTCTGGGTATGGTTTTACAAGGTGGTGAAGACACTTTAGCCGTTACCACGGATAACATTGCCTATCACACCCGTTGTGTCAGAGCTGGTAGTAAAGAGCTATTCGTTATCGCCGATATGCCTTTTATGAGCTATTCAGATCCGCAGTCAGCCTGTCAGAATGCAGCTACCTTGATGCGCTCTGGTGCTAATATGGTTAAGCTTGAAGGTGGTGAATGGCTTTACGACAGCATTGCACTGCTTACTCAGCAAGGGATCCCTGTTTGTGGTCATTTAGGTTTAACCCCACAATCAGTGCACGTGTTTGGCGGCTTTAAAATTCAAGGTCGTGAAGAAGCACAGGCGCAAAAAATGATAGCCGATGCACAAGCGTTAGAACGTGCTGGTGCACAAATGATTGTGATTGAATGTGTGCCTTCAGCATTGGCTAAATGTATTACCGATGCCGTGGCAATTCCGGTCATTGGTATTGGCGCTGGTAAAGAGACCGATGGCCAAATTTTGGTTATGCACGACTTAGTTGGTATTTCCGCAGGCTATATTCCTAAGTTTTCGAAGAACTTCCTGCTCGAAACCGGCAACATGCCAGATGCGGTGAAAAAGTTTTGTGCAGACGTGCAATCAGGTGACTTCCCGGGGCCTGATCACGAATTTAATTAAATTTGCGATGAGCAATACTTATCGCTAAGTCCGATTCAAGCGTTTTGTTTGAGTTGGTATTGTTATTATTGAGTTAGAGTACAACATGCAATCAGTTACTGAGATTAAATCGTTACGAAGCCAGATTAAAGCTTGGCGCCAACAAGGATTAAGCATTGCCTTCGTACCAACGATGGGCAACCTTCACCGCGGTCATTTTTCCTTAGTAGAAAAAGCAAAAACCCTAGCGGATAAAGTCGTTGTCAGTATCTTTGTAAACCCAATGCAATTTGGTGCGAACGAAGACCTCGACAGCTACCCACGTACGCTTGAGCAAGACAAGCAAGGCCTTGCAGAACTAGAAACCGATATTGTGTTTACGCCTACCGTTGAAACCATATATCCAAACGGACTAAATGCGCAAAGTTTTGTTGATGTACCGGGAGTATCCGAAGGACACTGCGGTGGCACACGCCCTGGGCACTTTCGTGGCGTTGCAACGGTTGTCACAAAACTGTTTAACTTAGTACAACCTGATTTTGCCTGCTTTGGTGAGAAAGACTTTCAACAGTTACAGGTCATCAAAACAATGGTGAAAGACCTGTCTATTCCCGTTGAAGTGATTGGTGTTGCGACTCAAAGAGAAGTTTCTGGACTGGCGATGAGTTCACGTAATGGTTACCTCTCTGAATCTGAAAAAGATACTGCTAAAGTACTCTTTCAAGCGCTAAAAGCAGCAGCTGGCGCTTTAGAAAATGGCGAAAAAGATTTTTCGAAGGTAACAAAAAATGCAACAGAAATGCTGCATAATGCCGGTTTAAAGTTGGATTATTTTAACATTTGTCAAAAAGATAGCTTGAAACCTGCTACACTCGAAGATAATCAACTCGTCATTCTTGCCGCAGCTTTTCTCGGTAAAGTCAGACTGATTGATAATATTCAAGTCACAGTCTAAGGAATAATAATGAAAAATGCGTTCGCCTTGTTAGTACTTTCTACCACCCTATTGGGGTGCAGTAACTCTATCTCACCTGAGTTGAATCAGTGCGCACAACAGAATTATCAATGCGAACGCAGCTGTGAGATGCAAAACACACCAGAGACAATGTCTTTACAGATATGCACTGATAAATGTATTGAGCAGTATAATGCCTGCAAAGTACAGGCTGAAAAAATTACCGAGAGCAAACGATAGTTTGCTCTTTTTTTAGCAACTTGACCCCTTAATATTCTTTTAAATACAAACACTTTCTAACTCCCGCTGTTATTTTTTATTCACCTTTTTAGAATATTTTGCGATACAATAAACTGGTCTGATGAGATAGACGTACAGCACCAGCTTAACTTGGCTCAATACTTGGTTTACTAAATAATGTAAGCAGTGAGCACTAACTTTTCTTAATAACTTGTTATTTCTGGTTTTTATTCTAATCTCTAAGACAAAAGTAACGCTATTTTTGTGCTCATATCAGCGCTTTGAATTAGCGTTACCGACACGACTCTTTGCAAAGAAAATGGGGATCAATATGAAAAAGTCAGCAATTGCATTAGCGATAGCGCTTGGGACAGTGAGTTTTCACAGCGCCGCTGAAATCAGAATTAATGGTTTTGCTTCCATTATTGGTGGTCAAACGCTAGATAGTGACGACACACTATATGGCTATGACAATGATTTTGATATGGAAAACCGTAGCTTATTCGCCCTACAACTTTCCGCCGATCTACAAGAAAGTCTAACTGCCACAGCACAGATCGTGGGCCGTGGTCAGAATGACTTTGATGCCGAGTTTGAATGGGCATACTTAACCTATGCGATTTCAGATTCTTCACAGATAAGCGCAGGTAAAATGCGTATACCATTCTATCGCTATTCTGACTTTTTAGATGTGGGTTATGCATACCGTTGGGTTAAACCACCTCAATCTGTATATAACCTAAGCTTTAGCACCTATAATGGATTGAGCTATATCCACAACTCAACATTAGGCGAATGGGAAAGCACAGTACAGCTGGCTTTAGGTAGCGTAGATGACGACATTGTTGCTATCACCTACTCAGATGAAGCAGAGTTAAACAACACAGTCGGTATTAACTGGACACTGAGCAGAGATTGGTTTAGTGCACGTGCGGCCTACTTTGCTACCGAAGCGAGCATTAGCGCAGCTAATAGTCCTGAACTATCTGGATTGTTAGCGGGGTTGACTGGTTATGGACTAACTCAACAAGCGGATGACATCGCAGTCGACAAAGATGATGCTTACTTTGCCGCAATTGGTATTTCTATCGACTATAATGATATCTTGTTCGATGCAGAATACACTCAGTTCGACGTAGACAACAGCATACTTGCTAAACAGCAACAGTACTATGCATCTATCGGTTATCGGATTGATACGTGGACACTCCACCTAACCTACGAACACAATGAAGATAAGAATGAGAACGACGAGTTTAACTCTGTCCCACTCACCATCACCGCTCCAAATGGTGTAACCATTCCTGTCACGACCGATCCAACCAATCCAAATGCACCTTATTTAAGAACACTTGTTAATGGTGCGCTTGCAGGCGCTCGTGCAGAATCAGAAACGTGGAGTATTGGTGCTCGTTATGACTTCCATCCATCAGCTGCGTTCAAAATTGAACTAAACCAATTCGATAACACGCTAACAGATCAAAAAGTTGAGCTGTTGAGCTTCGGTATCGATTTAGTATTCTAACGGAGGCTAATATGATCAAAAAAATAATGACCTTAGGGCTACTGTTAGCCAGCCAGGCAACTTTAGCAGATGTTGCTGTTATCGTGAACTCAGCAAATGCATCGACTGTGGATGACGGTACTATCAAAAAGTTATTCCTTGGCAAAAGCAAATCATTTGCCGATGGTAGTAGTGCGACCCCTGTGAATCAGGATGGCAATGCTGTATTTGACGAATTTAACGACAAAGTGATTGGTAAATCGAGCTCTCAGCTAAATGCTCATTGGTCTAAATTAGTATTCACCGGAAAGGGAACACCTCCGAAGAAGCTAGATAGCGACCAAGCGGTAATCGATTTTGTTTCGAGCAATGCAGACGCAATTGGTTATATTGATGCAAGTAAAGTAACCAGTGCCGTCAAAGTGATAGGTAAATACTAATATTCCTTATCAAATAAAAACAGCCACTTAATGTGGCTGTTTTTATTTATCGTTTATGATTTCTCTTTGATAAAGTCCTAGACTCTAAATTTTGAGGTTGCATCTTTCAAGTTGTCGGACAATACATGGAGATTCTCTGCAACGTCTTGTACTTCATTCAACGCTTGCATTGTGTCTTGGAAAGACTGGTGCATAGATGTCACATTATTTACTACCATAGCCGCCACGGAAGTCTGCTCTTCCGTTGCCGCAGCAATTTGACCATTCATGCTATTAATTGACAGGATTTGTGCTGCTATCTGCTCAATCGACTGCCCGGTTTGTGCTGCAGCTTCAGCGTTATTAATTGCCATACTGCTTGCGCTTGTCATTGCTTTCACCGCTTGATTTGCCGCTTCTGTTAGCACATTTAAAAGCTCTCTTATCTCGTTGGTCGACTTTGCTGTTCTTGAGGCTAATTCGCGGACTTCATCGGCAACCACCGCAAAACCTCGACCTTGCTCACCAGCACGAGCCGCCTCAATCGCAGCATTCAAGGCAAGTAAATTGGTTTGCTCAGCAATTGATGTGATCACATTTAAGATTTGCGTCACGTTCTGCGTATCATCAGCTAACTTATTGATCGTCTCTGCTGCATGATTAATTTCTTCACTTAATGCTTGTGACTCGTTAACTGACACCTGAATTTGGCGCTTACTCTGCTCAACTTCCTGTTCGGCCAGCTGCGCAGCATCAGACGCCTGTGACGCCGAGTGAGAGATATCACCCACACTTAACCGCATTTCTTCCATAGATTGACGTACCACTTCCGCGTCGTGCGTTTGTTGATTCGTTGCCCCTTCAGCTTTTTCCATCCCCTGAACAAGACGACTTGAGTCTTTCATCAAAGGCTCGACGACACTCATCACCTCGACAACCGCCCCTTTTAGTAACGCAACAAATTCATTGAAGTTTATGGATACTTGGCCAATTTCATCGTGAGAGCGTACATTGAGCGTGGTGGACAAGGAGCCTTGCCCTTGCGCTAATAGTTTCAGATTTTGCGCCGCATCCTTAGCTGAGTTACCAATACCTCTTGCAATCACAACCGCTAAGAAAACCAGCACAAGTAAAGAAATAACGGCCACAATCAACATTATCGTGAGCGCGTTTGCTGAGCGCTCTTCGGTATTTTGAAGTAATTCAACAAAACGATCATTCGCGTTCGTTTTAGCCTTGGTAAAATCTGCGACTAAGCCTTCGTAGATTTCAGTTTTCTTTTTGGCATCTTCTTGGATACGGGAAAAATCAGCTGTACCATCTATCATTCCTCCAGCAATTTGTTGCGCAATTTTGCCGTATTGTGCAAGTTCGTCGCTATTATCTGAGGGCATAAAGCCACTTTGTACCGACTCAATTTTTTGCAAGTTAGCCTGGATTTGCTGTTGATATTCTTTTGCTTTATCTAATAATTCAGCATCCCCGAAGGTTACAGCTTGAGTGAATAGTTCATCTAAATTCTGCAGCTTATTTGCGTTTTCTGTGGCGAGGTTAAGAATTTTATATGTCTGCTCCTCTAATTCATTTAAGGCCCTTTGGTTAGAACTAATAGCGTTGTAATTAACAAACACGATAACCACAAAAGCGACAACCGCAACGAGCGTAATTGCGTGGATCTTTTTGGTGATACTAAGATCAGCAAAAGCAGTACCTAGACTCATATATACACCTTTTGAAGTAAGACGAGTTCATTATCGACTGATTTATTATAAATTTTAACTAAATATAGAATATTTCCAGCTTTTTTGCCGCTTGAGGATGAAGATTTAAACAAATTATTCAATCTGGGAACATAGAAGTGTGAAAATAAAAAAATGCCGCTCAATGAGCGGCATCAATAACAACAAGTAATTAGTGGGTTGAGTAATTGATTAAAGTAAACCTAACTTTTTCAATTCGCGTGTCGCCATTTCGCTAGAAAGAGGAACATAACCGTCTTTCTCAACAATCTTTTGACCTTCTTTAGACAACACCATCTTCAAGAATTCAGCCTCGATAGGTGCTAATTCTTTATTAGGGTGCTTGTTCACATATAGGTATAGGAATCGAGACAGTGGGTATTTACCCTGTGCCACATTTTCTAATGTTGCATCAACGTAGTTCGTGCCTTTTTTCGCTAGTGGTACGGTACGTACGCCTGACGTTTTATAACCAATACCAGAATAACCAATCGCATTCACTGAAGACGAGATAGACTGTACTACAGACGCAGAACCTGGCTGCTCATTAACATTATTGCGGAAGTCGCCTTTACACAGTGCTTTTTTCTTGAAGTAACCATAAGTACCAGATACTGAGTTACGACCATAAAGCTGAATATCTTTTGCAGCCCAATCACCCGTTAGACCAACATCACTCCAGCGATTTGCCTGTGCTGCCGAACCACATTTGCGTGTTGAAGAGAAGATTGAATCAACCTGTTCAATTGTTAAGCCTTCAATTGGGTTATCTTTGTGTACAAATACCGCCAGCGCATCAATTGCTACGCGGATTTCTGTTGGCTTATAACCATAACGCTTTTCAAAAGCTTCAATTTCTTTTGACTTCATCTTACGGCTCATTGGGCCGAAGTTTGCCGTTGCTTCCGTTAGTGCTGGTGGCGCAGTAGAAGAACCAGCAGCTTGGATTTGGATATTTACGTTAGGGTAAATTCTTTTATATTCTTCTGCCCAAAACGTCATCATGTTGGCAAGCGTATCAGAACCTACAGAAGAGAAGTTTCCTGAGATACCGCTGGTTTTATTATACTCTGGTAACTTTTCGTCTAAAGCAGATACTTGAGTAGAAACTAATGTAGTAATAGCCACACCCATTGCGGCAACTAAGCTTTTAAATTTCATTGGGGTCACTCCAGTTGTTGGTCCCAGTTATTTTACGCAGCTCATTGTGCAGCGATAAAATGACAATAAAATTACTCTTAAATTACACTTTTATGACTTTCATCATTTGTCATAAAAATTCGCTTTTGTTTGGGGAAAGCAAACCAAAAACGAGAGCCTTCACCCACTTTGCTTTCAATATGTAAAGCTGAGTCATGGCGAGACAACACATGTTTAGTAATTGCTAAACCAAGACCCGAGCCACCTGTTTTTCGACTTCGTGCTTTATCCACACGGTAAAAGCGTTCAGTTAGTCGGTTAATGTGTTCAGGCGCGATACCATCGCCATTATCGACAACACTAAACGTCGGCAAGTCGTTTTCTAAATACCAACGTACATGAATGTGCCCACCGGGTTTGGTGTAATGAATAGCATTAAAAATTAAATTTGAGTAAGCACTACGTAACTCATCCCCAGCCCCTTTGATATCCAAAGTCGGATCAATATCAAAAATGAGCTCATGGCCCTTCTCCTGATTAAGTGACTTCGCTTCGGTATGAATGAGATCAAGCATGGCGGGGATATTTACGGCTTTGTCATTGTCTTGCTTTCTCGCCCCTTCGATTCGAGACAAGGAAAGAAGTTGATTTACCAGACTATCCATCCGTTTACACTGATCTATCATAGTGCCATGTGCTTTAGCCCACATCGCAGGGGGTGGCATATTATCGCTATCCATCATCTCTAGGTAGCCAGCCATGACGGTTAGGGGCGTCCTTAGTTCATGAGATACGTTTGCGACAAAGTCTTTGCGCATCTGCTCTAATTGCTTTAGTCGGCTAACATCACGCGCCACTAGCATAAGCTGTTCGGCATAAGGCATTACTCGTATTTCCAACACTTGCTCATGTGCAAGCCCAGTCTCAAGCTCTAATGCTTCATCAAAGCGATGTTCATGCATGTACTTTACAAATTTAGGGTCTCGGATAAGGTTATCCAATCTTTGACCATGATCTGTAGGCCATTGCAAACCTAACACTTTCAAGGCTAATTGGTTACACCACACAATACTGAGATCTTGTTGCAGTACAACGACAGCGTCAGGGATAGCTTCAGCCCCCTCACGAAAGCGTCGGATCAGTTCAGCGAGTTCATTACGCTTTTTGCGATTACGTTGCTGAAGTTGATAGATCCCTTCAAACACTTGTTCCCAAGCGCCCTTACCTTCAGGTGGATTAAAACTACGTTGGTTGAGCAGCCAGTCGCTCAAACGATAGAGTTGTTTGTAATGCCAAACTAATAAGACGAAAGCACCGATGAAAAGAAACAGAAAAGGTGCACTGACTAAATAGCCAATTAAGGCTAGTGGTAGGAAATACAAAAACAGGCGTCTTGTTAACGCCTGTTTATCAATCACTCGATACATAGACTAAATCCATTTAGGAACCAAATAATTCAGTTCCTCTTGGAATACTAATTACAGTTTACTCGAAAAGCGGTAACCTGCACCACGTACGGTTTGCACTAAGCGATCGTGACCAAGCGGTGCGATAGCTTTACGTAAGCGACGAATATGAACGTCTACAGTGCGATCTTCAACGTACACGTTAGTACCCCATACGTGATCTAACAGCTGTTCACGGCTATAAACACGTTCAGGGTGTGTCATGAAGAAATGTAATAAACGAAACTCTGTTGGCCCCATATCTAACTCAGTGCCCGCAGATGTCACTCGGTGAGAAATAGGGTCTAAACGTAATCCGTGAACTTCTATCGCTTCTTCTAGCGACGTCGGCGAAACTCGGCGCATTACCGCTTTGATACGAGCCATTAGCTCTTTGGGAGAGAAAGGCTTTGTCACATAATCATCCGCACCAACCTCTAATCCTTTAACTTTGTCTTCCTCTTCACCTCTTGCCGTTAGCATGATGATTGGGATCTGACGGGTATATTCACTTTGCTTAAACTTTTTAGCAATTTGAATACCACTGCCTCCTGGCAGCATCCAGTCTAGTAGCACCATATCTGGATAAGGCTCTACCATAGCAGCAACTGCTGAATCATAGTCTTCCGCTTCAATTGCTTGAAAACCATTTTGCTCTAGTACGAACACCAACATTTCTCTGATAGGTGCTTCATCATCAACTACAAGTACTTTACGTGACATTCCCAATGTTCTCTCGTTACCGACGTTGTTGATGTCATTATTATGACTAACTGTGACATTTTTATGAAAGTGTAACGTGTAAACGCAAAACAAGCCAAAAAAATCTCTTTTTTGGCTACAAAGGGAATACCTTATTTATTTATAATCAACTGATTTTAATAGTACTTTATACTAAAACGTTGGTTTCAAAATAGTGTTTTCGAAATATGGACTAAGACCTCCAAGCTATACTTCAAAAGCGACGCTGCAATTCACAACCAGCACGCCTTTTGTAAGTAGCCTTACGCCTTGTAAATTAGAAGTCATATCTCAATGTGACTGCCATCGTGTTGTGATCTTCGTTGTTATCCAAAGAAAATTTAGAATACCAAAGATACATACGAGCTTGTTTACTTAAACTTTTTTCCACACCTACTGAGGCTGCATTGCCAGAGTCTTTCAGCTTACCTGCAGCCCCATCCGAATCTTGATACTGGGCAAGTAAGGTATATGACTCAATCTGGTAAGCAGCGCTCACCATAAAACTGTCTATTTCCTCATCGCTATCTATCGCTTCATTCTGTTGATACATACCACCGAGTTTAAAGTCCCCCAGCTTTCCTTGTACCGTCACGCGATTAATGTCTTGTCCCGCCACTTTATTATCATGGGCAACAGCAACATATACATTGGTTTTCTTGAGTTTGCTATCACCGTAACTTGCCGACAAAGATAAGCCATCTTCACCGTTTTGTTTGCTGTTGTCGTCGGCAATATAACTCACTGTAAACTGCAAATGATTAATAGCCGGAGTTGTATATTGCACGGTGTCACCAAGGCGATTTTCACCAACAAAGAACGAATTAATATCACCCGAAAAGTCATTCATTAAGTCCACTTTGCCTTGCGACTTTTTCATCGGTGTATCATCACGGCCGATCAGGAGCTGACCATAGCTACCTTTAACCCCAAGATACTGAGAGCGTGCTGTAAGATTATCACCTGACTTACCATCTTTGTCTTGATCCGTGATCTCAACTTGGAATTCATATTTATAAAAAATCTCAAGTCCTTCTTGCAGCTTTGCAGCTCCCTTTAATCCCATGCGAGAGTTATAACTTTCAATTGAAGTATCGCTGTCACCATCCTTATCAGAATTCTGTACACCGACATGAGCTCTACCGTATAGAGATACAGCTTCGTTTGCATAACTACAAACACTCATAGAGCAAAGGCTTAGAGCAACAAATGGTAGGTATTTCATTTTCATCTTTGATCACCTTGGATAGTATTTGGGCGCAGTACAACAAGGTTTGAGATTCTGAAGCCAGACAGAGAGGAGGTAGCGAACAGATCTCGTATTTTTAAAGTTAGACACTTTTAGCTGGAGATCAAGAAACTGACTCCGGGATCAGTATTTTATTAACTGCTGGGGATCATCCACGGTCAGGATCAGATTTTTACTAACAAGATCGTCCCCAAGATCATTTTCTTACTAACCTCTTACTACTTCACGCTCGATCAAGTTGGTATAAAAATGATCTAAGCGAAGCTAACTTATTGATCTGAGGTTTTGAAATATATCCACTTAGTCAAACAATGATCTTTGTTAGTAAAGATCTGATCCCTATTTACTTCGCTAGTAAAATGGCGATCCAAGTGTATTTTCACCTTGCAAGCCCTATTGAACATTGGCTTCCAATCAAGGATCAGATACAAAAAAAGCCTCTATTTCAGAGGCTTTTTGAAGTATCAAAGTGCGATGCACAATTTTACTTAGTCAAATTTTGATCCGGTAAGTTATTTCACTTTAGGATCTAACTCACCTGTTAGATATCTCAAGTGCATATCATCAAGTGAAATTGGCTTGATCTTAGCCGCTTGACCAGCTGTACCGAACGCTTCGTAGCGCGCAACACAGATCTCAGTCATCGCCTTCGTCGCTTCCGCTAAGAATTTGCGTGGATCGAAATTACTTGGGTTTTGCGCAAGGTGGCGACGAATAGCACCTGTTGATGCTAAACGTAGATCGGTATCGATATTAACTTTACGAACACCGAATTTAATACCTTCAACAATCTGCTCAACCGGTACACCGTAAGTCTCAGGAATTTCACCACCAAACTCATTAATAATTGCTAACCAGTCCTGCGGTACCGAAGACGAACCATGCATTACTAAGTGAGTATCAGGAATACGAGCGTGGATTTCTTTGATACGGTTAATTGCTAAAATATCGCCCGTTGGTGGACGAGTAAATTTATAAGCACCGTGTGATGTTCCACATGCAATAGCAAGCGCATCTACATTGGTTTTCTTGACGAAGTCTGCAGCTTCTTCCGGATCTGTCAGTAGCTGATCTTCTGTTAATTTACCTTCAGCGCCAATACCGTCTTCTTCACCAGCTTCACCAGTTTCAAGAGAACCAAGTACACCTAGTTCACCCTCAACAGACACGCCACACGCGTGCGCCATTTCAACGGTACGGCGAGTAACGTCCACATTATACTCGTAGCTTGAAGGCGTTTTACCGTCTTCCATTAGAGAGCCGTCCATCATGACTGATGAGAAACCAAGTTGAATAGAACGCTGACATACAGCAGGTGAAGTACCATGATCTTGGTGCATTACAACTGGAATATGAGGCCATTCTTCTACAGCCGCTAAAATCATGTGGCGGATAAATGGTGCACCAGCATATTTGCGTGCACCAGCAGAACCTTGCACGATAACCGGACTATTTGTCTTGTCCGCAGCTTCCATGATCGCACGCATTTGCTCTTGGTTATTCACGTTAAATGCCGGAACGCCATAACCATGCTCAGCTGCATGATCGAGAAGTTGACGCATACTGATTAAAGCCATATTGCTTTTCTCCAATTGTTGATAGCCACCGCTATCGGTTTGAACGGATAATATGTTTACACCAGCCAACGCTGATGAAGTTAACCACTTTATTTGTTGGCTAACCAGACGCTACGCGTCGTCAAGCAAACATCAAGTATGTGAGAGAGCGATGTTTACCTGATATTAAGAGGCAGCCTAGCGCTACCTCAATCAATTTTAGCCTCTAGCTCGCTGCTCAAGCATAGCGACCGCAGGAAGCGTTTTACCTTCTAAGAATTCAAGGAAAGCACCACCACCTGTAGAAATATAAGAGATATCTTGCTCAACGCCATACTTATCGATAGCAGCTAACGTATCGCCACCACCAGCAATTGAGAATGCTGACGACTTAGCGATGGCATTGGCAATCGCCTCAGTACCATTACCAAATTGATCAAATTCGAATACGCCCACAGGGCCATTCCAAACCACAGTGCCAGCACTCGCAATGATCTCAGCAAGCTGAGTTGCAGTATCAGGACCGATGTCGAAGATCATGTCTTCGTCTGAAACTTCGCTTACATCTTTAATAGTAGCAACTGCAGATTCTGAAAACTCATTACCTACAACCACATCAGTCGGAACAGGAATATCGCCGTCATTCGCTCTGGCGGCAGCCACTAGCTTGTTCGCTTCAGGGATCAAATCCGCTTCATACAACGACTTACCAACAGGGTTACCCGCTGCAGCTATGAAAGTATTCGCGATACCGCCACCAGTCACGAGTTGATCAACAACCTTAGACAATGAATCAAGCACGGTTAGTTTGGTTGATACTTTAGAGCCGCCAACGATGGCCACCAAAGGACGAGCTGGATTATCTAGTGCTTTGCCAAGCGCGTCGAGTTCAGCTGCAAGCAATGGACCTGCACAAGCTACCTCAGCGTACAAGCCAACACCATGTGTTGAAGCCTGTGCGCGGTGCGCAGTACCAAAGGCATCCATCACGTAGACATCACAAAGCGCTGCTAGTTTTTTCGCAAGTACTTCATCATCTTTCTTCTCGCCAACGTTAAAACGCACGTTTTCGAATACGATAACTTCATTGTCTTGTACATCCACGCCGTCAAGATAGTCAGTCACTAAACGTACATCTTGAGATAACGCATCATTAAGATAATCCACAACCGGCTGCATAGAGTATTGTGCATCATACTCACCCTCGGTTGGACGACCAAGGTGAGACATCACCATCACTTTAGCGCCTTTTTCTAGTGCTAATTTGATACTAGGTAGTGCAGCACGGATCCGCGCGTCCGACGCGACTTTGCCATCTTTAATTGGCACATTTAGGTCTTCGCGGATCAACACACGCTTGCCGTTTAAATCTAAATCCGCCATCTTAATGACTGACATTGGACATCTCCTTAAAGAACGATACATTTTGTTATCTACAAGGCAGCAATCGTTTGCCACCTCGGTTTAAATTATTGTTTTAATTTTGTGCAGACAATTTGATTATAACAGCGTCTGAAACAAATGATTAGCCACGCATCATCACGCAAGCGGTATCAAGCATACGATTAGCAAAACCCCACTCGTTATCACACCAAACTAGCAGCTTAACTAAGCGCTTGTGACTCACTCGAGTTTGCGTACCATCGATAATACAAGAATGTGGATCGTGATTAAAATCAACCGACACTAACGGCTCTTCAGTATAGCTCAGCACCCCTTCTAAACGACCACCAGCGGCCTGTTTTAGAACCGAGTTTACCGCATCAATTGTGACATTTTCATTGAGCGTAACGCTCAGATCCATCGCCGTAACATTGATTGTTGGCACTCGTACCGCAATCGCCTCAAAACGGCCTTGGAACTTAGGTAAAATACGTTCAATACCGCGAGCAAGCTTAGTATCAACAGGAATGATCGATTGGCTTGCCGCACGTGTACGCCGTAAATCACTGTGATAAGCATCAATCACTTGTTGATCATGCATAGAGGCATGAATAGTCGTAATAGCGCCGGACTCGACACCAAACTTATCGTCTAGCACTTTAATTACCGGAACAATACAGTTTGTCGTACATGAGCCGTTAGACACAATGGTGTGCTCAGGTAACAGTATCTCTTCGTTGATACCGAAGATCACTGTTGCATCAACATCTGCATCCGCGGGATGTGAAAATAATACTTTCTTTGCCCCAGCCTGAATATGCGCAAGTGCGTGCTGACGAGAATGATAGACGCCTGTGCAATCGAGCACCACATCAACATCCAGCGCACGCCAAGGTAAATGACTTGGATCTGGCTCTGAAAATAACTGGATCTTATCCTCAGCTACTTCCAAAAAAGATTCTGTTAACGAAACTGGAAAAGCAAAACGCCCATGTGAGGTATCGTATTTTAAAAGATGCGCGATCCCTTTAGGATCTGCCAACTCATTGATGGCTACAATTTGTATTTCGTGGTGACGACCCGACTCATAGAGTGCTCTTACGATATTACGCCCTATTCGACCAAAGCCATTAATTGCAAGCTTGATTGTCATTAAATTGAAAATCCATGAAGTCGCAAGTACGAAAGTTCCCCTTCGTTTTGATGGCGCTATTGTAATCGACCTGAGTGAAATGTGTAAGGGGCTAGGGCAATTTTTTAACTCAAGTTAAATCCGCAATTTTACATTTACCACCAGCACAAATGGCCTGAGATTGCGCCAACAGTAGCTCCGCTGTCGCTAAAGCATCGCTAAGCGCATCATGCAATTGATGAGGAGGTAAACCATAACGCATTCTACAAGCGTTTAGTGTTAATGCATCCTGCGCCAACGGATAGCCTTGCTTTAACACGCGACGCTTATCTATCTGCATGGTATCTAACAGCAAGGCAGGTCTTACGTTTAGCTCAAAGCGCTGAAATGCCGCCTTAAGAAACGCCCAATCCATCTGTACGTTGTGACATACTAACACTTTACCGTGGAGCGCGCGCTGAAGCGCCAGCAACAAAGTTTGTAAGGACTCACCTTCAGCCAATCGACTACTATCAATACCGTGGAAAACTGGACTTTGTGCAAGCGTTCGCACTTCACTGTTCAAGTGATACTGCGCATCTTTCACTTGGATCCGCATATGTTTAATCGGCAACCAACCAGCCGACACTATTTCATGGCACTTAGGGTCAAGCCCGGTGAGTTCAAGGTCTAGCACCACTAACTCGGCTTGCGCAAACGGCAGATGTTTATAGCGCCACTTAGCAATAGAGTGAGAAAACCAGTTCATTGCTTATAAACTCCCTCGAGCAAACTTAAACGCACTCGCCTGCTGTGCTTGTTTTACTAAATAAAATGCTTCTTTGAGTTGATGCCGTTCAAGAGAAGAGAGGTTTTCTGGGTTAATACAATTTCCTGGTAATCCTTCACGGTTGATTTGAGTCTTTAACCGCAATTGTGTTAAGAACCGCCAACAGTCTTTTAAATTGTCGATATCCGACTTGGCCAGTAATGGGCTTTTAGTCAGTGCCTCTAGGCGCTCTAATGTGTTAGCTCTTGCAACCCCAACCTTTAGCGCATACAACCTAACCACATCGTTGATAATAGCAACCCCACGTTTTTTAAGATCTAAATACTTATGTTTGCTCTTGTCTTTTTCCAGCTTAAATTGTTGAAAGATCCCGATCGGTACCGAATTTGCGTTGATGTCTGTCGCCATTGCCGCATAAAACAACTCGTTTCGACTGATCTGATCCAAAGATTGGCGCAGGGTCGCATAGAGATCGCTGGCGCCATCAATAAAACGCATATCAAAGTAGATCTTGCAATTAAGCATCGCTTTTGGCGTAGGAGACAAGATCCAATTGCTAAATTTGGCGGTCCACTGGGCAACTGTGCCACGGCAATCTATATTACTAGCCATGATATTTCCCGGGCAAGATTGAATACCGCACTCGTTGAGTTGCTCACAGACAAACGCGCCTAAAGCAGCAAAATAACGACTATCGTTTTCGCTGATATTGTCTGGTAGCAATAAACCATTGTCCTGATCTGAATGTAAGGTCTGCTCTTCCCGTGCCTGAGAGCCAAAACAGATCCACGCAAAGCGGCAAGGCGCGGCGCCATGTTGCTGTTGATATAAATAGATTAATCTTGATGTTAGTGCATCAGTGAGGCCGCTTAGTAGTTTGCCAATCAATGAAATATCTTCGATATGATAGGAAAATTGACGTAATAGATCCGGGATCTCCTGAGCACAGCTTTTGATAGCCAAAAGGTTTTGTGCTTTATAGATCCTGCCGATAAGCTGCACTGGATCACTTTTTTGCTGTCTCAGCAGATCGGTGCTGGTCAGCATGCCCAGTGGTTTATATGCTTCATTTAACACTGGCAAATGATGAATATTGTGCTTAAGCATTAAATGCAGGGCCGAAAACACACGATTGTTTTCAAAGATATGCTTTGGCTTTTCCGTCATGATCTCAGCAAGTGGAGCGCTAGGATCTTTGTCTTGCGCTAGAACTCTATTACGCAGATCTCTATCCGTCACAACGCCAACCAAGCGCGCTTGCTCCGTGACCATAATTGATGAAACACGGTGCTGGCTCATCAATTTGGCAGCGTCACGAATACTCGCTGTTGGCGCGATAGTAACCGCATCTTTAGTCATTAGTTCAGATATTTTCCGCTCTGACCAAGTTTCGCTCTGCTGTTTATAACGAGAAGAAAGTAGTCGGTTAGCATGTGCTCTAACAAAGTATTGTTCAAACGATTTGTATTCTCGACGTAAAAAGTCAAAGTTCTGCTCATTGAGAATATAGACCAAACCATCTTTTTGAACTTCGATGCGATTTTGAATGGCATCACCAGTTAATAAAGAAGGATAACCAAAGTAGTCTCCCTCACTCATACGACCAATGACTTCGTCTTTAGCTGAGATCAGGTCAACCACACCAGAGCGCAGCAGATATAGATTTGGCTTGCCATCTTGAAGCCAATCTTGTTGATTCGCCTGGCTAAGATAAATAATTTCGATGTGTTTAGAAAAGTAGTTGGCAGCCGCTTCGGGCAATTCAGAAAACGGGGCTTGTTTATAAACAAACTGAAAGACATCTTGAATTTCTGGCGTCATACCTAACTGTCCTTTTAATCGTCTACAATTTTGCACTATCAAAAACAAATTTGCCCAGCACGCTGGCTGGGCAAATTCGATTAGCATTGCTTAGTGTGCGTGAGCAGCGCTAGATCCTTTCGGATTACGGATCCCATCAACCATCACTTTGACTTCTTCAGGTGTATCCGCAGTCACCTTCATAACCAGTGCAGCTACAACGAAGTTCACTAGCATACCTACAATACCGATCCCCTCAGGAGAAATCCCAAACAACCAGTTTGCAGGCGCATTTAGCTCAGGGCTGACAAACTTAAAGTAAATAATATAAGCCGCAGTGAAGCCTATACCCGTTACCATGCCGGCAATCGCACCTTCTTTATTCATGCGCTTAGAAAATATCCCCATGATAATTGCAGGGAAGAAACTCGCCGCAGCCAATCCGAAGGCAAATGCAACTACCGATGCAACAAACCCTGGCGGGTTTATACCAAAATATGCTGAGATCCCAATCGCTACCATCGCAGCTAAACGCGCAGCCAGCAATTCTTGTTTATCGTTGATATCCGGCTTAATGGTACGCTTCAGCAAGTCATGTGATACCGATGTTGAAATAACCAATAGCAAGCCAGCGGTTGTCGATAGCGCCGCAGCAATACCACCTGCAGCGACCAATGCAATCACCCATGCAGGTAGATTCGCAATTTCTGGATTTGCTAATACCATAATATCGCGGTCGATCTTCACCTCGTTTGCACTGGCAGGATCGTCAATCTTGCCCGCAGAGTACTGCATTTTGCCATCACCATTCTTATCGTTGAACACGATTAGGCCTGTTCTTTCCCAGTTTTTCACCCACTGCGGTGCTTCTTCATAAACCGTACCACTACCATCTTTACCGTTAATCGTGTCGATCATATTCACACGAGCGAACGATGCAACAGCCGGTGCTGTTGTATACACGATTGCGATAAATACTAAAGTCCAAGCGGCTGAAATACGAGTGTCTTTTACTCTAGGAACGGTAAAGAAGCGAACGATTACATGTGGTAGACCAGCAGTACCAACCATAAGTGCAGCGGTAATCGCAAACACATCAACCATACTCTTAGAGCCTTCGGTGTACTGCGCAAAACCGAGCTCGGTACTAAGTCCATCTAGCTTGTCGAGTAGATAGGTGCCCGAACCATCAGCCAACGTTGCGCCAAAACCGGTTTGTGGTAGCAAATGGCCTGTCATCATCAGTGAAATGAAAATAGCAGGAACTAAATAAGCAAAGACAAGTACACAATATTGAGCGACCTGCGTATAAGTGATCCCCTTCATACCGCCAAGTACCGCGTAGAAGAATACAATCACCATTCCGATGTAAACGCCCGTTTCGATATCAACTTCGAGGAAACGAGAAAACACCACACCAACACCACGCATTTGACCAGCAATATAGGTAAAACAGATGAAGATAGCACACAAAATCGCAACCACACGTGCAACCTGAGAATAGTAACGATCACCGATAAAATCAGGTACCGTGAACTTACCAAATTTACGCAAATAAGGTGCTAAACACAGAGCAAGTAATACATAACCGCCGGTCCACCCCATAAGGTAAACACCGCCGTCGTAACCAGCGAAGGAAATAATCCCCGCCATTGAAATAAAGGACGCTGCACTCATCCAATCTGCTGCAGTTGCCATACCGTTAGCAACAGGAGGTACGCCGCCGCCAGCAACATAGAATTCATTCGTGGACCCAGCTCTCGCCCAGATAGCGATACCGATATAGAGCGCAAAACTAAGGCCGACGATAATAAAAGTTAAAATTTGAACATCCATCGATTAGCCCCTCACTCGTCCACGCCGTATTTTTTGTCTAATGCATTCATTTTTGAAACGTAGACAAAAATTAACGCAACAAAAGTATAAATTGCGCCTTGCTGAGAAAACCAAAATCCGAGTTTAAATCCAAAAAAACGAACTTCGTTGAGCACATCAACTAACAGGATGCCGAATCCAAATGAGACGACAAACCAAATAGCGAGTAGCTTAAACATCAAGGCGAGATTTTCTGACCAATATGCTTTCGCTTGTTCTTCACTTTTAAAAGCCATTTTAAATCTCCTATCACCCGCTCCAACATGGAGCAAGTTGTGTTAATAGACCTTAATGAGAGTAGCAACGGCTTGATAAGTTGAAATTGAGACCTTAGTCGTAACGGCAGATTAACGTTTACGTAAACTGCAGATGCATAGTATTCATAAGAATTAAAAAGTCTTTATAAACAAAAAGATAAGTCAAAGCAGGTTGAATGAAGATGTATTTTCAATGAGTAGATACGACAGTAAGACATTAGTCTAACTTGAATGGTGAATGAACGCCCCTACTTACCAAATAAAAACCTAACACTTTGATTGTTAATAAGATTAAAATCTCAAATAAAATTATACAGTAAACTAGACTTTGGGTACCATTTGTTTGCTAAAGTATGACGGTATAAACAACAAAAACTATAACAAACACTATGACTGCCATTTTACTCCTTGTTGCCGCTGCTTATATTGGTGTACTTTTTTGGCTCGCCAACTGGGGAGATAAAACCACCCCCCGCGCACTCAAAATTAGTCATCATCCGTTTGTTTATGCCTTTTCCTTAGGAATTTATTGTACCTCGTGGACTTACTACGGCTCGGTAGGTACTGCGGCCACCAGTAGCTGGCATTACTTCCCTATTCTCTTAGGGCCCATTTTACTGTTTTTGTTCGGTCAGGGTTTTTTACGCAAACTCATATTGGTTAGTAAAAAACAGAATATCACCACCATTGCCGACTTCATTTCAGCACGATACGGTAAACGCCAAACTACGGCCGTCATGGTAACTATGATAGCCCTATTGGCAACCATTCCGTATATTGCACTCCAGCTCAAAGCCTTGAGTAGTAGCTTTTTGTTATTACAGCAGGATGAGCAAGTGTCTGGCACTGCACTCGCATTAGCTGGTACCTTGATCATGGCATTATTTGCGATTTTCTTTGGCACTAGAAAGGTAGATGTGACTGAGTATCGCTCAGGGTTGATGTTGGCCGTTGCTTTTGAATCTATCGTTAAACTACTCGCACTCGGTATTGTTGCCGTGCTTGCATGGCAATCTTTAGCTCAAGTTCCAGACTCATTTGAAGCATTGAGCGAACATTGGCAATCTTTTGACTTCTTTAACTTCAACTTCGTTGGACAAACGCTTATGGCAGCGGCTGCCATCGTCTGTTTGCCCCGACAATTTCATGTTGTAGTGGTAGATAACCATAATACTTCACACTTAAAAACCGCACGCTGGGCATTTACACTTTATCTGTTATTGATAGCAGCCATGATCATCCCAATCGCTACCGCCGCTATCCACCCCGATATTGGCTATGGTGCCGCACCGGATAGTTTCGTACTTGCTTTACCTATCATGATGGAGCATCCGATCCTCGCTACATTTGTATTTATCGGCGGTTTATCAGCGGCAACCGCTATGATAGTGGTTGCGACTCTCACACTTAGCACCATGTTATCGAACGATGTGGTATTGCCTTTGTTGTTCAAGCGTAAATTTAAGAAGAACATTCTTAACAGCAGTTTTAAGAGTCAAATACTCTTAGTTCGACGCTTTGTTATCGCCGCAATCTTATTACTTTCATATATGTACCAGCAATGGTTTGGTCATGGTGAAGCTCTCGCGAATATGGGGTTAGTTGCCTTCTCATTGGTAACTCAGCTATTGCCTGCGATTGTCGGTGGACTTTATTGGCGTAAAGGCCATGCGTATGGCGTGTATGCGGGGCTCATCGCAGGTTTTATCTGCTGGATGCTATTTCTTATGTTTCCAATTCTGGAAGCTGGTGGATTACTTGATTATGAAATGCGCCAGACCCTTATCACCCGAGGAACTTTACTCGCACTGCTCGCCAACATTAGCTGCTATATTAGCTTTTCTATCGGTGCACAAGAGAGCCTAATCGACCGTATTCAGGCCGCGGCATTCGTAAACCCTAAAGATCAGGCTGCACTCTCCAAACGCTTGAATAAACAAGTTCGCGCTACCGTGTATGACTTTAAAGTACTGCTACAAACCTTCTTGGGCGTTCAGCGCAGTCAGCAACTGCTCGGGCACTATGCTCAAAATAATATTTTAGAAGATAATGACGCATACCCAGTCCCTGAATTTATCTCATTCTGCGAGCGCGCACTCACGGGGGTGCTCGGTGCTTCATCTGCCCAAGCTCTGATCCGTACCGTGTCATCGGGTCGCCAAATGGCATTTGAAGAGGTGGTTAACTTTTTTGATGAAACCACACAAGCACTACAGTTCAACCAAAACCTACTTTATACCTCATTAGAAAATCTAAGCCATGGGATTTCGGTTGTTGATAAAGATCTAAAACTGGTTGCATGGAACAGGCGTTATCACGAGATGTTCGCCTACCCAGACGGCTTCTTAGAAGTAGGACAACCGATAGAGGAAGTGATCCGCTTTAACGCTGAGCGCGGTGAGTGCGGTCCTGGAGAAATTGATAAACACGTCGATAAACGAGTTCAACATCTAAAAAATGGCACCCCTCACCACTTTATTCGCCACCGTCGTAATGGCCAAGTATTTGAGATGACGGGAAACCCGCTGCCTGAAGGCGGGTTTGTGACGAGTTTTTCAGATATCACCACGCATATTGCGACGCAAAACGCACTGGAAGAAATCAATATGGATCTAGAGAACCGTATTGAAGCCAGAACCCAAGAGATCCGCACCATTAATATGGATCTTAAAGCGGAAATAGCCAATCGTCACGAAACAGAGCAGGCACTAATGGCCGCTAAAAAAGAAGCAGAACAAGCAAATGAGAGTAAAACTCGCTTCTTAGCACTTGCCAGTCATGATATTTTGCAGCCACTCAATGCCGCACGCCTATACTTAGCAGCGATTGATACCCACAATTTAATAAGTAAAGATCAGGGTAACTTTGAAAAACTCACCGATAGCCTAGACTCTACCGTACATCTGATGAGTGCGCTTTTAGATATTGCAAAACTAGAGCAAGGTGCAATGAAGCCCACCCCTAGGCACTTCAACATTGACGATATCTTACTACCACTGGCAAATGAGTATGCCATCATTTCAAAAGAGAAAGGTCTCGAACTTAAGGTGAGAAGCTCCCACAGTATTGTGCACAGCGACACCACTTACCTACGCCGGATCATTCAAAATCTGGTTTCCAATGCCGTTAAATATACCGACAGTGGCAAAGTGCTCATCGCCTGTCGACGCCGTAAACATAGTTTGAGGCTTGAAGTATGGGATACCGGTCCTGGTATTTCAAACCATGAGCAAAATAAGATATTTAACGATTTTTATCGTATTCAAGCGGGTGATAATAAAGGTATTGGGCTTGGGCTTGGTGTTGTAAAACGTCTATGCGATCTTTTATCCATCACAATTTCAGTGAATTCAGTTGTCAATCAAGGTAGCCGCTTTGCCATAGACATACCCTATGGCAATGTGGATTTACTCCAGGTAAAAGAAGATATTAGCCAGAAACCGCAAAGTAAAACTCAACTTAATGTCATCGCGGTTGATGATGACCCGAAAAATCTAGAAGCCATGGCGAGCTTGCTAGATAAATGGCATTGCCACTATCAGCTGTTTTACAAAGTAGAAGACGCGCTTGCTTACGCAAAACACAATCCCGCACCTGATGTTATTTTAATGGATTACCAACTTAACGATAACTGTGATGGGATCTCTTTGATCAAATCGCTGCGCACCGTGTGGCAAGATACGGTTCCAGCTATTTTAATCACCGCCGTGAGGGATGAAGAAGTAAAAGTCGCCGCTAAGAGTGAGCAGATCCATTACCTGTCTAAGCCAGTAAAACCGGCAAAACTCAAAGCTCTGCTCAACCATAGGCGATGAGCACACAGACAGCTGTTGAATACGATAGCAATCGCAAAGTTTTTTGTCGGTAAGCATTTATCTCACTGCCAATTCGCAGTATTCTGAAAGTTCGCTTAGACGAATTGGAATGAGGAAATGAGTTACATACTAACAACAGAGTGTAAAGATGACATAGGACTGATCGCGAAGATCACTAGCCTTTGTCATGAGCACGACCTAAACATCACGCGCAATAATGAGTTTGTAGATAAAGAAGGACAGCGCTTCTTTATGCGTACAGAGCTCACAGGCACACCCAGTGATAACTTTCTGGCACAACTTCGTCAGTCATTACCAACTGGCGCCAAGTTAAACCTATACGGGCAAGAACGAACAAAAGTAGTGCTACTTGCGACGAAAGAAGCGCACTGCTTAGGCGGTGTGTTGCTTAAACAATACGAACAAGCATTCAATATTGAAGTACAAGCAGTTATCGCAAACTATGATACGTTGGAACCCCTTGTTAAAGGCTTTGGTATTCCTTTTCATCTAGTATCACATGAAGGGCTGAGTAGAGCAGAACACGACAGTGCAATGGCCGATTTAATCGAACAATATGATCCTGATATTGTTGGCTTGGCAAAGTATATGCGGATCTTAACACCGGAATTTGTCTCACGCTTTGACGGGAAAATTATCAATATTCACCACTCATTCTTACCTGCCTTTATCGGTGCAAAACCTTACCATCAGGCATTTGAGCGTGGTGTAAAAATTATCGGAGCAACAGCTCACTTTGTTAATGATGAATTAGATGAAGGGCCTATTATTGCCCAAAATGTCACGCAAGTTAGCCATGCTCAAAATGCTGAAGAAATGGCAAAAATCGGTAGAGACATTGAAAAAACAGTATTTTGTAACGCGTTACAATTAGCCTGCGAGCATAAGCTTTTCATTAACGGCAATAAAACTGTCGTCTTTTCATAATCAAGTTCAGAACCGCAGTTTAGCAACTTAGGAAATGAACAGCATGGATGCGTGAAGAAGAGAGACTCCCACAGTACTATGTATCTGATGGTGGGAGCGATTTCACCTCGTGAGGTTTCTATATCCCAAACAACATAAAACCCGCCGCATTGCTGCAACGGGTTTTATTATACATGGGTGTTCCATACTATTTTTGGGTCGAAATTTTCATTGCAAACCATCGGCGGGTGAACCACCTCCCACCATGTTGCACTTTGCAGATACTGTGGTAGGAGCGAGTTCACCTCGCGATGTGTTGATTAGCTTGCGAGATTTTTTATATCTCAAATTTCTATACCCCAAACAGCAAAAAACCCGTCGCATTGCTGCAACGGGTTTCTCTTATTTGGCCCTGGCGATGTTCTACTTTCACATGGGTAATCCACACTATCATCGACGC
>NZ_JAMXSE010000037.1:0-36080 GCF_024124685.1 Pseudoalteromonas sp. OANN1
CTTCTTACTTCTTACTTCTTACTTCTTACTTCTTACTTCTTACTTCTTACTTCTTACTTCTTACTTCTTACTTCTTACTTCTTACTTCTTACTTCTTACTTCTTACTTCTTACTTCTTACTTCTTACGAATAAAAGCAATAAATTTTACTGATTCAAGATACGATCATTATAAAATCAACAAGTCCCGTAATGGGGTATTTAAATTTGTGCAAAAGATAGTGATAACTAACTCGCTGATCGTAGATTTTATAAGCCTTTGTCATAAAAAATTCTCTTAAAAGAACTAGACAGTACTTACAGATAAATCTATAATGACAGCGTTGTCATTGATATTGATTCTCATCTTTAGCTTCTGCCCAAGCTTGATGAGGGAATTGAATACACATCCCCTTGTGTGTATTCAGATAATTAAAATGTCCCTTTATTGAGACAATTCCATCTTAAAACTCTACAGCAGCAAAATTTTTTGTGCTATTCTCCAATCGTTTTTGTAACAAACCATATCTTGGCTATATTTAAGTTTATATTTATCAATAAGATATCTATCTATATGAATATTTTTTGAATAACAGGCCAAAAAAATTGTAGCGAATATGTAATTTAGGGTGTATGGTTTGTTATTAGATGACAGCGTTGTCATCATCACTGGGCAGAAGTGATTTAAAAAACCAACAAAATGATTCAAGGGGAATCCTGTGTTAGCTAATAATTTCAAAAAAAGCTTACTTGCAGTTAACGTCAGCATCGCACTAGGTGCGGGCTTTTCAGGCGTTGTAGTTGCAGAAGAAAGTCAAAGCCAAAATCAAGTACAAGAAAACGTAGAAGTCATTGAAGTTCGTGGTATTCGCGCTTCAAATAAAGAAAACCTCAATGGTAAGCGTTTCGCAAATGCTGTCGTTGATGTTGTGACTGCTGAAGACGTTGGTAAATTCCCTGATGGTGACGTAGGTGAGTCACTAGCTCGAATTTCAGGGGTGAGTGTATCCCGCCAATTCGGTCAGGGCCAGCAAGTATCAATTCGTGGTGCGTCAGCACAATTGACACGCACTTTGCTCGATGGGCATTCTGTTGCTTCCACTAGTTGGTTTGACCAACAAGCGGTCGATCGCAGTTTCAACTATTCACTTTTACCTTCTGAGTTGGTTGGCGGTTTAGAGGTTTATAAGTCTTCTCAAGCGAATTTAGTGGAAGGTGGTATCGGTGGTACAGTAATTGTCAAGACACGTAAACCATTGGATTTGGATGCTAACACAGTATTTGCAAGCGTAAAGGCTGACTACGGTACGGTTTCTGAGGAAACGGATCCTGAATTTTCGGGACTTTACAGCTGGAAAAACGAAGATGAAAATTTCGGTATTCTTGTTTCTGGCGCACTTGCTGAAATTCAATATCAGCGAAATGGTATTGAATCATCGGGAGGTTGGTCTGGTGGTATGGCTCCCACTGTATTCCAGCAAGAAAGAGATCGCACGGCTATTAATGTAGCAATGCAATATAGACCGACAGACTCTTTATTATTTGGCCTAAATGTAACAAGTTTAGAATTAGGCGCCAATAATGCTAACTCACAAATAATCATCTTCCCTGGTGATGGTTCTTGCACAAAAACGAATGCTTCTGGTAACTGCACGTTCCGAGACATTGATGGAACTGCTACAGCGTTTTATCAATCTTGGGTTCGTAAAGCGAGTATGAAGTCAGATACTATTGACCTTGATTGGCAGTACGAGGCTGAGAACTTCACATTTAAAGGCCGTATCGGTAATACTAGTGCGGATAGTGATGTAACAACAGCAAATTACGGTGAGTGGACGGTCAATGATAGTAGCGAATTAAATGGCACAGTTGACATGACCGGTGACATTACGCGATATAATCTGGCAAAACAGTCATTTGATTCAGGTATTTTACCTAGTGTGATCGGTCCACAGACTTGGGCTCCTGAATACAATCCAGACTCAGATGAAGAAACTTATCTAAATCTAGATTTTGACTTTCCAGTTGACTTCGGGTTAATTTCTGCAATAAAAACCGGTTTCCGTTACGCTGACCACAAAGTAGTACAGGATGGTAATGGTGCTAATGTTAATGTTGCACTTCGCCCTATGAGAAATGCATCTGAGTATTATCCTAGCACTATATCTGCTGGTGGTGGATTTATTATCCCGGAACCAAATATGGACCTTATGATTGCTGACTCCTTGGCAATGACAGAAGGCTATACACAAAGACCTCAAGCATATGGTACTGTTGAAGAAGAAAATATGGCCCTATATGCAATGGCTGAATTCAGCGGTGAGGGTGTCCGTGGTAATGTAGGCATACGCTATATTTCAACAGATATTGAGTCTGACTATTACGATTTAAGTGATACAGGTCAATATGATACTACTTTATCTACAGACAAAGCCGATTACAGTGAGTTTCTTCCAAGCTTAAACTTGGTGATTGATGTTGCTGACGACATTATCCTTCGTACTTCAGCTGCTCAAGTTATTTCACGTCCTAACTATGCTGATCTGTTTGCAACACGAAGCTTGGCTGGCTATACAGATAACCGCCCATTAAATGAAGTCCTTCAGACGGGTAACGTAGGCCTAAGTCCATTCAAAGCATTCCAAGCTGACATAGGGCTTGAGTGGTACTTCAGTGCTGATGGTATGGTTAGCTTGACGTATTACACGAAAGATGTGAGTTCATTTATTTCGACACAGCAACAGGTTAACCAACAAATTGGAATTGATATTCCAGTTTATACAAATAATCCTGATGCAGGAGAGCCGCCGTGTGGTGCTGGTATCACAGATTGTTGGACTGTTAGTTCATCTACAAACGGTAGTGGTGGTTCGATAGAAGGTATTGAGTTCCAAATTCAAGACGCTTTTGAAAATGGCTTTGGTTATTCATTCAACTACACTTATGCGGATGCTGAAGCTCCTGCAGAAAATTACCCTGACAGAGTTGGTATTTTCTCTGATTCGTCAAAGAATACCTATAATTTAGTTGCTTTCTATGAGCAAGATAACTTCTCTGCTCGTCTAGCATATAACTGGCGCTCTGAGTTCATCATTCGTGAGGCTCCAGGATGGTATGGTAACCGTGAACATAAAGCATATGGACAGCTTGATTTCAGTGCTACGTACTCGGCTACAGATTATCTAGATGTTACTTTTGAAGCCATTAATTTAACGGAAGAAGATAGCGTTCAACTAGGTAACAATAATCCATCAACGACGTTGCCAAACCCTGACCTTCTTAATAACTTCCCTGTTTGGAGTTTTGAAGGTGAAGCACGCTATAAAGTTGGTGTAGCGGTACGTTTCTAAATAACTCAATGTCCCATCCTAAATGTGTAAACGCATTTCAGGACGGGACACGAAGATCAGAAAAAGCTCAACAATTCGTTGAGCTTTTTTATTGGAAAAGGATTAGCAATTAACTCATGAGAGAAGGGGTTAGTAATAAAACTTACTTATAATTCGGCTTATCAACCAATAACTTCTAATTGATCAAGAAAGAAGGTTACTATTTATACTCTATAAGAGAGTTTTAGCTTTACTGACATTGTTTCTAATATTTAGAGAGGTGTTAACATCGATCTGCATTATGTTGAGAATATAAACTGATTTAGCGCACGCTCGCAAACGAAGAAATTGAGAGCCTTCCTATTTTTGGATCTTGATTACATCCTGACGCACAATTGATATTGGCACTATGTAATATGTTCCCTTGGTAGATAACTAACCTGTTAAACTTTGGTTCTATTTTCAGCACACGCTCAAACACACTTGTTGTTTCATTTAGGTAACCAGAGTGCTCATGTGGACTTTCAGCTGCTTTTATTAACATCTCTGATAATACTCCTTTATCTTTTTCCCTAAGCTCTACAAGGTTTTCAGGTATAAAACGATAGATACTTGTACCTCCCAAGTTGGCTGTGGATAGGTAGTGTACAAAAGCAAAGTCTCTGTCATCAAATGAATCAATATGCGGAACTTTTTGGTCTAAAATAAGCGCATCAGGCTGGCAAGTGATGAGTGACAATAAGCATTTATGAAAAGTAACTGATTGATACTCAGTCCTAGAAATGCGCGGAAGCATGTAATCCTTAAAAAATGATGCTAGTAGCCTCATATACGGTTCAGGCATATGGTCTCTTTTTCCCGGGTAGAAGGAATTATCAGAAAACATGGGGTGGTAGTAGGCTACCTTATGCGCAAAATTTAACACGCTCGCAGTATCCAATAAGAAGTCATCAATGACATAGACACTGATATCTGTATTAGGGACGATTAACACGCTAATTTTTAAGGAAGGGTTGAGCTTGAGGTTTTGCATTGTTTTTTACTGTTAAACTATACATAGACTACTATTAAGCAAATGTACGTAATTATGACAGCGCTATCAACTCTTTGATGCGAAATAAGCTAAGTTCTTTATTGAAGTTTTTATCTAAACTACCTTAAAAAATATTTAACTTCCAATTTGCCCGGAAAACCGCTAGCCTTAGGGGCAATAAATAAAGTAACAAATACGTAAAATAATGGAGCAGTATTATGGCGGAACAACAAGTGCAGCCTTTACACAACGAAAAGCACGCTAATATCAAAGTAAAAAATGGCGTGAACGTTGATTTCCTTAAAACTCAGCACTTAATGCCTGTGGTAGCGCATGAGTTTGCGCGTGTAGCGACAGAATTCCCAATGGCGTTTGTTAAAAACACTGAAACAGGTCAATTTCAAGCGGTTGCTATGTTTGGTCTTCAGCCAGGTGAAAACCTATTTGTAGACGGTGATAAGTGGACTGGCAGCTTTGTGCCAATGTCCGCTGCACGTTACCCGTTTGGTTTGGTTAAGCATCCAGAGCAAGATCAGTTTGGTATTGTTATTGATGAAGCAAGTCCGCTAGTTGGTGAAGAAGAAGGCAATGCGCTTTTCGAAGACGGTAAAGAAACTGAATACCTAGGTCGTCGTAAAGAAGCGTTAGTAAGCTATGTTGAGTTTGCTCGCGTAACTGAAGCGTTTACTCAGTATCTTGCTGACAAAGAGCTTCTAGTTCAACAAACGCTAACGGTAGAAATCCGTGGTGAGAAAAAAGACATCAACGGTATCTACCTTGTGGATGAGCGTAAGCTAAACGAATTAGGTGACGAAGATTTCCTAGAGCTACGTAAACGTGGCTATTTAGCACCGATCTTCGCATTCTTAACTTCTACGCATCAAGTTGCGCGTCTTGCACGTATGAAGGCTCAGCGCGAAGCGAGCTAATCGCTTTTAGATATAAAACGATTCGATAGAAGCGCTTCCAGAGGAAGCGCTTTTTTTGTGCATGCTATTTTATAACTGCTACACCAATTTGCTCCTTCAAATTGAGCAAGTATTAAGGCAAATTGGTATTACTTAGCGTTTGGATTAGGACAGTATGAAGCGCCACGAGGGATCCAGACCTAGCGTGTTTCCCAACGACGGTTATAAGCTACTCGGCGTTTTTCTTGTTGAGTTGAAAGGAGTATTTTAACGCGAAAGCTTGCATCGTTCTAAAATTCACCTCATGCTGAAGTTTAATAACGAACCAAGGTATAAAAATGAAAAAAAACTCTTTGCTAGCAGCATTATTAGCCTTGTCGACGACAGCTGTCGTCGCTGACGAGAAAGCGACCCCGTTTGCGATCGCCATTCATGGAGGAGCTGGTACGATTGAGCGCAGTAACTTCACACCAGAAAAAGAAAAACAATACAAAGCTAAGCTAAAAGAAGCCGTTGAAGCGGGTTATAAGGTACTAGAACAAGGTGGAGAAAGCCTTGATGCGGTAACGGCAGCCATTAACATTCTTGAAGATTCTCCTTTTTTTAATGCTGGTAAGGGGGCCGTGTACACTTACGATGAAGGGCATGAGCTAGATGCATCAATCATGGATGGTCGTAATCGCCAAGCGGGCGCTGTGGCGGGGGTGAAGCACATTAAAAACCCAATCGATCTGGCAAAAGAAGTAATGCAGCACTCAGTACACGTCATGCTAAGTGGTGAAGGTGCAGAAGACTTCGCCAAGAAACGCGGTTTTACGTTAGTGGAAAACAGCTATTTTGACACCGATGCTCGCTATCAATCACTCTTAAAGGCGAAAAAGCGATTGCAGATAAAAGAAGCGGCGACCAAAGACTATCAGGCGGCACATCAACAATTAGAGAGCCAATATAAGATGGGAACTGTGGGGGCTGTCGCACTTGATAAACAGGGGAATTTAGCGGCTGGAACGTCAACCGGTGGGATGACGGCTAAACGCTTTGGACGGATAGGTGACTCACCAGTGATTGGGGCGGGCACATTTGCGGATAACCGCTCTTGTGCTGTGTCAGCAACGGGACATGGTGAGTATTTTATTCGATATAATGTCGCAGCTGATATTTGTGCTCGTGTCGCTTATCAAAACAAGTCGATTGAAAAAGCGGGAAAAGAAGTGATTTTTGATACGCTTTATCCAATTGGTGGCACGGGTGGGGTGATCATTGTTGACCCTAAAGGAAATATTAGCATGCCATTTAATACCGCGGGGATGTATCGTGCGAGCAAGTCGTCAACAACACAGACCTATGTTGGTATTTATAGCGAGTAAAACAATATTTCGTTGAGACTAAGCAAGTTCTTCAAACGCCAGCTATTATTATCATGATAGCTGGCGTTTTTAATGGAGATGAGCAATGCAATCAATAAAAGTCGCAGACTACTTAAATCATCGCCCCGTAACATTCAAACAGGACATGCGCGTAGAATCAGCGGTAGAAAAGCTGCTACAAAGCGGCCAGTCGGGCGGGCCGGTTATAGACGAAGCAAGGCGGGTTATTGGGTTTTTATCTGAGCAGGATTGCCTCAAAAAAATGCTAGAGGCGACCTATCAAAATGAGTCTCATAGTGTGGTGTCCGATGTGATGACAAAAGAGCCTCTGTGTGTAAAACGCGAAGACAGCATAGTGCAAATGGCAGATTTGATGATTTGCAACAAGCCCAAAGTGTACCCGGTAGTTGACGATGAAGGTCGCTTACTTGGGGTTATCAGTCGTGCAAACGTGCTATTAGCGTTGGATAAGCATTTACATGATGCTTATGTCTCTGGTCACCGTTACGTATAAAGCGATGAAATTTACGAGCTGTTAAGGTAACCCATGAGGAGTTGCCTTGAGAATAACAGCAAAAATCTCAATTCCTAACCAAATTTAGTTGGGTTCGTCTAATCTGATTTGATAAACTACACGGCGTTTTATGTAATCACAAGGTGTCGTGTAGTGCAGGTTGACTCGCTGTTCAAAGAGCTAAATTCATGTCTTAAAAAGGATCACTTCATCCTCAAAAAGCGCCTCCATGGTGCGAAAAAAATTACCGATCAAGAAAAGCAAAAGCAGGTAGTCGCAAAAGTAGCGGCTGCGATTGCAAAAAGCCAAGAATTAAAGGTAACAAGAAGTGCCAATATTCCAGCAGTAGAGTATCCTGAGCAACTACCCGTCAGCCAGAAAAAAGACGACATCAAAGCAGCCATCGCGAATAACCAAGTGGTCATTGTTGCCGGTGAAACAGGCTCGGGGAAGACCACGCAGCTACCTAAAATTTGTTTAGAGCTTGGTCGAGGCGTGGATGGCTATATTGGTCATACACAGCCTAGAAGACTAGCGGCAAGAAGCGTATCTACCCGTATCGCAGAGGAAATTGGCTGCGAGATGGGGCAAGAAGTTGGATTTAAAATTCGCTTCTCAGATCAAGTTTCTGACAATACATACGTAAAACTGATGACCGACGGTATTTTGCTCTCGGAAATTCAACAAGACAGATTCCTCAACCAGTACGACACAATCATCATTGATGAAGCGCACGAGCGTAGCCTGAATATTGATTTTATTCTGGGTTATTTAAAGCAGCTGTTGCCGAAGCGTCCAGATCTTAAAGTGATTATTACCTCAGCAACCATTGACCCTGAGCGTTTTTCCAAACATTTTAGTGACGCACCTATTATTGAGGTGTCAGGACGAACTTATCCAGTAGAAGTGAGATATCGTCCAGTTGAAGATGTAGACTCACAAAATGGCGAAGCAGAAAATGACCAGTTGCAGGGCATTTTTGATGCGGTTGATGAGCTTTGTGCCGAAGGACCCGGGGATATTTTGGTATTTATGAACGGTGAGCGTGAAATTCGTGACACCGCTGACGCGCTGGCAAAACGCAATTTAAAAGGCGTTGAGATTTTACCTTTGTATGCGCGCCTGTCTAATGCCGAACAAAATCGCATTTTTGCGCCCCATAGCCAACGGCGCATCGTATTGTCTACAAACGTTGCGGAAACGTCATTGACCGTACCAGGTATTCGCTATGTTATCGACCCGGGTACTGCGAGAATAAGCCGCTACAGTTATCGAACCAAAGTGCAACGCTTACCGATTGAAGCGGTATCACAAGCCAGTGCAAACCAGCGTAAAGGTCGATGTGGGCGTGTGGCATCCGGTATTTGTATTCGTTTATATTCTGAAGACGACTTTTTAGGGCGCCCTGAGTTTACCGATCCTGAAATTCTAAGAACCAATTTAGCTTCGGTTATTTTGCAAATGCTTGCACTTGGACTTGGTGATATAAGTCAATTCCCATTTGTACAAGCGCCTGATAGCCGTAATATCAAAGATGGTATGTCGTTACTTGAAGAGCTGGAGGCGATAGTTCCTGCACAGCGCAGAGAAAAGGCCAAGCTCACAGAATCAGGTCGTAAACTAAGTCGCTTACCCATAGACCCAAGGCTTGCCAAAATGGTGATGTCAGGGGCACAAAATAATGCGCTTTGGGAAGCGATAGTGATCACCGCGGCATTGTCTATTCAAGACCCAAGAGAGCGTCCTCAAGACAAACGTGCAGCCGCTGACGAAAAACACAATCGCTTTGAGTGCGAACACTCTGACTTTGTTGCATATCTAAATCTATGGAACTATATTGAAGCGCAGCAGCAAGCACTGACGCGTAACCAGTTTAGAAAGCAATGCCAAAAAGACTTTTTGGCCTACATGCGCGTACGTGAGTGGCAAGATATTGTATATCAGCTGACCACGGTGTGTGAGGAGCTCGGCTTTAAAATAAATAGCAGTTCTGCAAGCGATGAAGCTATCCATCAATCTTTGCTAAGTGGCATGCTTAGCCATATTGGTGTAAAGGACGAAAAGCAAAAGCAAGTCTTTAAAGGCGCACGTAACAGCCAATTTCATATTTTCCCCGGTTCAACACTGTTTAAGAAAAGCCCTAAGTGGCTAATGTCTGCAGAGCTTGTGGAAACCAGTAAACTTTATGCTCGGGTTAACGCCAAGATCGATGTAAATTGGATTGCGCCGCTCGCCAAGCATTTAGTTAATAGCAGCTATAGTGAACCGCATTGGGAGAAAAAGGCTGGAGCGGTTATTGCATTTGAACAACAAACCTTATACGGCTTGATCATCGTTGGCCGCAAACGCACGGTGTATAGCGATATTGATCCTGTGGTTAGCCGAGAGATATTTATTCGTGAAGCGTTAGCAAATGGTCAACTTGGCCAGAGCGAAGGTTTTTTAAGCGCAAACCAAAAATTGGTTGAAGAAGTGCAAGCGCTTGAAGATAAAGCGAGGCGTCGCGATATCCTAGTCGACGAAGAAGATGTGGTTGCGTTTTATAACGATCGAATTCCACAAGACGTAAATAATCGTGCTGCGTTTAGTAAATGGTGGCGTTCACAAAAGCAAAAAGACAAACGCCTTTTGCATATGACGCGCGATCTATTAATGAAGCATGACGCTGAACATATCACGGATATCCATTACCCTGATACGTGGCAGCAGGGGAATTTGATTTTGCCTCTCAGTTACCACTTTGACCCAGGCCAAGCACTCGACGGCGTGGTGGTCAATATTCCTCTGGCATTGTTAAACCAAGTTCAAGATGAAGGTTTTGATTGGCATATCCCTGCGCTCAGACATGAGCTGGTTTGTGGGCTTATTAAGTCACTGCCGAAGACCTTGAGACGTAATTTTGTGCCAGCACCAAATTATGCCGATGCTGTGCTTGCCGCCGTTGAGGTAATGCAAGGCTCATTTATCGAAGCGGTGGCCAACCGTTTACTCAGAATGACAGGTGTCAAAGTCGCCGAGTCAGATTGGGATGTTAGTTCACTTGAGCCGCACTTAAAAATGCAATTTCAGGTAGTCGATGACAAAGGCAAGGTGATAGCCCATAGCTTTGATTTATTGACACTTAAGGCAAAGTTGCAAGGGCAAGTGACCGAAACGCTGTCGCAAGTGGCAGAGCAAGGGATCGAGCAGACGGATATTCAGCAGTGGGATTTTGGCGAGCTGCCAGAGCAATATACTAAAAAGCAAGGCAATTATGAGATTAAGGCTTTCCCTGCATTAGTCGATAAAAAACAAAGTGCGGCTATAGAACTGTTTGATAACGAAATAAAAGCCCAAGCAGCACATCAAGCTGGATTGCGCCGTCTTGTGCTACTCAATGTTCCTTCGCCTGTTAAATACCTGCAGCAACACTTACCAAATAAGGCTAAGTTAGGATTGTACTTTAATCCCTTTGGTAAAGTGCATGATTTAGTTGATGACTGTACGCAAGCTGGGGTTGATAAGTTGCTGCGTTCATTTGGCGAGATCAGAGAAGACGTCGCGTTTGAAAAAGCCAAAGAGCACATTCGAGCTGAGCTAGGTGACACTGTAGTTGAAATTGCGAAGCAAGTTGAGGCTGTGCTTAGTATTGCCCACAGTATTAACAAGCGTATGAAAGGCAGAGTGGATCTCACGATGATCACCGCGCACGGCGACATAAAATCTCAGTTATCCGGTCTTATCTTTAAAGGCTTTGTCACCGCTCATGGTGCTGACAAAATCTCTGATATTTTACGCTACATGAAAGCGATTGAAAAAAGGCTTGAAAAACTTGCGGTAGACCCAAACAGAGATAGGCTGTGTGTACTCGAATTGGAAAAAGTTGCTGCGGCCTATCAAGACAAGTTGGCAAAAATTCCTTCTGGATTACCTGTACCAGAGTCGCTTATAAATATTTTTTGGATGCAACAGGAACTTCGCGTGTCTTTGTTTGCTCAAACATTAGGAACGGCTTATCCGATTTCGGCTAAACGCGTTCTGAATTCGATAAAAGAGTGCGAAATATAAACTTGCATTTTAGAGTACGACAGTTACTTTATTATATGAGGAAGTAAAGTTTTGGATTGTGAGAAGGAAGCGGCATTGAATATGTCCACACGAGAGAAAAGGAAAAATGCACCGCATCTGCTAGTGGTCGACGACGAGTATTTTAACTATGAAATGCTCGAAGTGGCGCTGTCAGGGGCGTTTGAGCTGAGCTATGCAAACTCGGGCACGAGTTGCTTGTCTAATGCGATTGCTGATCCTCCAGATGCTATTTTGCTTGATGTATGTATGCCGGGCCTTGACGGTTACGACACCTGTCGAATGTTGAAAAATACACCAGAGACGAAGGACATTCCTGTATTAATGGTATCTGGTTTAGAGTCCGAAAAAGAACAAAAAGCGGGATTCGATGCCGGCTGCGATGCCTATGTGGTAAAGCCATTTTCAATGCAATCGCTATTAGAAAAAATAAAATCAATGGTGTAGGAGCATTATATGATCAATGAAGATAAACGCCGTTTTATGCGTATGTCGGTGGATGCAGTAGCAAAATTAACCGAACTTGAGTCGGGTAAAGTGCACCAAGGAGTTTGTCACGATTTAAGCGCCACAGGGTTGTCAGTGACAGTGAGCGACCCAATTGAAGCAAATTCAACCGTTGACATTTTCATTGATTCTAGTGGTGATATGATCCAACCGCTTAGTGCTCATGCAACCGTGATCCGTTGTAGTCAAGAGCAGGATGAGCAGTGGATTGTAGGGCTTGAAATCACCAAATTTAATTAGATTACCTAAGCCCTAAAGGTGGTATTGAAGCTTCCTCCAATACCACTATAAATTGCTAAATCAATAAACTTTACAAATAAGGCCTTTCAGGTAAAAACCTTCTGGATAATTGCCCGCAATAGGGTGATCGGCTGCTTGATTTAGTCTTTCCATAATCAACAATTCTTTACCGGCATCGAGCGCAGCGTCTGCAACGACTTTCTGGAACAGGTTTTGTTCCATAAGACCAGAACACGAGAAGGTGAGTAACGTGCCACCAGGCTTTAATATCTGCATGGCAATCATATTGATATCTTTGTAGCCACGACAAGCACCGTTAAGCTGCGCCTTACTTTCTGCAAACTTTGGTGGATCCATCACAATAGTATCGAATTGACGGCCCTCATCACGATATTGTCTAAGTAGTTTGAATACGTCTTGCTTAACAAACTCAGCTTTCGATAAGTCTAGTCCATTATGTTCTACATTGCGTTTAGCTGTGTCGAGTGCAGGCTGCGATACGTCAACGTTGATTACTTTACTACAGCCACCGCGCAGTGCATAAAGACCAAATGTACCGGTGTAGCAGAAGCAGTTAAGCACTTCTTTGTCTTTTACAAAGCGTTCTAACGCGGCTCTACTGTCGCGTTGATCTAGATAAAAGCCGGTTTTATGGCCGCCGATGATATCGACTTCAATCTTTAAACCATTTTCGCTTATAAGGACGGGGGCGGTTGGTGCATCGCCAGCAAGCGGTCCGGTAATTTTATCAAGGCCTTCTTTTTTGCGCACATCAACATCTGAGCGCTCGTAAACATGACAATCGGGAAATAGTGATTGCAATGCCATTACTATTTCACCCTTGTGGCGCTCGGCACCAGCGCTTAGCAACTGACAAACCAAGTAATTATCAAACTTATCAATTGTTACACCTGGCAGACCATCGGACTCTGCGGCACACAATCTAAAGCCAGTTAAACCACCTTCAGCGATAACACATTCTCTGGCTGCTAGTGCCCGTGCGAGTTTTTGCTCAAAGAACGCTTGATCGATATGTTGTGATTCATCAAATGTCCAAATTCTGGCTCTGATCTGAGAGTCTGGACTGTAAGCGGCTGTCGCGAGGTATTTACCCTCATTGCTGTAAATCTTAACGGTATCGCCAAGGGCAGGTTTACCTTTTACTTTTTTAATGGCTTTTGAGAACACCCAAGGATGTTTTCTGTTAAGGGATTTTTCTCTGCCTGGTTGCAGATATAGCGCGCAAGTCATATATTTTCTCTAATCTTTCCTGATAGCTGCCATTTTAGTGAAGGGTGTGGCAACATACAATCAGTAATGCCTTTCCCGCTGAATTTGTGTGGGTTTATTTGTCAGATATTAATAAAAGTTGAGCTTAATGACGTTAAAAATGCATGAATTAGAAAAAGCATGTGAAGAGTTTATGCTGTCGACACCATGTGCAGATACCGCCCATGATTTGTCTCATATCAAGCGTGTAGTTAAAGTTGCAAAGGTGCTTTGCGAAGCTGAGGGAGCGGATCCTGCGGTGGTGATCCCTGCCGCTTGGTTACATGATTGTGTTGCCGTAGCAAAAAATCATCCAGACAGGCCGCTGGCGTCGAAATTAGCAGCAGATAAGGCGGTTGCCTTCCTAACAGAGTTGAAGTACGACACGGATAAACTTGAGGCGATTCACCACGCCATTGTTGCACACAGCTTTAGCGCCGGTGTCACACCCACGACATTAGAAGCCAAAATTGTTCAAGATGCAGACAGAATGGATGCACTAGGGGCAATAGGTGTTAGCCGCTGTATGAAAGTAGGTGGGGCGATAGCGCGTAATCTCTACAATGTAGAAGACCCTTTTTGTGAGCACAGAAAAGCTGACGATACCAAATATACCTTAGATCACTTCTTCATTAAGCTGCTGCATATTAAAGATAACATGCATACCACCGCAGCCCGTGAGCAGGCACAAGCCCGCACCCAATATATGCTGGATTTTTTAGAACAACTGAAATCAGAAATCGCGGATTGAAAATGACGAGATGAGTATCACCTCGTCATTTGCTTCACAAAGACCACCACAAATAGCGCTAATGAAAAGCTGCCGGTAAAAGCCTCTACCGCTGCGATCAGTCGGGAGATCCCCACAGGCGTAATATCCCCGTAACCCAAGGTTGTGAAGGTAACAACACTAAAATAAAAGCTGTTCAGCAGCGCCATTACGTTTTCAGATACACTGTTGTCTAAGTCCAGTTGCATTATCTGATCTTGAAACGAAACACCAAATAGAAAATAGCAAAATGCACAGGTAATTATCATACCTAGACTGAAACGAATGACATTTTCTGGTTTTTCTCCATACCCACATAATAAGTCGACAAAGCTGGAAATAAGGTGACGTTTTGAAAATCGTGGATACTGGGCATGTCGCATGCGCAGCTCTTTGTATGTAAAGCGCCCAACCATTTCAAATAGTCCTTGGTTTTCTGCGCCTTTACGTAGTAAACGATAGATCTCTTCGGACTGTAGAAACAAGTCCTCCGCGTCTTCTTTCGCTCGGCTTCTGCGAGCCTCAAAAGCTTGCTGCTCTTGCAGTAATTGCTCGCCGAGTTCCATATTATCGATACGGGTGTTTTCCAGCTTTATGCCGAGCAAATTGGTGCTTTCTAAATTACAGCAGTGCAGACTTGCTTCTCTCAAATCGGCCTTCATTAGCGACGCATGCTTAATGGTATTATTAAATAGGTGCGCCCCTTTTAAATTGGCACGATAGAAGTTGCTATAAGATAGATCATAACCATGATGATTTTCAAAGTTAACAAGATTGAGCCCTTCTAAATTGGCTCGCTTCAACTCTAAGCCTTGTAGCAAACCGCCGCGCTTGGCGTAGCGCTCAAGCTTTTGGCTTAGCTCCAAGCCACCTTTATCGAATTTATTGTCATGCCAAAAGCAGTAACCTGAGCCCATATCGATTTCACTGCATTTTTTTCCCTCAGGTGACACATATTGGCAAATGGGTTTATCAGCCATAGCTTGCCTAAATCAAAATGCCTTTTTCATTAAGCGTAGCAGCAAAAATAATAAATACGGTGATTTAACGAAAAAATCTTTCTAATTTATAGAGTGTTAGAAACCACACTATTGATGAGTGTATTGTCATCATTGGTCGAATTCATTATCTTACATGGCGTTTGCAGTGACTCTGATAAGTTGCTCATACTATAATGCATGCTTTAGTGACTAAGAATTTGTTATCTTGCAATATCAATTGAAGAAAAGCCGAAAGCGTAAGAGCGTTGCGATAAAAATAAAAGCTGGCCAAGTATTTGTGTATGCGCCAGAGCAAATTTGCGAGCGCTGGTTACATAATTGGGTGGAAAGCAAATCCGATTGGATAAGATCAAAGCTTGCTCTAAAAATCATACCAAAGAGCCCTCGGCCACTGGAAACAGGTATTGTGCAAGTATTCGGCGAGACCTTTACCATTCAAAGAGGCGAAAGTACGACCTCTGTAATTGATTTTGATAACAAAAGGGTTTTACTTAAGGCTGTCAAAAATGAATGGCGTGAATTAGTTGCGCTGTTAAGCGAAACGCTAAATGACTATGTAGATATGGTTATTGCGCGCTATCAACCTGATATTCAAGCTCGCTTTGATACCCTAAAAATACGCGTTTATAAAAGCCGCTGGGGCAGTTTTTCATCTAAAGGCGTGCTTGCGTTTAATACGTTTTTGATTGGTGCGCCTCAGTGGGTAATTGATTATGTGGTAGTGCACGAACTTTGCCATTTTCATGTCATGGCACACAATAGCGCATTTTGGCATTTGGTAACAAAGCACTATGGCCACGACCATAAAATGGCTCGGCGTTACTTACGTGACCACGGTCGTGACTTGATGATTGAGCATTAGCATAGTGTCCTGTTTATGCCTATTATTTGTCGGGCCTCACCTTTGCCGCTCGTTTTAACAGCTTTTGAAATGTCGGACATTCAAAATGGCTTGGCGCAGGGCATTTTGCAGCGTGATAGAGGCCATCTCGCATTGCAGTTAAATGCTTAATGGTTTCATTTAATTCATCCGCTTTGGATTGTAACTTCACCCTATCAATATCCGCTTTACCCTCGGGGGTAAACATGTCCGCTATCTCATCTAACGAAAAGCCTGCGTTTCTGCCAAGTGTAATAAGTGCTAGACGTTCAAGTATCGAAGGGGGGAAAACACGTTTGAGCCCTTGTCGACCAATCGATCGGATCAGTCCTTTTTCTTCATAATATCTAAGCGTGGATGCGGGTAAACCTGACTTCTTTGCAACTTCACTGATATCCATTTTTGCCCTTGACTTAAAGTTAACTTGAACTAGTAGGATAGCGGCTATCAGTAAAAAAGAGGAGTAAAAATAGTGGAAAACCTATATTCGATATTAATGCCAGCAGTCGTGATTGGCGTAGGTGCAACGCTTGTTATGGATTTGTGGGCATTTATGCTCAGTCGCTTGTTTGCCATAAAGGGCTTAGATTATGCATTAGTTGGTAGGTGGATTGGACACTTGTGTCAAGGTCAACTTACGCATCAAGGTATCGGGCGTAGTAAACCAATATCTGGTGAACGTGTCATTGGCTGGTCCATGCATTATTTCATTGGGATTGTATTCGCCTTGGTGTTTCTACTGAGCGTGGGCAAGCCTTGGTTGATTGAGCCTAGCCTTTTGACTGCGTTAGTTTTTGGCTTCATAACGTGTGTTTTTCCATTTTTTATTATGCAACCCTGTTTTGGTGCAGGGATCGCAGCATCTAAATTACCAGAGCCGACTAAGGCAAGGGTAAAAAGTATGGCAGCACATTTGATTTTTGGCTTTGGGTTGTTTTTAAGCTCGTTTATATATGTAAGCTTATTGTGAGATAAAGCAATAGAAAGTGGTGGAGGGAGCTGGATTCGAACCAGCGAAGGCTGAGCCGTCAGATTTACAGTCTGATCCCTTTGGCCGCTCGGGAACCCCTCCATCATTTGGAGCGTTTATTTTAAAAGTGGTGGAGGGAGCTGGATTCGAACCAGCGAAGGCTGAGCCGTCAGATTTACAGTCTGATCCCTTTGGCCGCTCGGGAACCCCTCCATACATTTTAAAGCGTTACAATTTGAAAGTGGTGGAGGGAGCTGGATTCGAACCAGCGAAGGCTGAGCCGTCAGATTTACAGTCTGATCCCTTTGGCCGCTCGGGAACCCCTCCGAAATTGTAACTGTTGTTTATGGTGGAGGGAGCTGGATTCGAACCAGCGAAGGCTGAGCCGTCAGATTTACAGTCTGATCCCTTTGGCCGCTCGGGAACCCCTCCTAAACAACGGCGGTGATAATAACAAAGTTTTTTTCGAAGTAAAGAAAACTACTAAAGTTTTTCGGAAAAAGGCCGATAAATTCATAATTAGCAAAATAATCGGTTGGAATACATGCAAATTGATGGCGTTTTAATCAGTGAGTCGCAATTAGGGTCCGCGTTGAACATTAGTGTTCATGAGACGCGCTCTGCCGATTTTGCCATGCTATTATCTATGCTATCAACCGATGCATTAGATTTTAGCCAATTTCATCTACCAAAATCTGAAGCTGCCGCAAAAGATAACTCAGAAGAAACACTAAAAAAGCAATTTGAAATAGGTCCACAAAAGCCACTTGCGCCAAAAGAGTATAATATGCTTATTGGTCAGCAAAACGCGCAGCTGGTATCTATGGGGGCGATGGCGACCTTGCGATTGCAAGAAAATTTAAATCCAGAACCTTTTGCCGCACGAAATGATAAAAAGCATATTCCACTCGAAGTTGTAGAAAATTTGGAACCAGCGGTTAAAAGGCGTTTGGCGAGCGCGCAAGGTAAACTGGCCTTGGTTACTGATAAGGCAATGGATGCAGCTGGTTTTTATGATCAAATTGCAACGGGAGATATGCAGAGTATGTTACGCGCGACGGCGTAACAACATTAGCTGCTTTTACTTCTTCAAATTGAGCAAGTTTAAGACAAACTGGTATTAAACTTGCTGTTTTACAGCTGTTTGCTTCGTTACTAGACTGACATAAAACGCCATGCTTATCGTGCTTCATGTCTAATACCAATTGAATTAATTCTCTAATCAATTTGAAGGGTGAAATAGCATATTAGCTTCGTTAAAAATTTCTCATTTAGAACAACTAAATAGCAAAATTTTTGCCTTGCTACTAAAGCTATTTCCCCGCTTCAAGATAGATCATTTACTTAATACAACTGGTATAAGCTAAACGGCCTTTAATCATCCTTAGCTCGTTTCAAGCTTTTTTATTGCTTTGTATTTAATCTCTAATTCAGACTATTTTAGCTACCATGGCACTTTTTATACTTTTTACCACTGTCGCACGGACAGACGTCATTTCTGCCTACTTTGGTTGTAGGCGTATCGTACAATTCACCATCTAAGTAATACCATCTGCCTGCTTCGGTAATAAAATTTGACCGTTCATGGAGTATATAGTGCGTGTTTTCTGCGATATAGTGCGCCTTAAACTCAACAACCTCCTGAGTAGCTTCTGCTACTTCTTCTAGCACTTCCAATTTTATAAAGCGTGCATAATTAGCAAATGCAGCAATATCGTCGACACTATTTTGTGCTTGTTTAGCCTGGGCGTAGGTGTCATGAATATACTGTGCATCTTTTAAGCAGTATGCAGTATAGCGAGAGCGCATGAGTATTTGTGGACGCTCTGCGAATTTTTGTCCCTTAAGGTACGGCTCACAGCATTGCGAATAGGGAAGGGATGAATTGCAATAACAAGACATAAAAACTTCAGTTTTAACAAATTTATATCCTGTTATTGTAGCTTGTTAAGCGCTTTGAAAACAGTGGATCGCAACGTCAGATACTGGCAATTCCATTTTGTTGATAGTTTGCACTGAAGCAATATCAGTCCATATCACCACAGCAGCGAAATTACCATTGCTGATAGCACTTTTAAGTACATACTCAAGGTCGTATATGTGCTTTTGCCTAATGACGAGCAACTTGCTTGCATCAACTGAAGCACTTTCTAGCAGTGACTTGTTTGGTACATTATCGGGCGCAACGAGTAGCGTCCAGCCTTGTTTATGTTGACATTTATGTAAAACTTTAAGTAACTCTAAGCTAGCGACGATCTCATCTTCAACGATTACATTATTGATTTCGTTAAGTGTGTAATAAGTCGAATTGTTTGGCTGTAGAAGTGTATTGCTGTGTAACATAATTGTCTCACTGGTTATCTATACAGTATTTGTATACAGTAGTTTATACAGTGTGTGAATGCAAGAGAAATTGCTAGCTTTTTAATCAATATTTAAGCTTGATTTGTATTAAATTTTAATTTTTTAAATAAAACAATGGGTTGTGATTTTTTTAGATGACAGCTAAATTGACGAAAGTTCAGTATGAGTAAAGCAATAGGAAGCTTTCTCAGATGCTATACAGTAGTTTTCCTTGTACTATTGTGATCGTTGCAGAGGGTAAGCGTACGTTTACTTAAGAGAGGCTTAGCTACGCCTAGCCTACATTTTTTTGGTGAGCAAAATTTAATTTACTGGCTAATATGCTGTAGTTGATGAATTTGCTCGTAAAGTGTTGCAGCATAGCACTGTGCATCTCTAAAGCGCTTAGTTGTAATAAAACGGCGTACATCTAATAGTACTTGTTCGGCACCTTTGTGTCCTTGGCTACTGGCCAAACTTAACCAAGCAGCTGCATGAAAGGGGCTGGGTGGCACTCCTTGACCTTTCATAAACAACAAACCTAAAAAAAACTGTGCCTTCAAATCACCAGACATCGCGGCCAGTCTTAGCCATTTTGCCGCCAGCGGAAAAGATTTTTCTTTTAGGTAATAAAGGCCTTTTTTCAAAGCTTGGGTATTGTCGTGAAGATCTGGGAATTTTGCGTCCGCTTTTAATGGCGACGTTACAAATTCAAGCACATTCAGCAGCTGCTGTTCTAAGTCATGGTTTGCTGAGTTGTCGGTGCTATTTTGATCCATATCTTTATTCGCAATAATGTTGATAAGCAGAGTGTAGCTGAATTTTAACTATTTTGTCCGAGTTTTAAAGTGATTCGTGTTAAAATCCAACCACTTGTTCCTCAAATTTGTAATTTTAGTTATGCTCGAGCGGTTATTTTCACTGCAAGCTATGCACACCAATGTAAGAACCGAGGTGATTGCTGGCTTGACGACATTCGTTACTATGGTTTACATCGTTTTCGTAAACCCAGCAATGCTAGCAGAAGCTGGTATGGATCACGGCGCTGCTTTTGTGGCAACTTGTATCGCAGCCGCAATCGGCTGTTTTATTATGGGGCTATGGGCAAACTATCCATTAGCGCTTGCACCTGGAATGGGCTTAAACGCCTTTTTTACCTATGGTGTTGTGCTCGGCATGGGCTATACATGGGAAAGTGCATTAGGCGCGGTATTTATGTCGGGCTGTTTATTTCTATTTTTGAGCGTATTCAAGGTTCGCGAATGGGTGATCCAAGCTATACCTATCGTGCTAAAGCGTGCGATTGCGGCAGGTATTGGCGCATTCTTAGCGTTAATCGCGCTAAAAAACGCGAAAATTGTTATCGCAAGCGATGCTACATTAGTACAACTCGGTGATATCACTTCTCCCGGCCCGCTATTAGCCATTGCGAGCTTTTTTGTGATTGCGGCGCTCATGTACCGTGAAGTCAAAAGTGGCGTGCTTATCAGCATTTTAATGGTAACGGGTATTGCGTGGGGACTTGGGCTTGTAGATTATCACGGGGTTGTTGACGTGCCCCCAAGCATCGCGCCGACCTATATGCAGTTGGATTTGAGCGGAATTTTTGAACTGTCCATGCTTAGCGTGGTGTTTGCATTTTTATTTGTCGATTTATTTGATACCAGCGGCACATTGGTTGCGGTGACGCAAAAGGCTGGATTATCTGACGAGCATGGACGTATGCCAAGACTGGGTAGGGCACTGTCAGCTGACAGCACCGCGACGATTGCAGGCTCAGTGCTCGGTACCTCAACGACGACTTCATACATCGAATCAGTGTCAGGTGTATCCGTCGGTGGTCGCACAGGGTTGACGGCCGTGGTCGTAGGGATCTGTTTCTTACTCATGATGTTCTTTGCGCCACTGGCACAGATGGTTCCTGCATATGCGACGGCGGGCGCGATATTGTATGTGTCGGTATTAATGCTACAAAACCTAAAGTTGATTAATTGGGATGAGATGAGCGATGCTATTCCGGTGAGTGTTGTGTTATTGATGACACCGCTCACGTTTTCAATCGCGCATGGTATTGCTTTGGGTTTTATTTCTTATACAGCAGTTAAATTGGCGTGTAACAAAGCAAATGAAATCAGTATCAGCGTTTGGGTACTGACAGTACTCTTTATCGTTAAGTTTGCTTTTGGTTAAACAAGTGGGTTTACTTCATTTGTAACAAAAAGGCTGGGAGACCAGCCTTTTACGTAAATAATGGTGTTACCACTTCTTCTTCGGTGCAAACAGAACGTCCAAGTCGTCTTGTTCTTGCTCTGCTTTCTTTTTCACCGCTGATGCGTTGGACGCTCTAAGTTCGCTGCTGATCTCTTCTAAATAACCTTCGAGCTGTGCTTTTTTCTCTTTTACATAGTCATCATTGTATGAGACGGCGCAAATTGTAGCGTAAGCTTTTTCAAAGTATTGTCTTGCCGAACCGACCATATTTGCAGTCCTTGCTGAAAGCCCGCGTTTTATCTGGCTTTCAACATTGATTTTAAGCTGAAACCGCTCCAGCCTACGGTCTTCATTAACGAACAGTTGAGTGTCTACTTTACCTTTACTATGCTCAGAGCGCAGTAGTTGGCGTAATTTCTTTATGCCTTGAACTAATGCGATAATTTGCTTGTCATTGTCAGGAAGTGCTATCGAGTCTGAGTCAGCTGCTTTTTCAGGCTGAGTATTTAAGCGCTCTTGCGACTCGTGTAAGCGACTTTTTAATTCTTTCGAAGTTGGAGACAACTCCACCATTGCGGCTAAAGCGTCATGCACGCGGCGTTGAATAATACGGATCATGACTTCAGACATCGGAATATTGCTGCCATTCATGATGACGTCTTCCGCTTCTTCTATTACGCGTTTTTGCTTAGCAAGTTCTTTGCGTCTCTCCGCTTCTTGTTTCTCTTTATGTTGCTGGATAGCGCTTACCCAAACTGCTATGACGATAAGTGCAACAATCAACATTATTATAATAGAAACAAACATACTGAAATCTCTTTCATGTAACCACCAGTGTAATTTTTTAATCTTACATGAATTCGTACTATTCTGAACAGGTTTACGACAATAACCTGTAAAAAAGATAAAGAATTCATTATTTTTTAGTATAGTCGATGCCTAAATGAGCGGTTAGTTTTAGTGAAAGATAGTCGCCAGATTTAGCTCGTGAGTTTGCAAAAGCGTGTCAAAATATTCGCTATTTGGCCAAGTGACTGTCTGAGCGTCAGTGAAAATGCTGATATTTAGTACCTCTTGGCTACCTCATTTTTACCAAATGTGCTAGCCTACATAAGGTCGTAACAGGCGGTTTTTATCGCTTTGCACTGAACTCGCTAACAAAAAGCGGTTTTGCTATGGGCTGATGCTCAACATCAAGAGATCATAAGAATAAAAGCAATATGAAATTACAACAATTGAGATATATCGTCGAAGTGTTGAATCACAACCTTAATGTGTCAGCGACGGCGGAAAGTTTATATACCTCTCAACCTGGTATTTCAAAGCAAGTGCGCATGCTTGAAGACGAGTTGGGGGTACAAATTTTTGGCCGTAGCGGTAAGCATTTAACGCATGTTACGGGCGCAGGTAATGAAATTATTAATATTGCTCGTGAGATCCTTTCTAAAGTGGAAGGGATCAAAGCGGTTGCAAATGAACATACCTTACCAGATCAAGGTAAACTGAACATCGCAACGACGCATACTCAAGCTCGTTACGCGTTACCTCCTGTGATCCAAGGGTTTATGAAAAAATACCCGGCGGTTTCTCTACATATGCATCAAGGTACGCCACAGCAAATCTCTGATGCTGCCGCTCGAGGTGATGCTGACTTTGCTATCGCCACCGAGGCGCTACACTTGTACAGTGATCTGGTCATGCTACCTTGCTATCACTGGAATCGCAGTATTGTGGTCGCCAAAGACCATCCACTTGCACAAAAAGGCAGTGCACTGACGGTGCAAGACGTCGCTAAATATCCGTTGATCACTTATGTGTTTGGTTTTACTGGCCGCTCAGAACTGGATAAAGCATTTAATGCTCATGGCTTGGAGCCTCACATCGTGTTTACTGCAACAGACGCTGATGTGATTAAAACCTATGTAAGATTAGGACTCGGTGTTGGTGTATTGGCGTCAATGGCACTTGATGAAAAGTCTGATAGCGACTTAGTTTGCATCGATGCAAGTCACCTATTTGAAGCAAGTACGACGAAAATCGGTTTCAGAAAAGGGAGCTTCCTAAGAGGCTACATGTACGACTTTATTGAGCGATTTGCACCGCATCTCACAAAAGATGTGGTAGAGCGTGCAAGCTTGCTGCGAAATCAAGATGATATTGACAAGCTGTTTGAAGGTATGACGCTTCCTGTGAAATGAAGCACTTGAACAGCATATGAAGAGGCCTCAACAGAGGCCTTTTTCGATACGGTTATTCGTACGGGAGTGGATCTGTTGCGTGGTTTAGTTCAAATGCTTCGAGACGCTCTTGGCAAGCACCACACTTACCACATGCTTTTTCGCGGCCGTTGTAACACGTCCAAGTGTCAGCGTAATCTAATCCCATTTTTAGACCGTCAGTCAGGATATCAATTTTTGAGTTGTTAAGGTAAGGACTCACAATTTCAACGGCGTCGTAGTTCGCAATGCGACAAACATCATCCATCTTTTTAACGAACTCTGGGCGGCAATCTGGATAAATTGCATGATCGCCAGAGTGAGCACCGTAAAATACCTTATTTGCTTTTAGAGAGACAGCGTAACCTACCGCAAGAGAAAGCAAAATCATATTGCGATTAGGCACAATCGTGCTCTTCATGCTCTCTTCTTCATAGTGGCCTTCTGGCACGTCGATGTCATCAGTTAGGCTAGAGCCTGACAATAATTGATTGATAGCAGAAATATCAACGACCTTATGAGCAACGCCGAGTTTTGCACATACGTCAGCGGCAACTTGTAGCTCTTTTACATGTCGCTGGCCATAGTTAAAAGACAGTGCATAAACCTCATGGCCCTCGCGGACAGCCTTGTTTAATACAGTGTAAGAGTCCATTCCGCCGGAATAGATTACGACAACTTTTTCGCTCATAGGTGATTTGCCTCGATTTTGATAGAGGTTTACTTCAGGGCGCGATATACTACACGGCCGCTGGAGAAATGACAATTTTCTCGCGGTATTTTTCGACAACTTTATCTTAAACACGGGGCCATTTTGTACAAGGTTAACGAAATATTTGAAACAATTCAGGGTGAAGCAAGCTTCACTGGTACGCCTTCAATCTTTTTACGTTTGCAGGGCTGTCCAGTTGGTTGCGCTTGGTGTGATACCAAACAAACGTGGGAAACCAACGACACTTTTATTGTTTCATTGGATAACACTGTAGAAAAAAAGGCTGACTCAGAGTGGTGGGCGAACGCGAGTGCTGACGAGATCTTGGCGATTTTCGAGTCGCGGGGCTACCAAGCCAAACATGTGGTGATCACTGGTGGTGAACCTTGTATGTTTGATCTTCGCCCGTTATGCGAGTTATTGCATAGCAAAGGGTACAGCACACAGATTGAAACCAGTGGTACATTTGAGATCCTCGCGCCAGCTGAAACTTGGGTTACCGTATCGCCAAAAATTAATATGCGTGGGGGTTACAAAGTACTTCCAAGTGCAATGGCTCGTGCTGATGAGATAAAGCACCCCGTTGCGATGCAAAAGCATATTGAGGAATTAGAGGCGTTATTTGCACAAACTGGGGTTGAACCAAAGTTAGTGTATCTTCAGCCAATCAGCCAAAAAGCCAAGGCCACTAAGCTTGCAATAGACAATTGCAAAGCGAAAAATTGGCGCTTATCAGTTCAAGTGCACAAGTATTTAGGGATTAACTAAAGCGATTTGCCTAAGCGTATTTTAGCTAAAAATGCGGTGTGTTTAAGCAGAGGTATTGAACAAACGCGGTGCTTAGGCGTTAAGCCCTTTGTAGAGGTTAATAACACTCGTTACTGACCATTTCGATCATTCTTTGCGTTTCGCCACTGTTCTCAAATTGATAGAGATTGCGATTGATGTCTTTGAGCAATTCACGCCAATGTGGTTTTTGCTTGCTAAGCGCAAAGTAGAGGTGATTGTACTTTATAGGCGGTGTCACGTTTTCTATGTTTCTCAGTAATTCAATTTTCTCAGCTCTAGGTAAGTCTGAATAATTGACTGTAAAGCGCAGTACTTTTGGATCGCCTATTACTAAATTTACGCGCTTACCGACGAGTAATTTCACTAGCTGTAAATCATTTACGGCTTCTACTGTAACAAATTCACCATTATCCATCATAGCATCAAACTCGGGGGTATTCTGATAGCCTCTCACGACGCCAATGAGCTCATTCTTAACTGAGTTTAGATTACCATCAAAGCGGTCTTCTTCACCTCTTCGCTTCAAAAAGCCGATTTCGCCACCAGGAAAGGCATTAGATAAGGCAAGTAGCTCTCTGCGGGTCTTATTCTTGTGATTGTCAGATGGTGCTGAATCCTCAATATAGTATTCTGGGAATAAAATATCAGCTTTGCCTGTTTCTGCGGCCCTTACGGCACGAGCCCAAGGCAAAAATTCAACATACACTTGATAATCTAAATCGGTAAGCAGTGCGACGGCAAACTGAAAGGCCCAGCCTTTATTGCAGAGGTTTGCACCGATATAAGGTGGCCAATCTAACGTCACAATATGAATGAAGGCATTTTTGCCTTTCTTATTGTATAGATAGCCCCCTTGATACTTTTCTCCAGCAACAAGGCGAAATTCACCACCCTTAAAGTAGGCGACGTTTAAATTCTCCCCATAGATGAAGCTACTAAACATGAGAAAAAACAAGAGTAATAAGGTCTTTACAGTCATCGAAGTCAAAAAAGCGTAGCGAATAGATAAAGTGTAGTGAAAGGAGGTGAAATTAAAAGGAATAATATAAAAAACAAAGGGGCAGTGATGCCCCTTGGAAGTCTAGAATATGAAGCTCTAGTCTTACTGCACTAATTCTTGTTCAGAGAATGTGTCTGCAAAGAGTGGGCTAGTTAGGTAACGCTCTGCAGCGCTTGGCAAAATAACCACGATGTTTTTATCAGCATTTTCAGGTTGCTCGGCAATACGCTTTGCGGCAACTAGGGCTGCGCCTGAAGAAATACCTACTAAAATACCTTCGTCTTTCATCAGCTGGTGTGCCATTGCAATTGCATCTTCATTAGAGACCAACTCAACGCCATCAATAAGCTCAAGATCTAGGTTGCCCGGAATAAAGCCAGCACCGATCCCTTGAATTTTGTGTGGACCCGGTTTTACTTCGTCGCCCGCAAGGGTTTGCGTGATAACTGGTGAGTCAACTGGCTCAACAGCGATTGACTTAACATTTAGGCCTTTTTCATTTTTCAGATAGCGCGAAACACCAGTGATCGTGCCACCCGTACCAACGCCCGCAACGAAGTAATCGATATTACCTTCAAGTGCATCAAAAATTTCCGGACCCGTTGTTTCAAAGTGGATCTTCGGGTTTGCTGGGTTTTCAAACTGTTGCAGTAACACGTATTTTTCAGGGTTACTTGCTTGGATTTCATTTGCTTTTTCAATCGCGCCTTTCATGCCCTTGGCGCCTTCTGTCAGCACTAAATTTGCGCCAAGTGCTTTAAGTAGTTTACGACGCTCAAGGCTCATCGTATTTGGCATAGTAAGTGTCAACTTATAACCACGAGAAGCAGCAACGAAAGCCAATGCAATACCCGTGTTACCTGAAGTCGGTTCAATAAGTTCTTTACCTTCGCTAAGAAGGCCCGCTTTTTCAGCTTCCCAGATCATAGATGCACCAATACGGCATTTAACGCTGAAGCTTGGGTTACGCGCTTCCACTTTTGCGTAAACATTGCCGCCAGAAACGCGATTGATTTTAACCAACGGTGTATTACCGATAGTTAGACTGTTATCTGCATATACTTTAGTCATTTGTGTTCCCTAATCTAGGTTTGCTTGTATTCCATCACTTTACTGCGCATTTCGCAAAACGAAAGGAAAGATTGGCTATAAGATATATCAAATTTGCTTATAGCCAATAGTTATTTAAATATTGATATTTAAATCAACCAGGCATAACTGAACTTCATAAATACCGTCTTTTCGTCTTTAGTTATCTTTGACAAATCATCGTCTTGATAACCATGATCGGAATAGCCTGCAAAGAAAACGGTTTGTGGGTTTAGTTTGTAGGAATAGAGCAGTTGGGTACTGATGCTTTTATAAGTCGCATCAACATCGTCATTATAATTGCTCTGGTTTCTCGAAATATCCGTGTTGATGATTGCCAATCTCAGATAGCTATTAATGTTAAATTGGTAAGTCAGGCGTATATCGCTCAGATTTGCGGTATAAACTTTTGCGCCATTCGCTTTCATTTTTTCGAATGTATGGCGCAATCTAACTTCAAAATGTTTGCCAAGATTGACGTTAATAACTGGGCGGGCGAAGTACAAATCACCAAGACGGTTGTTTGCAAGATCAACGCGGTTTCCTTTACTTAAGTTCAAGCCTGCGAAAACGCCGGCCATTGGCTTGAACTCCATATAGGTCCACTGTGAATTCTCGGTAAATAGATCGGTATTGCCGTCAATCGCAAGGCGGGTTTCATCATGTCGCAGTCCAGTGCGTTTTCTATGTTCAACACCGAAATCAAGAAAGCTTTGCAATGGGCCGTCAACTGCAAAGTTGGTTTGCACTTCTTTTTCTAATAACTCGCCTTGCTCGTTGTGGGAAATATCCCAGTCGGCGTACCAACGTGCACGGTTCCACCAGTTGTTGTCATCGCCATACCAACGGTACTCACCGCCAAAAAGAAATTTATTAAAGTCGACCTGAGTGATAAAGCCCATATCGGTTCTAAGTGCGGCATCGCGAGCTTGATAACTGGTAAATGCCTTCCAATGCTTGCGATTGTGCTCATAATTAACGTAATAGCCAGCACCGCGGTCATCTTCGTCAATCACTCTGAGTACGCTTTCGTTTAGGTCGCACTCAGCGAGCGTGTTATCACATAACGATTCAACAAAAGCGCTATCATAGTTTGTATCTGAACCAATTAACTGCACTTGTAGGGTATCGTTATCTGTTGGCTTGTATTTGGCGTCTATACTCGCAACTTGGTTGCGATAGTCGTCGCTTTGCCTGGTCGTCGATGTCACGCCTACAGACAAGGTTTTGTTTATGTCATGACGGTATCTAAGTGCCATGTTTTGGCTTTTTCTCTCTAATGAGACAACGCTCGAGCCTAAATTTCCAGGAACAACGACATTGAGTCTTTCATCGTTGGCAATAAATCCTGCAAAAGTGTGACCGTTTTTATTACCGGTAAGCTTGACGCCATAATCGGGTGCTGAAATGTTCCGAGTATGAATAAGGTTAAGGTGAGAAGAAAAGTAATCGGAATTATCTAAAAAGAACGCCCGTTTTTCAGGGAAAAATAGGCTAAAGCTATTGTTGACGCTCAATTGTCCTGTGTCAGCTTCAACTTGTGAGAAATCAGGGTTTAGTGTTGCGTTTAGCGTCGTGTCTGGTGTGATAGCCCACTTTACGTCTAAACCCGGCTCGACATTATTGTCGGCTTGCCACGGCTCTGCGATACCATCATTAATGTCGCGAGATTCTTGCCTATTGGTGACAAGTGTTGGAATAACGGCAAAGTTACTACCTTGCTTAGCCTTAGCAAATCCTTGATATTTTGGCATCTGACAGATCCAGCAAGAATTTGCATGTCGCAATTGCATGCTGGAGATACGCAACCTTTCATTTCTTGGATAAAAACGCAGAAACTCTAAAGCCATGGTTTTGCTCTCAAGGGAGTCGTTAAAATTTAATACACGAAGTGGGATTTCAACTTCAACAACATAACCATCTTTATTGATCTTTCCGACGCTATCCCAGATCCCATTCCAAGAACCATTCTCACTTTTAGTGAGTTCGTTTTCAATTGAGTCTTGTTGTACACCTAGTGGATTGATGAAAAACTGATAAGCGCTTTGGGCGTTGTTAAATGAATCAATTTTAATGCCGACAAGATCATCTTCCCAGGCGCGGTCACGGTCACGATAAAATGCGCGGATCAACTCAGGATTAGGGTCCTTTGCATCAAAAGCAATAAATAAAGATTGACCATTCTCATATACGTAGGCCTTAGTTTGTACTGGACTTGATTGGTTCTCGTATGGCCAAGTGATGTTGTTGATATCTATTTCTAATGCACGTTGCCAAATATCGGCTTCAAGTACACCATCAATTTTTGCAGAGCTATCGATAAATGGGATTTTATTTGGGTCTAGTGCCCATGTTTGGCTAGATAGACTAAGTACGACAAAAGAGTAGGTTACAGCTTTAAGCATGAATTTAATTATTATACAGAGACTTTTGTCAGTATTAGATAATATGCAATGAGCTGAAACAATTTATTTTCGTCAAGTTGCAATTATTTACGTTAGGTGGCGAATATGTATACATAAAATGTACAAATCGATTTATCTCCATCGAATTAATAGCAAAGATGGTCAAAAACATGTTACAACAACGCCTTTGAAAATCTGCTAGGAAGTAACTATGTCTCTTATATTGAAGCTAGTGGCGGGTATCGTCGCTGGTATGTTGGCGGGTCTGTACTTGCCGACTGTGTTAGTTGAGCTCTTATACACCTTCAAGGTGATCATAGGGCAACTTATCAGCTTTACTATTCCTCTGATAATCCTGCTTTTTATTGCTTCAGGTATAGCAGGTTTACCAAAGGGATCGGGCCACTTGCTTGGTAAGACAGTCGGCTTTGCTTATGGGTCAACCATTATTGCTGGCACGTTAGCATTTCTATTAGTTAATGCTTTCATTCCATTTTTTGACGGTGGTGTTGCTTATCAAGCCGTGGAAGAATCTCATCTTAAGAGCTTTGTTAATATCGAGATCCCTCCGCTGATGGGAGTGATGACGGCACTTGCAACTGCATTTATCTTTGGTATTGGGATGAGTCAGTGTGGTTTAACTAAACTTAAAGGCGTCACTGACGAAGCGAGAGATGTGGTAGATGCACTGCTTGCGAAAGTCATTATTCCAATATTACCACTTTACATTGCCGGTGTTTTTGCTGAAATGGCGGTAACAGGTACGGTATTCGACACCCTGAGTACGTTTGGCGTGGTATTGCTTGCCGCGATTATTATGCATTGGCTATGGCTAAGCACTTTGTTTGTGGTAAGCGGCCTGTTACTTGGTAGAAATCCATTGGAATTAATCAAAAATATGCTACCTGCGTATTTTACTGCGATTGGTACTATGTCGAGCGCGGCAACTATTCCAGTGTCTCTTCGTGCAAGTAAATCTAATAATGTTAACGAAGAGGTTGCCAATTTTACCGTACCACTTTGTGCCACCATCCATTTGTCAGGGTCGACTATTACCATAGTGACTTGCGCAATGGCTGTGATGCTGCTTTCTCCTGAGATGGTTGTACCTTCATTGTCGGAAATGTTGCCATTCATCTTTATGCTTGGTGTAGTAATGATTGCGGCTCCTGGTGCGCCGGGTGGAGCGGTTATGTCTGCGCTTGGGCTATTGACCAGTATGCTTGGTTTTAATGAGGGCGCAGTGGCATTGATGATTGCTTTATATTTAGCGCAAGATAGTTTTGGCACAGCATGTAATGTAACTGGTGATGGTGTGATTGCACTTTGGGTCGATCAATTTTCAAAGCAAAGCTGAGTCATATAAAAATAAATCTACTATAAGTCGCTATGGCTAAAATGCCGTAGCGGCTGCCTTTAAAATCACAAAGCGGTGAAATTATAATCAACCAGCTTCTTCCATTAATTAACTATTTGGTTAATTCATATCAAAATTGTATTTTTCTCTTGTTTCTATCGTTATGCTTTTAAAAAATATGTGGTAATCTCAAACATCTGGAAGCGAGGCTGTTGGTTGCTTCGCTCCTTTTACCAATATATATGTAGAGGGTGTGCCATTGATTAATGTGCTTTTAGTTGATGATCATGAACTTGTCAGGACTGGCATAAAACGCATTTTAGATGATGTGCGTGGCTTTAAAGTGGTAGGAGAAGCCAAAACCGGTGAGGAAGCCGTAACCTTTTGTCGCCAAAGTGAGCCTGACATTGTGCTAATGGACATGAACATGCCTGGTATTGGTGGATTGGAAGCGACCAAAAAGATTTGCCGTTACTGTCCTGATGTAAAAGTTATTGTGCTTACCGTGCATTGTGAAGATCCTTTTCCAAGCAAGGTAATGCAAATTGGTGCGCATGGTTACCTAACAAAAGGTGCTGGCCCTGATGAAATGATCAATGCAATACGTGCGGTTAATGCTGGTCAACGTTATATTGCGCCAGAAATTGCTCAGCAAATTGCCCTTGCGCAATTTAGTGGCCGCAATGACGAAAACCCTTTCCAATCGCTATCGGAAAGAGAATTGCAGATCATGCTCATGATCACTAAAGGTGAGAAAGCACAAAATATTGCAGATCGCTTGAACCTAAGCTCTAAGACGGTAAATAGTTATCGCTATCGCATGTTTGAAAAGCTCAATGTGAGCGGTGATGTGGAATTAACCCACTTGGCGATTCGCCATAAAATGATCGATATAGATAGCAGTCATTAAGTTCTTTTTAAATGACTGAATTTGACTACAAACCTTTCCTCAAGACATTAACAACAGAACCTGGTGTGTACCGCATGTACGATGTGGACGACCAGGTTATTTATGTTGGTAAAGCAAAAAACCTAAAAAAGCGAGTTTCTAGCTACTTCCGTTCAAATATCACAGATAGTAAAACGCGAGTATTGGTCAGTAATATTGACCATATTGAAGTAACGTTAACGAATACCGAAACCGAAGCGCTGCTTTTAGAAAATAACTTAATTAAGAAATATCAGCCGAGATATAACATCCTCTTAAGAGATGATAAAAGTTATCCATATATTTTCCTGAGCGCCCATCAACATCCAAGACTTGCATTTCATCGTGGTAGTAGAAAACAAAAAGGCGAGTATTTTGGTCCTTTCCCTAGCAGTGCTGCAGTATCGGAAAGTCTGAGGTTAATGCAGAAGATCTTCCCCGTTAGGCAATGCGAAGATGCGTATTACCGCGCACGCAGCCGACCTTGTTTGCAGTATCAGTTAAAAAGATGTTCAGGACCATGCGTTGGCAAGGTAAGCGACGAAGAATACCAAGAACAAGTAGCCATGGTTCGACAGTTTTTGACGGGACGCTCTCAGGACGTTATCTCAGCGCTGGTGGAACGAATGGAAACCGCTAGTATGTCTTTGGATTTTGAGAAAGCGGCAAAACATAGAGATCAAATTGCTTTATTAAGGCAAATGCAAGAACAGCAGTCCATTGCAGGAAACTTCGCAGAGCTTGATGTCATTGGTTATGAGCAGAAGAACGGTTTAGTGGCCATTCATGTACTGATGATAAGAGAACATAAGGTACTTGGGACGAAAACACATTTTCCAAAAGTACCAAAAGATTCTGGCGCAGATGAAGTGCTAACTTCTTTCCTTGGACAGTATTACATATCAACGGGTAACCACTCTAGAATTGCTAAAGAAATTGTATTGCCATTCGAGATAGAAGAGGGAAGTGCATTAGAAGCCGCGCTGACTCAAGTTTCGAAGCGCAAAGTTAATTTCAAGTTTAATGTTCGCGGTGAGCGAGCCCAATATCTTGCATTGGCAAATAAAAATGCGCAAAACAGTATTGAAGTTAAACAAAGTGCACAAGACTCAATCACCAAACGATATGCCAAACTAAAAGCAGTGCTAGGGCTTTCAGACATTCAAAGAATGGAGTGTTTTGATATCAGCCATACCATGGGAGAAAACACGGTTGCATCGTGTGTCGTATTCGATGGTCAAGGGCCAAACAATAGAGAGTATCGCAGATATAACGTCACTGGGATCACCCCAGGGGATGATTACGCAGCGATGGATTTTGCATTAAATAAGCGCTACGGCAAAATGTCGGATGAAGCGAAAGTACCCGATATTATTTTTATTGATGGTGGTAAGGGGCAGTTAGGTAGGGCAGAATCTTTCTTTGCTGATTGGCAACTCAGTAAAATGCCGATACTGATAGGGGTTGCAAAAGGCACAAGCCGAAAGCCAGGATTAGAAACATTGCTTATAGATGGTGGTCGTAAAACGGTGAATGTCGAAAGTGATTCACCTGCATTACACCTTATCCAGCATATCCGCGACGAATCACATCGCTTTGCAATTGCAGGGCATCGTAATAAAAGACAAAAACAAAGAACGCAATCTGTGCTTGAAGAGATTGAAGGCGTAGGTCAGAAAAGACGTCAGGCACTACTTAAGTTTTTAGGAGGCATGCAGGGAGTTAAATCTGCAAATATACATCAATTAAAGCAAGTTCCTGGGATCAGCCCTGAAATGGCTGAAAAGATATTTAATCATTTGCATGACAAAGCTTAAGCAATCATGCGAACATAGAAAAAAAGACAATACCAAGTAGTTATGTGGAATATTCCAAATACGCTCACAACATTTAGATTGCTACTCATTCCCGTGTTTGCAGTCGTTTTTTATCTTCCTTATTCATGGGCGTTTTTTGCCGCCGCTTTTATTTTCTGGTTAGCTTCTGTTACCGATATCCTCGATGGCTATCTTGCGCGTAAGTTGGAACAGTCAACACCATTTGGTGCTTTTTTAGATCCTGTTGCCGACAAGGTGATGGTCAGTGTTGCTTTAGTGATACTTGCTACACATTATGATAATTATTTCATTACTATTTCTGCTGTTGTCATTATTAGTAGAGAAATAGTTATTTCTGCGTTGCGTGAATGGATGGCTGAACAAGGTAAAAGAGGTAGTGTTGCTGTATCTTGGCTGGGTAAATTCAAAACAGCTGCACAGATGTTAGCTATTATAGGTTTGATTTGGCAATTATCAGATTGGATGACAATGCTAAGTTACGCACTTTTAGCTATCGCGACATTGCTAACATTAGTTTCTATGATCCAGTATCTCTATGCTGCAAAAGGAGAATTGACTAATTCTTGACTTGAAATGATTATAAACCCAGCGGTTTAGATAAATTTTGAGCAAACGATTCAAAACATTCATTTTTTATGTTGACGCGTTCCAGAACTTCTGTAGAATGCGTCCGTGTTGAGAGGGCAGTATGTCATCTAAATGAAATTTAGATAGCATCACCTAGCAAGTTAAAGTTTAAAGAAGCTTAGTAAATAAGTGGATTTAAATAATGGAACGCGAGTATAGCTCAGCTGGTAGAGCGCGACCTTGCCAAGGTCGAGGTCACGAGTTCGAACCTCGTTACTCGCTCCAAATTTGCGGCGGAATGGCAGAGTGGCCATGCAGCGGATTGCAAATCCGTCTACCTCGGTTCGACTCCGGGTTCCGCCTCCATTTCTCAACATATCCACATGCGAAAGCAAGCCCGATGCCCGGGTGGTGGAATTGGTAGACACAAGGGATTTAAAATCCCTCGCTGGTAACAGCGTGCCGGTTCAAGTCCGGCCCCGGGCACCATTTATATCGGGATTTGTATGTAACAAATCTAAATGGTTTTTATATACAAAACGGAACGCGAGTATAGCTCAGCTGGTAGAGCGCGACCTTGCCAAGGTCGAGGTCACGAGTTCGAACCTCGTTACTCGCTCCAATTTTTGCTTTCACACCCGATGCCCGGGTGGTGGAATTGGTAGACACAAGGGATTTAAAATCCCTCGCTGGTAACAGCGTGCCGGTTCAAGTCCGGCCCCGGGCACCATTTATTTTTCACATATAGAATTTACCAGTGTGAAAAATGGAATGCGAGTATAGCTCAGCTGGTAGAGCGCGACCTTGCCAAGGTCGAGGTCACGAGTTCGAACCTCGTTACTCGCTCCAATATTCTTCATGGCGGAATGGCAGAGTGGCCATGCAGCGGATTGCAAATCCGTCTACCTCGGTTCGACTCCGGGTTCCGCCTCCATATCGCATATTCTCCTTGTTCTTAATATCCCACTTATTTACCTTTTTATTATCCAAAAACTTCACTGTTACTGATTTATCCACATCTTCTTTTACTTAAACATTGTTTCTTTAGATCCCAGAATCATTATTATAGCTACTAGCCAATAATAAGAAGAATCGAAAGTTAGTATTCAATGCCTTTATAAACGCACCTAAATTCATATTTTCGATAAAAGGTATCATTTTGGTATCTAGTCCTGCTTATTGGATAGACTTACTGCTTCGTAGTAGCTTTGCATTTTCACTTCCACATAATTTACGTACACCTTTTCTACATAAAGAAGAATTGATCTGGTTTTGTTTCGAGTTCTATATGTAAGTAGGTAAGTTGATATGCTAACAGATGTTATATAACGCCATTTGTTCAGTTGTTCCTTAGTGATGCTTAAAGTTTATGTAGACTCGCGTGACTTCAATTCGATCTTTTTGAGTTAAAAACATACTGTTTTGACGTGTTTAGTTTGTTTTTTTGTTCGAACAAATATTTTTTATAAGTTTTAATGAAAAAAGGGGTTGCACTAAAATCGGATATCCCTATAATGCGCATCCACCGACACGGGGAGCAACGCTGAAAAGTAATAAGCCAACGAGTTGGTAGTCAAGTAAAACTTAGCTTTGAGAGCTTGGAAGAAAACTTCTAAAGAAATTCAAAATTAAGTGTTGACAAAAAATAGGGAATGCTTAGAATGCACACCCCTCGAAACAACGAAATGTTTCGAAATGTTCTTTAAAAATATGAAGCAATCATCTGTGTGGGCACTCGTACAGATTGAGTTCTAACAGCAGATTCTAGTTCGCTAGATGACGCAAACAAATTTAGA